>JBLHGN010000019.1:0-23334 GCA_047616325.1 Lentisphaeria bacterium
GAGAAATCGACCAAATCAACCCACAGATACCACTGAAGAGCCAAAAACTTTCATTGAATGGCTGTCACAGGAAACGGGTTGTAAATCACGCATTAAATATTCAGATGCACAATATTTTAATCTGTCGGAAAAAGACACTCGTACCGCTAAGGCAAAACGCCAACAATCCGTGGCAACCATAGAGCAAATTAAGCACGTATTGCAGGTAATGCCGAATATCACCCCCATTGAAAAACGTGATAAAGCCTTAATTGCATTTACGCTGTTAACCGGTGCCAGGGATAGCGCTATCGCCTCAATGAAACTAAAGCACGTCGATTTGAACGCCGATACTGTTTACCAGGATGCTAGGGAAGTTAATACTAAATTCAGTAAAAGCTTTACAACCTATTTTTTTCCTGTCGGTGATGAGGAGAGGGCGATTGTTTTTGATTGGGTGGCCTATTTAAAAAATGAATGCTTGTTTGGCAACGATGACCCACTTTCCCCAAAAACTAAAATAAGTCATGGCGAGGATAATGATTTTATGGCTAGCGGGCTAACCCGTGAGCACTGGAGCGGCGCTGCGGCTATACGTAAGACTTTTAAAGGAGCGTTTGCGCTAGCTGATTTACCCAGTTTCAACCCGCATAGTTTTCGTAATACCTTGGCTTCGTTCGGTGAAACCCTGTGTAGATCACCCGAAGAATTTAAGGCATGGAGCCAGAACTTTGGGCATGCAGGTGTATTAATAACGTTTTATAGCTATGGTGAGGTGCAAGAGGGTAGGCAGGCGGATATTTTTAAACATTTTAAAGAGCCGCGCAAAGAATCCAACCATAGTGCTGATGAAATAGCGGAGGCCGTTTTACGTAGGATGGATGCGCGGCGCTGAATGTTATCTACAGTTTTAGCGGGTCGGTTAAGCTTCAATTTTTCTGCAGACTGCAAATGTAACGGCTATTACGTTAGAGTTTAAAGATTCCAGTTTGAGCGTGTGTAAATAGTCAGCCCAGCGTTGCATCATTTCCGTTCTTTGTTTTATGTAGCTTGTGCGATTGTATGCTCTGCCATTTGCATCCTTAACCGCATGAGCAAGCTGGCACTCTATCCATTCAATGCGGTATTCAAGAACTTCGTCCAGTAGTGTGCGTGCCATTGTTCTAAAACCGTGAGCTGTCATTACTCCTTTTTCATAACCCATAGCGCGTATCGCTACACGAACTCCATTTTCAGAAAGTGGGCGACTGCCACCTCGTGCGCTTGGGAAAACATAACGGCCGTTGCCCGTGTGTGGCTGTAGGGCTTTCAGTATTGCCATAGCTTGTTTACTTAACGGAATAATGAAAGGGTCGCCCATCTTCATTTTTTCAGCCGGTATTTCAACTCGTTGTTGTTCAAAGTCGATTTCTGTCCATTCCATATGCCTGAGTTCTCCTGGTCTACAAAATAAGAGTGGACAAAGTTTAAGGGCGGATTGAACAACCAGTGTACCTTCGTAGCAGTCTATTGACGCCATTAATCGGCCGACGTCCTTAGGCGAGGTGATAGCGGCAAGGTGGTTGGTTTTAGGTGTGGCAAGGGCATCTCTTAGGTCGGCGCTAGGGTCGCGTTCTGCTAGGCCACAAGCGATGGCGTACCTAAAGATTTGTCCTGTAAGTTGTTTTGCGCGGTGGGCGGTATCTATGGTGCCTCGACTTTCTATTCGGCGCAACGATGCGAGAAGTTCTGGAGCCGTTACCGCATTAATCGGCGTGTTGCCAATATAGGGGAATAGATATTTGTCGAGAATACGGCAAGTACGGTTTGTATTACCGTCCGACCATTCCGGTTTTTTCTTATTGAACCATTCTCTACCGACGTTTTTAAAGCTGTTGTGCTGTGAATCTACGTTTGTGAGTTTTTGTATTCATTTGGCATCGCTTGGATCTTGGTTTTTTCTAAGTTGCTCACGGGCTTGACCTAAATCCTCACGTGCTTGGGCTAGGGTGATTTCTGTGTAATACACCTAGAGCCAAAGTTTTTTGTTTGCCACCAAAGCGATAGGCTAAGCGCCAATACTTTTGCCCTTTGGGGGCAATTAGCAGAAACAGGCCTTTGGCGTCACTGAGCTTGTATTGTTTATCCGCAGGTTTAGCGTTTTTGATTTCTTGGTTTGTAAGTGCCATAGCCTAAAGTTACCGTATCAAGTGTATGAAGCGGTTTATTGGTTCTGAATTTCGCGTGTTGGTATGTGGTTGTTGGTATTTGAGAAGGTACCAACATATGTACCACGCATTGACTTAGGATTTGTTGGTATTTAGTAGAACAAAACCGGAAGTCCATAACGTCCTAAACCCCACTATTTTAGCGGGGTTTAGGACGTTATAGGAAGTTTTAATCTTCAAATATGGTACCAGTGGCCGGACTCGAACCGGCACGCTTTTAAGGGCGCGGGATTTTGAATCCCGTGTGTCTACCAATTTCACCACACTGGCTTTTAAATCGTTTCAGTTCGCAGGCTTTGTTGATTTTGCTGTGTCTGCCTAAAGCTACTTTCTGAATTCTTGTCCGCTCGGTTACTTTAACGGGTAAATAAGCTGCGGGGGCATAAGGGCGGCAATTATAACAGCGGTTTTGCGGCGGTCAACCGCTAAAACGTGGAATTTGCTCGATATTTCCATTACTCTTGCGCCCCTGTTTTTGTAAATCAATCTGTTAAGTAGATAGGTAGTATGCGGCGTCAGGATTTTTATTATCAATTACCCGACCAATTAATTGCACGCTTTCCGGCAGCGGAGCGGCGGGCCAGTCGTTTGTTGGTGTTGGATGGCAGTAGTGGTGAGCTCAGCCACAAGGCTTTTGAAGATGTGTTGAATCTGGTTGAACCGGGTGATTTAATGGTATTTAACGACACTCGGGTGATTCCCGCCAGGGTGTTTGGTAGCAAGGAAAGCGGTGGCAAGCTAGAAATTTTAGTGGAGCGTATCCTTGACCGCGATCGGGTTTTGGCGCATGTGCGAGCAAGTAAATCACCCAAGGTGGGGTCGTTTATTGCGCTGAGTGATGGCTCTCGCGTACAGGTGGCTGCACGTCATGAGGCACTGTTTGAAATACGTTTTCCTGAAACGGAATCGGCCTTGGATGTACTTGAGCGTATTGGTCATATTCCGCTGCCGCCTTATATCGATCGGCCAGACGACACTAGCGATCGCGAGCGCTATCAGACGGTTTACAGCATTAATAAAGGAGCTGTTGCGGCGCCAACGGCAGGTTTGCACTTTGACGATGAATTATTTGAGCAGTTAAAAGTGCGGGGGGTTCAGGTGGCCTTTGTCACGCTTCACGTTGGCGCGGGAACATTTCAGCCGGTGCGCGTGGACAATATTTACGAACACACTATGCATTCTGAAGTAATGGTGTTGAGCCAGGAGGTGTGTGAGCAAGTTAGGCGCACAAAACAGGCGGGCAAGCGGGTTGTTGCTGTGGGTACCACCAGCGTGCGCTGCTTGGAAACGGCGGCACAGTCTGGCGAGATAATGCCTTATCAGGGTGAAACGAATATTTTTATCTACCCCAGCTACCACTACAAAGTGGTAGATGCCCTTATTACTAATTTCCATTTGCCTGAAAGTACCTTGATTATGTTGGTGTCGGCGTTTGCGGGTTATAGTCACACTATGGCTGCCTACAAAACGGCGGTTTTTAACAAATATCGATTCTTTAGTTATGGCGATGCCATGTTTATCACCCGCAATGACGCGGCTGAACACGAACTTATAAATACTCCATGAAATTTGAATTAAAAAATACCGACGGCAATGCCCGTCGAGGCACGCTTACCTTTGATCGCGGTCAGGTGCAAACGCCAGCGTTTATGCCCGTGGGCACCTACGGTACGGTTAAAGGTATGTTGCCGCGCGACATAAAAGACACCGGCGCCGAGATTATTCTCGGTAATACCTTTCATTTAATGCTGCGCCCCGGTACCGAGGTGATCAAGGCTCATGGGGATTTACACGATTTTACCCAGTGGCCAGGGCCAATTCTCACCGACTCGGGTGGTTTTCAGGTATTCAGTTTGGGTGAGTTGCGCAAAATAACCGAGCAGGGGGTGAAGTTTCGTTCGCCTATAGATGGTAGTGAGATATACCTCGACCCAGAGCGCGCCATGCAAGTTCAGCGCGACCTCGGCGCTGACATTGTGATGATTTTTGACGAGTGCACGCCTTACCCCGCCACCGAGCAGGAAGCGCAAGACTCCATGGCGTTGTCTCTACGCTGGGCAAAACGCAGTAAAGACGCTCACGGGGATAACCCAAATGCGCTTTTTGGCATTGTGCAGGGTGGTATGTATGAGCAGTTTCGGGATAGCTCCTTAGCTGGTTTAACCGAGATAGGGTTTGACGGTTATGCCATAGGTGGCTTATCTGTGGGTGAACCGAAAGAAGACATGATGCGCATCCTTGATCATCTGGCTAAGAAAATGCCTGAAAACAAGCCGCGTTATTTAATGGGGGTGGGCAAGCCCGAAGATTTGGTAGAGGCCGTATGGCGCGGTATTGATATGTTTGACTGTGTAATGCCCACACGCAATGCGCGTAACGGCCACTTGTTTACATTGGCGGGAGTGGTCAAAATTCGTAACGCAGTGCATCGCCACGACACCGGGCCACTGGACCCGCACTGCGACTGTTATACCTGTCAAAACTTCAGTCGCGCTTATCTTCATCACTTGGATAAGTGCGGAGAAATTCTTGGCTCGCAACTCAATACTATTCATAACCTGCGTCACTATCAGGTGATCATGCACGAGATGCGTGACGCCATTGAATGTGGGCGTTTGGCCGATTACGTTGCGCTGTTTTACGATCGGCTGGGTAAGACCCGAACCTGGGTGTAAACCTTATTTATGCTTTGAAACCTAGCGGCTGCGCGCTTGGCCGCGGCGCCTAAACTGAGGGTCAACCTTGAAACTTACGCCGACAACCCATATAGAGTATAGCGGGGCATAGTGTTGCGGCTGTTGGAATGTCGGTCTCAATTGAGGCCATTGAATCCTGTGTTTTTGATTCGCTTTCGGGTATGGAGGTAGAAAAGGTTATTTGCAGAGCCACAAAGCCGGTATAATCGCCGGCTTTTGAATGTCTCGCCGTTTTAGGTCCTTTTAAATACAACTTGGGCCTTATTAAAAGCAGCTAACGCTCAACACTCTTACGCCTGAATACGTCGCCTAGCGTCAGTGTTTAATATAAATAAAAAATGTTGCCCAACAAAAAGGCTACTTGGACCACTCATGAATCGTTACCCTCTCTGGAAATATGTACTTATTCTTGCCATAACGGTATTGGGCATTATCTATGCGCTGCCGAATATTTATGCGCCCGATCCCGCCATCCAGGTGTCCGGCACCTCGGCTTCTGGGGTGATTGATGATGCGGTAATGGCGCGGGTGGAAGAGGCGTTGACGGATGCAGACATTCGTTTTTTTGGCGTTGAATCAACGGGTAGCAGTGGCCTGATTCGCCTTTACGACGCCGACGACCAACTACTTGCTCGGCGGGTTGCTCAGGAAAGACTCGAAGAGCGAGAGTATGTAGTAGCCGTCAATATGGCCCAGACGACCCCGCAGCGGTTGCTGGATATCGGCGGTGGGCCAATGAAATTTGGCTTGGATTTAGCCGGAGGCGTGCATTTCTTATTGGAAGTTGATACTAAAAAATTGCTTTCTGAAGAAATGGGTAGCAATATCACTGAGTTGAAAAAGTATGTTCGCGAAGAGCGCATGCGGGGCGTAGCGCTAAACCTTGTCGATAATACGATTTTAGTTAATGTTAATTCTGAAGAATTGCGAGACAAGATTACATCCCACATACGTAAAGACTTACAGCAACTCGAATATAGGCGAACAAACGATGGCGCTAATTATTCTGCCACGCTTAGCTTAAGTGAAAGCTATATTCGCGAAAAAGAAACCCTAGCGGTTGAGCAGAACCTAACGGCTCTACGCAAGCGTGTAAATGAACTGGGCGTTTCCGAGCCCTTGGTTCAGCGCCAGGGACGCAATAGAATTGTTGTGCAATTACCCGGAATTCAAGATACCGCGCGTGCAAAATCCATTGTGGGTAAAACTGCAAATCTCGAATTTCGTCTAGAGGCTTTGCCCGACGCTCTCTCATCGCAAAAAGAATTATTTCCCTTTGCCGACGAAAAAGATCAAGCCGCTTTTGGTGGCGCTTATCTTGAGAAGCGCATACTAATCAAGGGTGAGCACGTTACCAACGCCTCAGCTAGTTTTGATTCGCAGACCTCTCTGCCGCAAATAAATATCAGTTTAAATAGCGAAGGCGGCACCATTATAAACCGTAATACACGCAATAATATTGGTCGGCGTATGGCGGTGGTGTTTATTGAATATCACACCGTCACCAAAATAGAGCACGATGAAAATGGCAACGAAGTAAAGGTATTTACCCAAATACCGGAAAAGAAAATCATCAACCGGGCCACCATCCAAAGCGCACTCAATATGAACTTCCGCATTACCGGAATTAGCAACTCTCTGGAAGCCTCCGAAACGGCTCTGTTGTTGCGTGCCGGTGCCTTGGCTGCTCCCATGGGCTTTGTCGAAGAGCGCACCATTGGCCCGTCGATGGGGCGTGAAAACGTCGCTGCGGGTAAGAAGTCGGTTCAAATTGGTTTGTTAGCCGTGATGTTGTTTATGATGGCCTACTACCGCGTGTTTGGTGTTGCCTCCAATATTGCGCTTATGGTAAACCTCGCGCTATTAGTGGCGATTATGTCGCTATTCGGTGCAACGCTTACTATGCCTGGTATTGCGGGTATCGTACTGACAGTGGGTATGGCGGTAGACGCCAATGTACTTATTTTCTCGCGTATACGCGAAGAACTTAGAAATGGAATGCCCAATCAATCGGCGATAAATGCTGGCTTCGATCGCGCATTTTCAACCATTTTGGATGCCAATATTACCACCTTTATCGTTGCCATTATTCTTTACGCCATTGGTTCTGGCCCCATAAAAGGTTTTGCTGTGACTTTGGCAATAGGCATTGTTACCTCAATGTTTAGTGCCATTATGGTTACCCGTGCGGTAGTCAATGCTATCTATGGGAACAGGCCAGTTAAAAAGCTGTGGATTTAAGTGCAGTTGCAAACTACCAAGCGCAGACAGAATTAGAAATAGATGACAGTCAGAAATAATTAGCTGTTAGAAATAAATAATTGTCAGAAACCGAAGTTTTAGGCTTTTAACTGGAAAACAAAATGAACAAAGATCGCGTTATTAACTTTATGGGCTTCCGCAAAATTGCAGCGGCCATGTCCGTTGTTCTATTGCTTGCGTCGGTAACTTCACTGGCTGTAAACGGGCTTAATTTCGGTTTGGATTTTACCCACGGCACCGAACTCGAATTGCACTACGAGCATACAGCCGATATTGAAGGAATTCGCCAAACTCTTAGAGATCAGGGCTACCCTAACGCGGTAGTGACAAGCTTTGGGTCTGACCAGGCGGTGCTTGTTCGTATTCAAACAGAAGATGCCAAACTCGGCGATAAAGTGACCGAAATTTTGCGAGCTAATACTTCAGACTCTCTTGAGCAAAAACGTGTATCGTTCGTAGGGCCTCAAATAGGCGAAGAGCTGCGCGATGAAGGTGGTTTGGGAATGCTGTTGGCCTTGGCGGTGGTAATGGCCTATGTGGCGGTGCGCTTCCAATTTAAGTTTTCGATTGGTGCCGTTGTGGCCTTGGTTCACGATGTTACTATTGTGCTGGGCGCATTCTCGATCTTCCAGTTGGAGTTTAATTTAACCGTATTGGCTGCAGTGCTTGCGGTTGTAGGCTACTCGCTCAACGATACTATCGTGGTGGCCGATAGAATCCGTGAAAATTTTCGCATGTTGCGTAAAACAGAACCTTTAGAGCTAGTAAATATATCTTTGACGCAAACATTAGGGCGCACAACTATTACTTCTGGCACCACTTTGTTTGTGCTTTTTGCCTTGTTTTTTCTAGGAGGGGAAATGATCCATAACTTTGCGGTTGCCTTGATTTTGGGTGTTGTTGTGGGTACTTATTCATCGATCTATGTAGCATCAAATATTTTGTTGGCGATGAAACTCACCAAAGAAGATTTAATGCAAATAGAGAAAGAGGGGGCGGACCAGGAAGAATTGATGCCATAAGGTTTTGCGGGATTAAAGGCAATTCAAAAAAAGGC
The DNA here is from genome assembly GCA_047616325.1 of Lentisphaeria bacterium. Lineage (GTDB taxonomy): Bacteria > Pseudomonadota > Gammaproteobacteria > Pseudomonadales > Cellvibrionaceae > JBLHGN01. Next base: position 8,202 of record JBLHGN010000019.1, read on the forward strand.
CAAGGTGCAGAATTTCTTGGCCTTTTTTCCTTTTCACTATAAGAGCTTTTCAGTTTATTCGTTGGTGTGCTGTTTTTGGGCTTGAGTCGATGCGTGCGATGTGAAGTGGGCTCGCGGCGTTTTGGTGATCTAGGCCGTGACTCTTTTCTGGCAAGCCGTAATCGCCCAGCATAATAAACGCCACAACAAGATTACATTTTGAGCGGTTTAAAAAAACAGGCTTTGTTTCCATTGTTTACCACCAGTAGGAATCTTTTATGGCTCTTTACCACTTTGGCTGACTAAAATATAGCCAAACACATTTAATAGCTCTTATCTTATAATGTAATTGCAAATCCATGCATAAACCGAACTTTATGAGTAGTCTACTTGATGTCAGCAGCCGTATCCATGAGTGGGTTGTGCCAATTGCCTAACTGGATTATAGATAATATCGAGCTTAATTTTGAATTAAGCATAGGGAAGGTGTTCCTCCGTCCAGACGCTCGAAAAGTGTCCATAAGTGCCCTTATTGCAATCATCCCATGGGTGAAATGAGAACCACTGAGCGTCAAGTATTGGATCTACCCCTCGGTACAATTAAGGAAATGACAATTCAGTGTACTACCACTCAGGGGAAGTGTTCACGATGAGAGAACTTCCATATTTTTTTGCCCGAAGGAATAAAGAATAAGGAGTAACGGACGGGCAACCGAACGACTAACAATTTACCTAATTACCACCATGGCTAAGCCGACATTGAGAGAATTTTAGTTCTCTATCCTTTTAATTTTTATAGAGATATTTCTGTTGGTCAATATTCACATTTCCAAACTAGCGATGAAAGTAGCGCTTTCATGGAAATTATCAAGGATTAAAATTTCACGAGATAGAAATTACTCTCTATTTATAGGAGCAATTGCATTTCATTACGAAAAATCCACTGGTAGCTTAGTTATAGTGGTAATTAGGAAAGTTTATGTGAGCAGGCTGTGTCGATTTATGCCTGTTAACAAAGCGGCCAGTTTTTTCCCGATCTCTGTTAACGCTGCACGTCGCTGGAATAAAGATGCCTTACAACGAACTCTTCCGTCACCTGATCTAGACAACCTTCACACCATTCTAGTGGATGAAACAAGTATTGGTAAAGGACACAACTATTTAACCGTTGTACTGAATGGTATCAATGGTGAGGTTCTTCATATTGCAGAAGGGAAACGAAAAACCAGTTGAGTGAGCTTTTTTCAAAAGCTCACTCCAGAGCAAAAGGCTAGTATACAAGCCGTTGGCATTGATCGAAGCGTTGCTTATAGAGCGGTTATGAAAGAGCAAATCCCTGATACCAGTATTGTTTTTGACAAGTTTCATATTGTATCGAACTACAATGACGTGATCGACGAAATTCGTCGAGAAGAGTGGCGTCAGGCAGAAGGAAAGGAAGGCAAAAAATTCATTAATGGTCAACGGTTCAATGTATTTAAGAATCCGTGGAACCTCAAACAGGATGATAAAGTTTCATTAAAGGCACTTCTTGATATCAATGAAAACTTGAATTCCGCATACACACTAAAAGATGCGCTCAAAAAGCTATGGACGTATACTTCAAAGACATGGACTGGCAAATATCTAGACAAATGGATAGGCTGGGCAAATGAAACCGAAATAAAAGAAATAGTTAGATTCTCCAAAGGCCTTAATAGAGATCGAGAAGAACTACTTTCTTGTTGTAAATATAAGGTCGCCAGCGCAAAAATTGAATCATTTAATGCAACGATAAAGCGAATAATTAGAAAGGCATGTGGATATCAAGACATGCAATATCTCTATCTAAAAATTAGGCAAGAAGCACTTGCTACCTGATAAAACTTTGAAATTTACCGAACAACCGGAACTTGGAAATGCAGAGAAATTGGTCAGCCAAAGTGGTAAAGAACCTCATTTATACTCCCTCAGTATAGTAGGGCCACGAGCTTTGACGGGTGATATGAAAAAATTGACTAGCGCTTGGTGTTTCCATAACCAAATTTGCTCTGTTGCAAGGGTAGAAATAGGCCTGTGTGTGGCAAGTGAAGTCCTTACTCTCATTTTTTTGCAAAAAGCTCAGATCTTGATAGGGGTAAAAGACTGATGTGGAGTTACCTTTTTGGCAAAAACCATAACAAACAAGCCCCCATTCATCAGGAGCTCGACGAATTAAGTGCAAGCCTCAACCGCTATGACAGAATCTTTTGGGGGGCTCACGACTATGGCTTTCTGGATTGGAATCTAACGCAGGGTCGAACTCACTGGTATGGTGGACTTTGGCGTCATCTCGGCTATAGCGAAGAGGATACGGAAGATTTTGCAATATCCGATCAGTTTTATCTGTTCATCCATCCAGATGACAGGAAGAAATTTATTGCCAATATGACTGCGCTTCTAAAGAGAGAGCAAGCAGCAGACTTTGTTTTTCGTCTGAAGTCTAAGGAGGGCAAGTTTGTATGGGCGGAAGCTCGCGTAGACGCCATACGTGAGCCAAATGGTCGCGTTACCCATGTTTCTGGTGTGATATTTGATCTTACTAAGTTAAAAGCCGCAGAGGCGGCTCTGCAGGAGAGTGAGGCTCGGCACGATAGAATCATTAAATCATCCAGTGATGGGCTTTGGGAGTGGGCAGCCAAAGACGGTGGTTCGCCGATGCGCAAATCAAAAACCTCTGGTGAGTGGGTGTGGAATCACGACAGTGGTCAATTTACCTTTTCTAGCCGGTGCTGGGAATTGCTTGGTTATGAAAAAGATGACCCTATCGCGGACGGCGAACTGATCGCATGGCGCAAGCTTATGCACAAGGATGACTGTCCGCGTTTCGATCGAACGTTAAGTGACCATATCGCCCAAAAAGGACCTTTCGACATAGAGTATCGCATTCGAGCGGCCGATGGCAGTTGGCGTTGGGTGCGAGGAAGAGGCCATATGGTATACGACGAGCAGGGCCGCCCCCTGTTAATGTCGGGTACCAATATGGACGTCACTGAATTAAAACATGCCGAAGAGCGAGTAATAAAAGCCAAAGTCGATGCTGAAAAAGCGAATCAGGCCAAATCCGAGTTTTTGTCCCGCATGAGCCATGAACTGAGAACCCCGCTCAATGCCATTTTGGGCTTTTCTCAATTGTTTGAATTGGACTCAGGTCTCTCATCCCAACAAAGAGAGAATATTCTGGAGATTAAGCGCGCAGGCAATCATTTGCTCGAATTGGTAGGCGATGTCTTGGATCTAGCTAAAATCGAAGCGGGGCACTCGCAGTTAAAAATGGAGCGAGTGATTGTGGCTCGCGCAATCAATGACTGCATAGGCTTGGTCAAGTCGCAAATTGAAAAACACCAGCTGGATGTCGACATAAGGTTTAACAGCTTGGACTCGGCGACGGTCTATGTCGATGAAATGCGTCTTCGGCAGGTGTTCATTAACTTGTTTGGAAATAGCGTAAAGTACAACACAACTGGAGGGCGGGTTTCAGTTGACTGTAATCTGGTAGGTAGCGAACGCCTGAGAGTGTCGGTAAGGGATACGGGGCGAGGCATTACATTACAGCGGCAACACGAAATATTTCAACCATTTAATCGTCTTGGGGCGGAACATAGTGGCATCGAGGGAAGTGGCGTAGGCTTGGTGATTACCAAGCAGTTGGTTGAGCAAATGGGTGGTGCTATAGGTTTTGAAAGCGAGGAAAATGTAGGCAGTCTATTTTGGGTTGAGTTTCCTTTATGTAAAGAAAATTTCGTTGACCAAGCGGGTTGCGCAAGAACGGCTGTGAAGGAACATAAAATTAAGGGCGTCGACGAGGTGGTGCCACCCCTTATCGTGGCACAGCAGAAGCGAATTCTTTACGTTGAGGATAACCCTTCCAGCCAAAAGTTGATGACGCAAATAATAGCTAAATATCCTCAGCTGGAGCTGACGGTAGTTGGTCTGGCTGTACAGGGTCTCTTTGTTGCTCGTTCAGCTTTGCCAGACCTTATTCTTTTAGATGTTAACCTTCCTGGTTTAAGTGGCTTTGAAATAGTGCAAGTGCTTAAAAGTGAGAAGACTACACAAGATATTCCTGTAATCGCTTTGTCGGCGAATGTTCTTTCCCACGACATTCTTGCAGGTATGGAGGCCGGCTTTGATCACTACTTGACTAAACCCTTAAACCTGGCAGCCTTTATTTATGTACTTAATCAGTTTTTATGCGATTAAATTCGCAATAAAAAACCTCCGAATAGTAGGGCGGTTTTTATGCTAGGCGAATTCAAAAGTGGCAATAGAAGCTATATTTTTCCCATGTGTCGGCCGACAATTTGAAGCAGGGGTTTAAAAACCTTGGGCGAAGCACATACAATGTTGCCACTGTCCAAAAAGTTATTGCCGCCTTTAAAGTCTGAAACTAAAGCGCCGGCTTCTTTCAGCAACAAAATGCCCGCTGCAATATCCCACTTTTGCAGGTTCATCTCCCAAAAGCCATCGTAACGACCCGCGGCAACATAGGCCAAATCCAGTGCTGCAGAACCAGGGCGTCTTATGCCAGCCGTTTGGCTGGCCACTTCCTTCAGGCAGTCGAGATAGGGCTCGATATGTTGAAAGGCAAAGCCGTTAAATGGAATGCCCGTACCAATAATTGCGCCATCGAGATCGCGCCGGTTAGACACGCGAATTCTGCGATCGTTGAGTACGGCGCCTTTGCCCCGCGTGGCAGTATATTCTTCGCGTTTGATCGGGTCGAGAATTACCCCGTGTTCAATTTGCCCTTTGTATAGGCAAGCGAGAGAGACCGCAAAGTGTGGTATGCCGTGTATAAAGTTGGTGGTGCCATCTAGCGGGTCTATTATCCATTCATAATCGCTATTTGGATTGCCACTTACGCCGCTTTCTTCCCCCAGAAACTTATGGTCGGGGTAGGCCTTGCTTAAATGATAAATTATTTCTTTCTCCGCCTTGCGGTCGACATCGCTGACGAAGTCGTTGCGACCCTTTTCCTCTACGTCTACCAAGTCTAGGCGATCGAAAGCGCTCTCTATCAGTTCGCCGGCTTTGCGCGCGGCTTTCAGGGCGATGGTCAGCATGGGTTCCATATGGCTTGGTCTCAAGTTGATTAGTCGAAAAAGTTCGAAAAAGTGGCGATAAGAAAAAGGTGGCGATTATAGCAGCAATCGTTGCCAGATTGGCTTGTTTTGCCAATGGCCTGTCCAGAAGGTATAGTGCCGCATTTTCGGTATGGTCGGAAGTTAAGCACATGCCGAAATATTATCCTAAATAAATCAGTTGTATCGTAGCGAGGGCGTCTAATGTGCTGAAAATAGCGCGAATTTTTACTTTTTTGAGAGGATCGCATAGTCACCCTACGGGGGAGTCTCAAAAAAATGAAAAACGGCTTATTTTCAGTGTGTTAGGCGGTCGCGGTAGATTAAGCTGATTAATTTAGGATTTTGGTTAGAGGCGCAAAATAAAGGTGTACACAGCACATGATTAACCAACAGAGCAACCAATACTTTGATCGCATCCGCATGGTTATGGTAAATACTTCCCATCCGGGCAATATAGGCGCTGCCGCTCGTGCCATGAAGAATATGGGGCTGTCGCGCTTGGTTTTGGTCGATCCCAAAGAATACCCATCCGACAAAGCCGTTTGGCGAGCCGCCGGAGCGGTAGATGTGCTCGATAGGGTCGATGTAGTGGCAACGCTAGACGAGGCTATCGGTGATTGCGGTCTTGTTATCGGCACAAGTGCTCGGGAACGTAGAATACCCTGGCCCTTAATTAGCCCTCGCGAGTGTGGCGATTTGGCCTGGGGCGAGGCAAAAAATCATGAAGTTGCCATAGTTTTTGGGCGTGAAGACCGAGGTTTAACCAACGATGAGCTGCAAAAGTGCAACTATCATGTGCATATTCCGGCCAACGAAGACTACAGTTCGCTCAATATTGCTTCTGCTTTGCAGGTCATAGTGTACGAGATTCGAATGTCATTTTTGGCCGAGCGAGACGGCAAGCCCATGCATTTCGACGATTGGGACATGCCGCCAGCCAAGCGCGATGACTTAGAACACTACTTCGTTCATCTGCAGTCCACGCTGGAAAACCTGGGCTTTCTAGAGCCAGGCAACCCCCGGCAGACCATGACGCGGATGCGGCGACTGTTCAATAGAGTGCGCATGGACAAAATGGAACTGAGCATTATGCGTGGCATGTTGACCTCCATACAAAACTATATTTATCACACTAATAAGCAGTTGAAAAAACCACCTAGCGGCAATATTGAAGACCCAAACGGCGATAACAATCCGAAGGGCGATGATTAACCAAGTAAAATAGTAGGATATATACTTGACTGTTTTGCTAGGTTTTTCGATAATACCCTTAAAATTCGTGGGTAAAATATTATGCGATTGACTACTAAGGGCCGCTACGCCGTTACGGCCATGTTAGACATTGCTTTGCATTCCAAGTCTGGGCCGGTGAGCTTGGCTGACATCTCCAAGCGACAGGAGATATCGCTCAGCTACTTAGAACAGTTATTCGCAAAATTGCGGCAAAACGAGCTTGTATGCAGCGTGCGCGGGCCGGGTGGCGGTTACAAGCTTAATCACGATATTTCTGAGCTTTATGTGGCCCAAATCGTCGATGCCGTAAATGAATCGATAGATGCCACCAATTGTGGCGGTAAAGGCGATTGCCAGAAGGGCGAAGTGTGCCTAACACACTACCTCTGGTGTGATTTAAGTGAGCAGATCCACCAGTTTCTGAGTAGTATCAGTCTCGGGAGTTTGGTCGAGCGGTGCGACGTTATAGATGTGTCGCAACGCCAAAACGACAAAGAGAGCCTTGAAAATGTTATCAGCGCAACCAACTTGGCTTAGCCGATATGAGTGCTAAGTTGCCCGTATACCTGGACTATGCCGCCACCACTCCTGTTGACCCGAGAGTGGCCAAGCTTATGTGCGACTGCCTGAGCGAGGATGGCATTTTTGGGAACCCGGCCTCTCGTTCGCATATATATGGGTGGAAGGCAGAAGAGGCCATCGAACATGCCCGTGCGCAGGTGGCGGAGCTAATCCATTGTGACCCGCGCGAAATTGTCTGGACCAGCGGTGCAACCGAATCAAATAATCTAGCCTTAAAAGGTGCGGCACTTGCGCCAGGGGAAACTCGCAGGCACATCATAAGCTCTTCAATAGAGCACAAGGCCGTATTGGATACTTGTGCCTATTTGGAAACGCAGGGTCTGCAAGTGACCTACCTTAAGCCCGCCGCAGACGGACGCATAAGTGCAAACCAGGTGAGTGAGGCGCTGCGCGACGACACGCTGCTGGTGTCGGTAATGCTGGTTAATAATGAAATTGGTGCGATTAACGATGTGCAAGCTATAGGCTCGTTGTGTCGAGAAAATGGCGTGCTATTTCATGTGGATGCGGCGCAGGGGCTGGCTAAAATCCCTGTCGATTTGTCTCTTCTGCAGGTTGATTTGATGTCTTTTTCAGCCCATAAAATGTACGGACCTAAGGGCGTGGGCGCGCTCTACGTGCGGCGAGACCCTGCGGTAAAGATCAGCGCTCAAATTCATGGTGGTGGACATGAACGAGGCATGCGCTCGGGTACATTGCCTACCCATCAATTAGCAGGTATGGGGGAAGCGGCACGTATAGCCAAGCAAGAACTAGCGCAGGAGCTGGTTCGCATTGGCGAACTGAGGGCGAGGTTCTTGGCCGCCTTGGAGGGCCTTGGTGATATTCATCTAAACGGATCGCAGCAGCACTGCGTGCCGGGTATCGTCAGTCTGAGTATCGAGGGTGTCGAAGGTGAAGCGCTGCTTATGTCTCTGCGCGAACTTGCGCTTTCTGCTGGGTCGGCCTGTACTTCGGTAAGCGTGGAACCCTCCTATGTGTTGCGGGCTATTGGCCTAAGTGCTGAACTTGCTCACAGCTCATTGCGAATCAGTTTTGGGCGTTTTACGTGTGAGTCAGATATTGATTTTGCCGCAGATAAGGTTCGTAATTCGGTGGTGCGGCTGCGGGAATTGTCGCCGCGCAGTAAACGTACCACGAAGCATGAATAACACGAAGCATGAATAACACGAAGCATGAATAAGTAGGCGGGCTGCAAATACTAATTTTACGAGAATCTAAGCACCGTACACCGCATTAGACACGCGCTTTTTTGCAAACCAAACATATTTAGTGAAAGTACTGGAATTTTATGTCACAACAACATATTGATCAGCTTATCGAAAAAGATTATGCGGCAGGTTTTGTCTCCGCCATCGAGTCCGATACTTTGGCGCCAGGTCTCAACGAAGACGTGGTGCGTTTTATCTCGGCCAAGAAAAAGGAACCCGAGTGGATGTTGGCGTGGCGACTTAAAGCGTTTGCCGCATGGAAAGAAATGGCCGAACCCACGTGGGCACACGTGCATTACCCTAAAATAGACTTTAACGCGATCTCCTATTATTCCGCGCCTAAAAGCTGGGACGATAAACCCAAAAGCCTGGATGAAGTAGACCCTGAGCTATTAAAAACCTACGCAAAACTTGGCATTCCGTTGCACGAGCAAGAGATGTTGGCCGGTGTGGCGGTAGATGCCGTGTTCGATTCGGTGTCGGTGGCGACCACTTTTCGAAAAAAACTCTACGAGGCGGGCGTAATATTTTGTCCCATTTCTGAAGCGGTGCACTCACACCCCGAATTGATTAAAAAATATATGGGCAGTGTGGTGCCGCAAAAAGATAATTTCTATGCGGCGCTTAACAGCGCAGTATTTAGCGATGGTTCGTTTGTTTATATACCCAACGGCGTGCGTTGCCCGATGGAGCTGTCTACATATTTTCGTATTAACGAATCGAATACCGGACAGTTTGAACGCACCCTAATTGTTGCGGAAGAGGGCAGTAATGTCAGCTACCTGGAGGGGTGTACGGCACCTATGCGCGACGAGAATCAGTTGCATGCGGCCGTGGTGGAGTTGGTTGCCATGGACAACGCCAAAATAAAATACTCTACAGTTCAAAATTGGTACCCAGGAGATTCGCAAGGAAAAGGCGGTATTTATAACTTTGTCACCAAGCGCGGCGTTGCCCACACCAATGCGCACATATCGTGGACACAAGTTGAAACAGGTTCTGCAATTACGTGGAAATACCCAAGCTGTATATTGAAGGGCGACAACAGCGTAGGCGAATTCTACTCGGTGGCGCTTACCAATAATTTTCAGCAGGCCGACACCGGTACAAAAATGATTCACCTGGGTAAAAATACCCGCTCAACTATTATTTCCAAAGGTATATCGGCTGGTAAAAGCTCCAATGCCTATCGCGGTTTAGTGCGCATGAATCCTGGAGCTGAGGGCGCGCGTAATTACACTCAGTGCGATTCCTTGCTGATAGGCGACGCCTGTGCTGCGCACACCTTTCCCTACATCGAAAGCAAAAATCCCTCCGCCGTTATCGAGCACGAGGCCACCACCTCAAAAGTGAGTGACGATCAAATGTACCTGTGTCGCCAGCGCGGCATAGACCCCGAAAAAGCGGTGTCTATGATTGTTAACGGATTTTGCAAAGAAGTGTTTAAAGAATTGCCAATGGAGTTTGCCGTGGAAGCTGGCAAGCTGTTAGAAGTTAGTCTAGAAGGAAGTGTTGGCTAGTAAAGCCATTTTGGCCGTGTAAAAATTAGCCGATGCTAGAGCATCATTATTCGTGTTAGTGGAGAAATATATTCATGCTGTCGATTAAAAATCTACATGCAAGTGTTGAAGAAAAAAATATTCTTAAAGGCTTAAGTCTGGAAGTCAAACCCGGAGAGATTCACGCCATTATGGGGCCAAATGGCTCGGGTAAAAGTACTCTCGGACATGTGCTTTCGGGGCGCGATAATTATCAAGTGACACAGGGTTCAGTGGATTTTTATGGCGATAATTTGCTTGAGCTTGATACTGAAATACGTGCGCGCGAAGGTTTGTTTTTGGCATTCCAATATCCGGTAGAAATCCCAGGTGTAAGCAATATGGAATTTTTGAAAGCATCGGTAGACGCTGTGAGAGCACACAGTGGTCTCGATGCGCTCGACGCCGTTGCATTTATGAAAAAAGCGCGAGAATTTTGTAAGGCTGTTGATCTGGACCAGAATTTCTTAAAGCGCGGTGTAAACGAGGGCTTTTCGGGTGGCGAAAAAAAGCGCAACGAAATTATGCAGATGATGTTGTTGGAGCCGCGCCTAGCTATTTTGGACGAAACCGATTCTGGGCTCGATATAGACGCTCTACAAGTTGTGGCCAAAGGGGTGAATTCTTTGCGTGCAGCCGATAGATCTTTCATTATTGTTACTCACTATCAGCGTTTACTTGATTTTATAGAGCCGGACTATGTACATGTTCTTGCCGGTGGACGAATAGTTAAATCGGGTGACAAATCTCTTGCGCTTGAGCTGGAGAAAAAAGGCTATGCATGGCTAGAGGAAGAGGTAGCGTAATGGTTAATTTTATCGAGCAAGCGGTCGGCCGACGCTCAAATAATTCACCTGATTGGCTGCAGGACTTTCAACAGCAACAACTGCAGCGTTGGGCTGTACATGCGCTTCCCGACCGTAAAACAGAAGATTGGAAATACACCAATCTAAAACCGCTTGCCGACGGCCGCTTTTTTTCTTCTCGCCCCGTTAATTTTGATGCCCCCTCGGCGTTATTGCAGAGTATGGCCGTCAATGGCAAAGAGAATAACGGTAAAGAGGGCAGTGGCAAAAATAGTATCGACCTTGTCTTCGTCAACGGTGAATTCTCGTCCACGTTCTCAAGTTGTGATGATCTTCCCGAGGGCTTGACCTTAACGCGGTTTGCCGACGCCGATAAGCCCGCGCAGGATATTGTACGCGAGCATTTGGGTACCATCGCCAACGTCGATAAACATATGTTTGTCACACTCAATAATTGCCAGTTTGAAGACGGTGTCTTACTTCGTATTGCGCGTAATATTGCCGTCGATCCCCTCGTGCGTATTGTGCACTTAAGCACGCGGCAAGACGCTCCCTTTTCTGTTGCACAACGTTTGTTGGTAGTAATGGAAGAGGGCAGTAGCGCCACAGTTATGGAGCAGTTTGTAAGCGATGATGCGCAGCAAAATTGCTTTGCTCACGGCGTAACAGAACTGTCATTGGGTGAAAATTCACGCTTGCACCACTACCGCTTTCACCAAGAACAGGAACATGCACTTCATATTGGCGGCGTGCACGCTAATTTGGGCAGAAGCTCTGTGTTAAACAGTTTTCATTTTGCCCTGGGTGGCACCGTCAAACGTATTGATGTGGTGATCAATCATCGCGGTGAAGGCGCACACTGTGATCTAAATGGCATCTATTTGCCGCGCAACTCACAACACGTGGATTACCACACTTGCATCGAACATGCTGTTCCTAACTGCACTACTAGTGAAGTGTTTCGCGGCATTATTGGCGACAGTGCCAAGGCGGTGTTTAATGGACGCATTCATATTCATCGGCAAGCGCAGAAAACCAATGCCCAGCTAAGTAATAAAAATTTACTTACCAGTAATAAAGCCGAAGTGGACACCAAGCCGGAATTGGAAATCTATGCCGACGATGTGCAATGTGCACACGGCGCTACGGTTGCGCAACTGGACCAGAACTCGCTGCACTATTTTAAAACCCGAGGCATTTCCAAAGAGGAAGCTTTGGTGATGCTAAGTTTTGGTTTTATCAACGAGCTGGTCAACCAAATCAAACACCCTGACATTGCCGATTATTTGCGCCCATTTATAGCGAGGTTTTTTGCTCAGGATGACGAGTTGTTGAGGCACATTGTGTGATGACTGAATGTATAGCCACTGGGCTTGGTTTTGATGTAGAAAAAATTAAGGGCGATTTCCCCATACTGCAGCAATCGGTGAACGGGCATCCTCTTGTGTATTTAGATAATGCGGCCACCACGCAAAAGCCGCAGGTGGTGATTGATGCAATCAGTGAATACTATCGTTGTTACAATTCCAATGTGCATAGAGGCGCGCATAGCTTAGCAGATAAAGCCACTCAAAAATTTGAAGAAGCACGACGTACGGTGGCAAAGTTTATTAACAGCGCCAGTGTGAATGAAATAATTTGGACGCGCGGTACCACCGAAGGTATAAATCTTGTCTCGGCTACTTGGGGCCGGGTGAATATCGGCCCTGGCGATGTCATTTTGGTGCCGGTGCTGGAGCATCACTCCAATATTGTTCCCTGGCAAACGTTGGCCCAAGCCCAGGGTGGCTTGCTTATTCCGATTCCTATTACCGATGACGGTGATATTGATCTTAATGTATACGATGCATTGTTGGCTGAGCACGGAAGCAAAGTAAAATTAATCGCTGTCAATCATGTGTCTAACGCCTTGGGTACGGTCAATCCGGTTGCCGAAATTATTAGGCGTGGGCATGCCGTGGGGGCAAAAGTACTTGTCGATGGCGCGCAAGCCGTTGCGCATTTCCCCGTAGACGTGCAGACAATGGGTTGCGACTTTTATGTGTTTTCCGGCCACAAACTATTTGGCCCCGCCGGTATAGGTGTTTTGTGGGGGAGACAGTCCCTGCTGGAGGCGATGCCGCCTTATCATTTTGGCGGAGAGATGATTGAGAAAGTCAGTTTTTCGGGCACGACGTTTAATTGTTTGCCCTATAAGTTTGAGGCGGGAACACCAGATATTTGTGGTGCTATTGGCTTAGCTGCGGCTATCAACTATTTGGGCGAGCTCGACCGAGAAGCGTTGGCTCAACACGAACGCGAGATTCTGCGGTACGCTGTAGAGAAGTCGAAAGATATAAAGGGCTTAGTGCGGATTGGTTGTGCAAAACATGCTGCGGGAGTGTTCAGTTTTGTTGTTGACGGCGCCCACCATTCGGATATCGGCGTGTTGCTGGATCAGCAAGGTGTTGCTGTGCGTACGGGTCACCACTGCACCCAACCATTAATGGAGGACCTGGGTATTACTGGAACAGTACGCGCTTCCTTTTCCATGTATACCAATAAACAAGACATCGACAACTTATTTGATGCCTTGGCAAAAGTATTACAGTTTTTAGTTTAAATATATGCGTGTTTATATGTTGAGAATGATGTTTCTGTAATGTTGCAGAAACAACGACAATAGTTGGTGACAAAAAGATGAGTGTTCAGACGTTTGGCCTTGAAGATGTAATTACCGTGACGCCAGCGGCGGCGGAGCACTTTGCTGTGCAACTTAAAAAGAAACAGCACACTTCCATACGGCTCAGCCTTAAAAAGAGCGGCTGTACCGGTTTTAAGTATGTGATAGATGAAGTGGATGCCTGTGAGGCCGATGATTTAAAAGTTCAGTTGGCCAATGGTGTTGTAGTCTATGTCGACGTCAAACACCTTGCTGCACTCAAAGGTATGGTAGTCGACTACACCCAGCAGGGTTTAAATAAAAATTTAGTGTTGAATAATCCTAACGTGAAGGACGCCTGTGGTTGTGGTGAATCTTTTAGTATTTAATGATTGCACCATAAAAATATAAATTTATTTTGAGGGTAAACCGTTGTCTGAACAAAGAATGGTAGCTACCACTCGCGATTGTCCCGCTCGGCTAGTACCGGTGGGCGATCTCGTGACAATCCCCGCACACAATTTTGTAACTATTACCCAGTCTTTGGGCGGTAATTACACTGTTGTATATCAGGGTAATATGCTGAGAGTTGATGGTACCGATGCCGATGCTCTGGGGCTCAAAAAATATGAGCTTACGTTTACCTACCCTGGCGATGGGGCTATTCACGAAGAGCAGGTGTGGCAGGCCCTGGAAACGGTTTATGACCCGGAAATTCCTGTCAACCTTAAAAGTTTGGGTTTGATTTATAGCGTGGAAATTGATCGAACGGAAAAGAAAGTAAATGTCGTTATGACCTTGACGGCTCCCGGTTGTGGCATGGGCCCTGTATTGGTAGGTGACGTAAAGTATAGAGTTAAACTAGTTCCCAACGTAAAGCAGGTGGACGTGGAACTGGTGTTTGATCCGCCTTGGCATCGCGATATGATGTCTGAAGAGGCTCAGCTTGAGACAGGAATGTTTTTTTAGTAAGAGCGTTGGCAGATGATTCTATTGATGCTCTAAGCTAATATTGCATTCACTTAATACCGCATACCCCTATACTGCATTGCTAAGCACTACTAACTATGAATTCTACATTAAATCCATTTGGCGTGACTATTTCAACGGAAGATATTGTCGATACCCTCGGTTTTTTTGATGGCTGGGAAGATCGTTACAAATACATTATCGATCTTGGCAAAGAACTACCTGCAATGGACCTATCAAAAAAAGATGAAGCTCATCTGGTGCGAGGCTGTCAAAGCCAAGTATGGATAGACTCAAGCGTACAGGAAGGCAAGGTACTGCTGATTGCAGACAGTGACGCTTTTATTGTAAAAGGACTATTGGGGGTGGTTCTCGCCGCCTACAATGCCAAAACGTCCCGGCAAATATTAAGTTTTGATATTGACGGATATTTCGCAACACTTGGCTTGCTAAACCATTTAAGTCAGGCTCGTGGTAATGGATTGCGAGCGATGGTGAAAAAAATCACAGATATAGCGGAATCTATAGCTTAGCTTAAGCGACTTGATTTTAGCTGGAATTAACATGTTTTTAATCAGGCGAAGATAGGGGAGAGTATTGGTTAGCGTTGTATTAAATGATTAATGCCAAGCTACCCTAGGATAGCACTTTAGCAATACCGTTGATAAGAGCAGATTTTTTTGTAAGGTTTGACTATCCAAGCCTTAACGGAAAAACGGGTTGCCTCTGCTTTTAATTCTGCGTTTACCTGGGTAGTTAACATAAAAATCGGCGTATCAATACCCCGTTCTCTAATATGTGAACGCATGGTAAGCACCTTCATGATAGGTATATTCAGGTCGCTGATAATCAGATCTATATTATTTCCCGTCGCTTGTTCAAAACGCCCCCACCGTCTACGGCTTCTAGAATGGTATATTCCGCTTCTGTTAAAACCATTCGTAACTCCTCCCTCATAGTAATGGAGTCATCTACTACAAGTATGTTCGCCATATGTGCACCACAGTGTTATTTTTTTGCGAACCGGTTTTAATTTTTTGACGTGCTTTTTCGTCAACGCAGTTGTCGC
>JBLHGN010000020.1:0-23162 GCA_047616325.1 Lentisphaeria bacterium
AACGTTGAGCTTTAACCTCCAGCTCACTATCGAGCGAAGATGGGTCTAAAAGTCCGAGTTGCTGGGCATCGCTGCCGTTTATTATTTGATCTATTCGTTCGGCCAGAAGGTGCCACAACGTAGAATCGACATCAAAATGTTTCCGAGATTCAGCAAAGTTTTTTGTTTGACTTTTCCATCCACGCGAACACTTTCGACGAGGCGATAGCTAAAGTAGCTGCCTCCGCTCTTTTTACTTTTTATGGGGTATTTTCGTATAAATATGGAGCAGGAGACTGCACTATTTTTTAGTGCTCGCATAACGCTTTATTTTATGGCACCACACTCTAGCCCGAAAAATTAAGCCGTTGATTTTAAAGGTTTTATTTTTAATCTCAGGAAAAATAGTTGGTTTTGGCGCCTAAAAAGTCTTGCGCCACTGAAGCGGGGTTAAGGAATCTGGGTTGGGGTGAAGCGGCTGAGCTTATTGTCAATGGTGTCGAAGGGGCTATAACTGCGAAAACGGTAACCTACGACTTCGAGCGTTTGATGGAGGGCGCTGAGCTTAAGTCGTGCTCTGAATTTGGTGACGAAATTATTAAGCACATGTAGGTCTTTTGAAAAATAAAAACCCAGGAGTTTTCCTGGGTTTTTATTTTTGTATAAAAGATTATATTACTTATAACTCAACATGTTAAAGCTCTAAGTTAAAGTAAAATTGGAGCGCTCAAAAGCGCTTACTGGATCTGTTCGAACTCTTCGAGCTCTTCGATACTTACTTCGGATGCCGCTTTAGTAGGCATTGCCTCGCTTGTCGTTTCTTCAGCCTTGGCAGTATCCTCTGTAAGTGCTTTTATGTGGCAAGCGTGAAGGCCTTTTTCACCCGCTTCCACCTCAAAACTCACATTTTGCCCGGCTTTGAGGGTGCGATAGCCTTGCATTTCAATGGATGAAAAATGGGCAAAAAGATCATCGCCACCATCACTTGGAAGTATGAAGCCAAACCCCTTGGTATTATTGAACCATTTAACTGTTCCACTCGGCATTGCAATTCCCCTTTTTTTCGTGAATTCCGACCTCATATAAGCATGACGAAAGACATTCTCGAGTCGATTATTGTTATTGAAAATCTGCTAAAATCGTGACTGCACACTTTGTATACAATCTGGCGGTTTTTGTCAAGTTGGCGTTTTAAGCGCTCAATTGATTAAGGTCTTAAATATCAAAAGGTTTGTATAATTAACATCTCTATAACGTTTTCTGTAGGATCGACCAATCGATGGGTAATCTTGAAAAACATAGGCTAACATTAAGTAAAGATGACGAAGGTGATTCGTTCGAGGGTGGCGGTAGCCTTGCAGTTCAGGAAGGAAAACCTAAACTCAAGCGGCCTTCTCTTTATAAGGTGGTCTTGCTCAACGATGACTATACCCCGATGGAGTTTGTCATAGTTGTTTTAGAACGTTTTTTCAGTATGGACAGGGAGAAGGCAACGCGTATTATGCTGACGGTTCATACTGAAGGGCGCGCAGTTTGCGGAGTATTTTCCCGCGATCTTGCAGAAACTAAAGCGGCTCAGGTGAACCAGTTTTCACATGAAAACGAACACCCTTTAATGTGTGAAATTGAAGCTTCTGAAGATGGTAACGAATAAGAAAAAGTAAGGTCGAAGGTGAATGTGGCAAATTTTTATTGGTAAAACAACTCACAATGGAGATTTGAAACTAGTATTAGGGCATGGGTATGGTGCAATTGACCAGAATCAGGCGAAAAGCTGGCTCGAGTTGATTGATTATTAAACGAATGTGGGCGTGAACTGGAATGTTAAGTAAAGAGCTTGAGTCGACACTAAATACGGCTTTTAAGGGGGCGAGGTCCAAGCGTCATGAATTTATGACGGTTGAACATTTGCTATTGGCATTGGTCGATAATGATTCGGCCGCAGGTGTGCTAAAAGCCTGCGGCACAGATTTGAGTCTTCTGCGTGAAGACCTTTCGGAATTTGTCGATTCTACTACGCCATTGATCCCTGAAGATGACGAGGGACGCGATACCCAGCCTACGCTAGGTTTTCAGAGAGTGCTGCAAAGGGCCGTGTTCCATGTGCAGTCTTCAGGTAAGAATGAGGTTACCGGTGCCAACGTGTTGGTGGCAATCTTCAGCGAGCAAGAGAGTCAGGCGGTTTACTACCTCAAAAAGCAAAGTGTAGCGCGCATCGATGTGGTCAACTTCATTACTCACGGCATTTCAAAGGTGTCGGGTTCTGCGAGTCATAGCGAACAAAATGAGCAGCACGAGGAAGACCAAGCCTTGGGCACAGGTGAAGGCGCCCAACAAAATCCGCTGGACTCATTTTCCACCAACCTGAACGAACAGGCAGTGCTGGGTCGTATTGATCCACTGGTGGGTCGCGACAGTGAGGTGGAGCGCGTTATTCAGGTGTTGGCGCGTCGTCGTAAAAATAATCCCTTACTTGTGGGCGAGAGCGGCGTGGGTAAAACGGCCATAGCCGAAGGTTTGGCGAAGAAAATTGTCGACGGTGAGGTGCCTGCGATACTTGCCAATAGTACGGTTTATTCTCTGGATTTGGGTTCTCTGTTGGCTGGCACAAAATATCGAGGTGATTTTGAAAAGCGCTTTAAGGGCCTTTTGGCTGAGCTGAAAAAGCGCGATAACGCCGTATTATTTATCGATGAGATTCATACCATTATTGGTGCCGGAGCTGCATCTGGCGGTGTTATGGACGCCTCGAATCTTCTCAAGCCACTATTGACTTCGGGCGATTTACGCTGCATAGGTTCCACCACGTTCCAAGAATATAGGGGCATTTTTGACAAAGATCGCGCACTTTCGCGACGCTTTCAAAAAATAGATGTAGACGAGCCCTCGGTTGATGACACCTACAAAATTTTGAAAGGCTTGAAGTCTCGCTTTGAAAAACACCACAACCTTAGGTACACCGACCCGGCGCTTAAAGCCGCAGCGGAGCTGGCAGGTAAATACATCAGTGATAGATTTATGCCCGACAAGGCCATCGACGTGATTGATGAGGCGGGTGCCTATCAACAGTTACAGCCTGAGTACAAGCGTAAAAAGCAAATTGGCGTTCGCGATATTGAAGAGATCGTAGCAAAAATCGCAAGGGTGCCCGCCAAAACGGTTTCCTCGTCCGACAAAGACCTGCTCGCTAAGCTTGAAGAAAACCTCTGTATGACGGTGTTTGGTCAGGACAAGGCCGTTGATGCTATCGCTTCTGCGATAAAGTTATCTCGTGCTGGTCTCACCAATCACGAAAAACCCATTGGCTCATTTTTGTTTTCCGGTCCAACGGGCGTTGGTAAAACTGAGCTCTGCCGACAGCTGGCAAAGGCCATGGGCATGGAGTTACAACGTTTTGATATGTCAGAGTATATGGAACGCCACACGGTATCGCGGCTTATCGGTGCTCCGCCCGGATATGTTGGCTTTGATCAGGGTGGGTTGCTAACCGAAGCGGTTACCAAGCAACCTCATTGTGTTGTGCTGCTGGATGAGATAGAAAAGGCGCACCCCGATGTATTTAATCTGCTCTTGCAGGTTATGGATCACGGTTCGTTAACCGATAATAATGGAAGAACGGCAGATTTTAGAAACGTTGTATTAATAATGACTACCAATGCCGGTGCCGAAACCATGAGCAGGGCTTCAATTGGTTTCACCAAACAAGACCACTCCACCGATGGCATGGAGGCCATTAAAAAGGTGTTTACACCGGAATTTAGAAATCGACTCGACGATATTATTCAATTCGGTAGTTTGTCGCTAGACGTCATTAGAACCGTTGTTGATAAGTTCTTGATGGAGCTGCAAGGTCAGCTGGACGACAAGAAAATCACCATGGATATTACCGATGCAGCCCGAGAGTGGTTAGCCGTAAATGGCTATGATGAAAAAATGGGGGCACGCCCAATGGCCCGCATTATTCAGGAGAAAATCAAAAAGCCATTGGCCGAGTTGGTACTCTTTGGAATGCTTGCAGAGAAGGGCGGTACTGTTGTGATTGGTGTTAAAGACGATGAAATAGTTATCACACCAGAAGCGGCTTAGGCCGCTTTTTTGCTAGCGAGCGCGGTAAGTGATTCTACCCTTACTTAAGTCGTAGGGCGTCATTTCTACCTTCACTTTGTCACCCGTGAGAATTCGGATATAGTTTTTGCGCATTTTGCCAGAAATGTGCGCGGTAACTACGTGGCCATTTTCCAGTTTTACGCGGAATGTGGTGTTAGGGAGAGTGTCGATTACTTCACCTTCCATTTCAAAATTGTCTTCTTTTGCCATTCGGCACAAACCTCGGGTATGTCTTTGTTTAGGGGGTTGATTTTGAAAGGCGGCAATTTTGCCTTAAATATGATGTAAAGCCAAGGACTGATGGTTAATTCTTCGGTAAACCTTCATATTTGACCGCTGAAATCCGAAACGGTTATCCAGCTATTCTGAATTAGCACCTGAAATGGGCGATAATCCACTTTGTAGTTCATTTTTTGACACTTTTTAATCCAGTAACCTAAATACACATAGGGAAGATTCAGTTCGTGGGCCCACTGTATATGAAACAAAATATTAAATACCCCAAGACTTCGTTTGCTTAGTTCGGGATCGAAAAAGGTGTATATAGCCGATACGCCGCTTTCAAGAACGTCTGCAACAGCGACCCCGATAAGTTGACCTTGCAGGCGGTACTCAATATAGCGGGTAATGCCCCACTCGCTGGTCAAAAAGTCTCGATACTGATTTCTGTTGGCAGGGTACATATCGCCGTCGGTGTGGCGAGCGGCAATGTAACGCTCATAAAGAGTATAGTGTTCATCCGTGTCAATGGAGTCTAAGCTTTCAATGGCCAAATCACTATTGCGTTTTAAGCAGCGTTTTTGTGCACGTGTGGGCTTAAATGTACCCACGGGGATGCGAATTGGAATACATGCCTGGCACGATTGGCACTTGGGGCGATACACGTGGCTACCGCTTCTTCGAAAGCCAAACTCTGATAATTCGCTATAAATTTCACCTGTCATACCAAATTCTGGATCTACAAAAATCGTAGTGGCTTCGTGGTCATCCAGGTAGCTGCACGCATGCGGTTTAGTCGCATACAATTTTATGTTGGATAAATCAGTCAAACCCAAACTCCTGTGGCGACCAGCTGGCGCTCCAATCGGTCGTGCCTTTTTGCTGAACGGCAATATTTAATAATACTTCAAATCTTTCTCTGGAAACTTCTTGCGCCCCAAACGATTGTAGGTAGTCGGTATGTATTTGGCAGTCGATAAGTTCATAGTTCCACAAGCTAAGCTGTTTTGCTAGGTATGAAAATGCAATTTTAGACGCACCAGACACCTGACTAAACATCGATTCACCGAAAAAAACCTTACCAATACTCACACCGTACAAGCCGCCCACTAAAATTCCATTTTGCCGTGTCTCTATGGAGTGAGCTAAGCCCATATGGTGAAGTCGTGTATAAGAGCGGATAATTTCATCGCTTATCCATGTGCCTACTTCTCCGTTGCGGTTGATTTTCGAACAGCGTTCAATTACCTCCTCGAAGCATTGATCTACCGTTATATTAAATTGGTTTTTGCGCAGCTGCTTGCGAAGCGTGCGGCCGAAGTGCACTTCGCTGGGTATGATGATCATGCGGGGAGAGGGTGACCACCAAAGATAAGGTTGGTTATCGCTAAACCAGGGGAAGATACCTCTATTGTAGGCTTCTATCAAACGCTCGCAGGAGAGGTCTCCCCCAACGGCTAACAAGCCGTTGGGGTCTTCGAGTGCCAGTGACGTGGGAGGAAAGGCTAGCGAATTTTCGTCTAGCCACGTCAATCTGCTCATGTTGGCAACAAGTTCTAATTATCCAAAAACTTTTCGGCATCCAATGCAGCCATACAGCCGGAGCCAGCCGAAGTAACCGCTTGGCGGTAGATGTGGTCTGCCACATCTCCGGCTGCGAATACACCTTCTGCACTCGTGCATGTAGCGCCACCTTCAAGTCCGCTTTTTATTTTGATGTAGCCGTTATGCATGTCGAGTTGGCCCTCAAATATATCGGTATTGGGTTTGTGGCCAATGGCGATAAATACCCCGTTAACATCAATATCTTGAGTTGAGTCATCTATGCTAGAGCGCAAGCGAGCACCGTTTACTCCGCTTTCATCACCTAGCACTTCATCCAGATTTTGATTCCATAGTATGGTGACGTTGCCGTTTTTTTGCTTTTCGAATAAACGTGCCTGGAGTATTTTTTCAGAGCGCAAACTGTCTCGACGGTGTATCAAGACCACTTCTTTACAAATATTTGATAAGTATAATGCCTCTTCAACCGCCGTATTGCCCCCGCCGATAACAGCCACTTTTTGGTCGCGATAAAAAAATCCATCACAGGTAGCGCAGGCACTAACCCCTTTACCCATAAACGTTTGTTCGGAGGGCAAACCAAGGTATTGGGCAGAGGCGCCGGTAGAAATGATTAAGGCGTCACAGGTATACGTTTCATTGCCCGTTAGGGTGAAGGGCCGTTCGGATAGATGCACTTCATGGATATGGTCAAAGATGACTTCTGTGTCAAAACGTTCTGCGTGTTGCTGCATTTGCACCATCAAGTCCGGGCCTTGAAGTTCGTGAATGCCACCAGGCCAATTTTCGACTTCGGTGGTGGTGGTAAGCTGTCCACCCTGCTGCATGCCGGTAATAACTACAGGCTTTAGATTTGCTCGTGCCGCGTATATCGCCGCTGTGTAACCCGCGGGGCCTGAACCCAATATTATAAGAGGGTGATGCTTAGCGTCGCTCATAGTTACTTTGATCCTGTTGGTTGAATTTATTGTTTGGTGAATAGCTGGCTTAGGTGTTTGGACTAACGGCTGTTGCTTCAGAGATTAGATCCGCTGTATAGCCAATAAAACTGCGTTTTTCAATGGCCCGAATGATAAGGTATTAATTGTCATTAGGCTATTAACACGCGCTATCGTCAAGACAGTGTTGAGCTAAATTTGGAGGCAGCTCGACGAACATTCAAGTGTATTGCGCTTATTTTTCGGCCCGCTGAGCTAGCTTTGCGAAACCGTGCTCTGCAAGGCCGTTCACAGGTTTTGCCTTTGTTTCTCCTTTGGTTAGCCATAATTCCAATCAATTAAGTGAAAAGAGGTACAATGCGCAGTTCGAAAATCACAAATTCTGTGAAATGGGGCAACAAATAGGGCTTGTGGTAAACATTTGCTTGCTCGGTGCCCTGTGAGTCAATTTTAAAAAGCGCAAACGTGTGTTTGCAGCAACGTCATGGTAAACAGCAAACTACATGTCTAAAAAATCTCCAACAATCGATGATGATGTCACTAAGGTTATTCATCATTCGGCCAAAATACTACGTGAAGGGGTGCTAATCGCGTTAATCGCGCTGTGTGCATATATAGCCCTTGCACTGTTGAGTTACAGTGCCAACGATCCCGGCTGGTCAAAAACGGGCACGGGGGGGGCGATAGAAAATCTGGGTGGCCCCGCTGGGGCGTGGCTCGCCGATGTGTTTTTTTCGATTTTTGGAAACTTAGCCTACCTATTTCCTCTCATGCTCGCTTATCAGGTATTGCTCTTACTTAAAGACAAGTCTGGTTTGCTGTTAGATCCGCTAATTTTGATGCTTAGATGCATTGGCTTTGTTCTGGTTATGGTATCTGGAACGGGTATTGCCGTGATGCAATATGGGGAGGTCAGTAATTTGTTGCCTTTCTCCAATGGGGGTTATATGGGTTTAACCACTGCCACGGCAGTAGATGCCTCGTTCGGATATTTCGGCGGGAGCTTGCTGCTCGTTTCAATACTGTTATTTGGTTTAACCATTTTCATCGACATTTCCTGGTTTGCGGTAATGGATGGCATCGGGGCCCTAGTGTTGCGAGGTCTCACTAATGTTAAGGAAGGGTTCATAAAGTGGCGGGTAAACTACAGCGAACGAAAGAAAATAAAGCAGAGTATCGAAGTGCGCAAAGAAGCCGTAAAAGTTGAAGTGAAGCGCAAAGAAGAGCGCATTCCTCCCACAATTCAAGCGGCAAATAGAAAGCCACTGATTAGTGAGCGCGTTCAAAGGGAGCGCCAGCAGTCGCTATTTAATGAAGGGCCGGTAGTGGGGGAGCTTCCACCCGTTGGCTTATTAGACCCAGCAGATAAGCGCAGTGATAAAGGGTATTCGGAAGATTCTTTGGAGGCTATGTCGCGCGTACTTGAGTTGAAGCTTAAGGATTTTGGCGTTATTGCCGAGGTGGTGGCTGTGTTGCCGGGCCCCGTGGTAACCCGTTTTGAGATTCAGCCAGCGGCAGGAGTTAAAGTTAGCAAAATCACAAACCTTGCTAAAGATCTAGCGCGTTCACTTGCCGTGAGCAGTGTGCGGGTAGTAGAAATTATTCAAGGTAAGTCTGTAGTCGGCATAGAAATACCCAATGAACACCGCGAAATTGTAAGATTAAGTGAAGTGATTTCTTCGGAGCTTTACGAAAAATCCAAATCTCCCTTAACTCTGGCGCTTGGGCACGATATTTCTGGAGAGCCGGTCATAGCTGATTTGGCAAAAATGCCCCACCTTTTGGTAGCGGGAACCACAGGTTCGGGTAAATCTGTTGGTGTTAATTCCATGTTAGTGAGCATGCTGTATAAGGCATCGCCGGAAGAAGTAAGGCTTATTCTTGTCGACCCTAAAATGCTTGAATTGTCGGTATACGACGGTATTCCTCATTTGCTAACCCCGGTAATAACAGACATGAAAGACGCCGCCACCGGCCTGCGATGGTGCGTGGGTGAAATGGAGCGCCGCTATAAATTGATGGCCACTATGGGCGTGCGTAACCTACAGGGTTACAATAAGAAAGTTCGCGACGCTATTAAGGCTGGTGAGCCTATTCCCGATCCGTTTTGGACCCCCGAAGACGACGGCGTAATAGAAATAGCCGGTGCCACTGCACCTAACCTGGAAGCCATGCCCTTCATCGTTGTGGTTATCGATGAATTCGCCGACATGATCATGATTGTCGGTAAAAAAGTTGAACAACTTATAGCGCGAATTGCGCAAAAAGCGAGGGCGGCGGGCATTCACTTGATATTGGCCACCCAACGCCCTTCAGTGGATGTAATTACTGGTCTTATTAAGGCCAACGTACCCACTCGTATGGCATTTCAGGTGTCCTCGAAAATAGATTCAAGAACCATATTGGATCAAGGCGGCGCTGAACAGTTACTTGGGCACGGCGACATGCTCTATCTGCCGCCGGGAACTGGCGTTACCAACCGGGTACACGGTGCCTTTATCGACGATCACGAAGTACATAAAGTTGTGGCGGATTGGAAAAAACGCGGCAAACCCAACTATCTCGAAGAAATTTTTAGTGAAAGCACCGATAGTATCTCGGTACCCGGATATGCCAGCGATGACGAAAGCAGTGACGATGTCGAGTCTGATCCACTTTACGACGAGGCTGTGGCTTTTGTGATTGAGACACGCAAGGCCAGCATTTCATCTGTGCAGCGAAAATTGCGTATAGGGTACAACCGCGCTGCTCGACTTGTGGAGCAGATGGAGAGTTCCGGCGTGGTGACTTCGATGGGCTTAAACGGCAACAGAGATGTATTGTCCCCGGCTCCACCGCGAAGGTAACTGTCAGGCGAAAACTGCTTTTAATAATCTAACCCAACCCTCTGTATTTGGATCTAATGAATGATAAATGTTTTGATAAACAAATTTGGTAGTGTAATTGCGATCTCCTTAATTGGATTGTTATTTGGGTATTCTGGTTCGGTTTTTGCTGGAACTGTTGATAATGACGCCATTGAAAATAAAGCGATTGATACGAAAGCCATAGATAAAGCCCCCAGATTTACCGAACTGTTAACGGCAATAAATACATTGTCTGGCGAATTTACTCAGGTGATTCGGGACCCCGATGGTGCAGAGATACAAACAACTTCAGGCAGTTTTTTTCTTAAAAGACCGGGATATTTCTATTGGCATATCTCCCCTCCATATGAACAATTGGTTGTGGGTACGCCTAATTCATTGCGCATTTATGATCCCGACTTAGAGCAGCTAACTGTGC
Source organism: Lentisphaeria bacterium (assembly GCA_047616325.1). Classification (GTDB taxonomy): domain Bacteria; phylum Pseudomonadota; class Gammaproteobacteria; order Pseudomonadales; family Cellvibrionaceae; genus JBLHGN01. The sequence continues at coordinate 10,092 of JBLHGN010000020.1, forward strand.
ACTCTAACGACTCACTGACAGGTAGCCCTGCACTGCTTTTGAGTGGCGACACCGCCGCGATAGACGCACAGTACGCCATCGTCGCGACGAACACTGAAAATATGCAGCGCTATACTCTGCGTCAGCACTCCGATGATCAAGGTTCTTTTGAGTCTCTGACGTTTGTTTTTGTCTTGGCTTCAGGAAATCGAGTGTTGAGCGAAATGAATTTTGTCGATAAATTGGGGCAATCTACGCACATCACCTTGGCCAAGGTAAAAATTAATCCGCCTATAAACGACGTACAATTTGATTTTGAACCACCATCGGGCACAGACATTATCCTCGAAGGTTAAGTGTTTTTGTTGCAAGTTGAAAATTGCGCGTTATAAAGTTGTTACGATGAATTCTTCAGATCTATTTAAAACAGAAACAAGCGGCCAGCCCTTGGCCGCACGATTGCGCCCCCAGCGTTTGGCCGATTACATCGGTCAAAGTCACGTGCTTGCCGAGGGGCGGGCGCTGCGCTTGGCTCTGGAGCGAGGGCAGATGCACTCGATGATTTTATGGGGGCCTCCAGGCGTTGGTAAAACGACCTTGGCGCGTTTGCTCGCCAACGAAATAGATGCGCACTTTATCTCGATTTCTGCAGTATTAGCCGGTGTAAAAGATATTCGTGCGGCCATCGATAACGCCAAAATGCAGCGCGACAGTTTTGACCGTAAAACCATTCTTTTTATTGACGAAGTTCACCGATTTAATAAATCCCAGCAAGATGCTTTTTTACCCTATGTGGAGGACGGCACCGTTCTGTTTGTCGGTGCAACGACCGAGAACCCTTCCTTTGAAGTAAATAACGCATTGCTGTCGCGTTGCCGCGTGTACATATTAAAAAGTTTTACTGAGCAACAGCTCGTCCAGCTTATTCAGCGTGCCCTAAGCGATAAGCAGTACGGTTTAGGAGAGCGAGGCCTAAGCATCTCCGCGCCGGCACAAACACTATTGGCCAAAGCCGCCGACGGCGACGCGCGGAGGGCGCTAAACCTGCTAGAAATAGCCTGTGATTTAGTCGAAGATAAACAAGAGCTCAGCGAGCACATTCTCGAACAGGTATTGCTGGGAGACGTTCGCCGCTTCGACAAAGGTGGCGATTTATTTTACGAACAGATATCGGCATTGCATAAGTCGGTGAGAGGAACAGATCCCGATGCTGCGCTCTATTGGTTCGTCCGCATGTTGGATGGTGGCTGCGACCCCTTTTATATCGCACGTCGTTTGGTACGAATAGCGAGCGAAGATATTGGCAACGCCGACCCGAGGGGTTTAGAGGTTGCCCTCAATGCCTGGCAAGCACAGGAGCGTTTGGGTAGCCCAGAAGGTGAGTTGAGCTTGGCACAGGCGGTCATCTATCTTGCCTCGGCGCCCAAAAGCAATGCTGTGTATAATGCCTACAAAATTGCCCAAGATGATGTGCGTGCGTCGCCTAGTTATGATGTGCCCATGCATTTGCGCAATGCGCCGACTCAATTTATGAAAAATTTGGAGTACGGCAAGGATTATCGCTATGCCCATAACGAGGCCGACGCCTTTGCAGCGGGAGAACAATATTTTCCCGAAGAATTAGAGCCGCGTGTTTATTATCAACCGGTAGAGCGTGGTCTCGAAGGTAAAATCGGTGAAAAACTGCGTGCATTAAGAGAACTAAATACGCGCGCGCGTGGATCTCATGCAGCGCCTATAAAAGATACAAATATATAGCTTGGCGGTCGGTTTTTACGACATCGATATAACCGCTAAATTCCCCATACTATTTTTATTACGGTTTAGAAATATTTATGCTTTGGATTGCAGTTGCTTTAGGCGGTAGCTTGGGTGCGATTGTGCGATATGCACTTTCGTTAGCTTTTATGTCAACTTCTGGAAAGCTTCCCTACGCTACATTGACCGCCAATGTTATCGGTTCATTTCTTATGGGCGTATTTTTTGTGTTGATTATTCACAAAGGCGTACTGCCCATGGTGTGGCGACATGTGGTAATGGTCGGTTTTCTAGGCGCGTTCACCACTTTTTCGGCGTTTTCTATTGAGTCGCTACAGCTAATTCAAATTGGCCAGTGGCAACTGGCCATTTTCTATAGTGTATTGAGTGTGAGTTGTTGTTTAGTGGCGGCCTACCTTGGTTACACCTTATTCGATAAATTGTTTTAAATATTTAGACTTACCAATACCTCAAAAAAATACACACAGACCAATTGACGGAAATTTTATGCTAGATCCTAAATACGTTCGCTCACACCTAGGTGAGCTTGCTGAAAAACTTTTAACGCGTGGATATTCCTTCGATGTTAAACAATTTCAAGCCTTGGATGAAAAGCGAAAATCGCTGCAAGTTAAATGTGAATCTTTACAGCAAGAACGCAACAGCCGGGCGAAAAATATCGGTAAGGCAAAAGCGGCGGGGGAAGATATAGCGCCATTGTTGCAGGAAGTAGACAGTCTAAAACAAGTGCTCAGTGAAAGTGAGAGTGACGTAACTAGCATACTCGCGGAATTGGAGGAAATTCTAGTGGGCTTGCCTAATATTCCCGCTGATGATGTTCCGTACGGAAAAAATGAGGACGAAAATGTCGAAGTGTCGAAGTGGGGTGAACCCAGCTCCTTCGACTTCGAAGTGCGAGACCACGTCGATGTCGGTGCAACGCTTGGCGGCCTTGACTTTGAAGCTGCGGGTAAAATAACCGGTTCGCGCTTTGCTATAATGACCGGCGATGTAGCAAGACTGCACCGTGCGCTTATTCAGCTGATGTTAGACACTCATACAGAAGAGCACGCATACGAAGAAATTTATGTGCCCTTTATAGTGAATAAAGAGTCTTTGTTTGGCACGGGCCAATTACCTAAGTTTGAGGAGGATTTGTTTAAGCTCACCGACGATCGTGAACTCTATCTCATTCCCACCGCCGAAGTGCCGGTAACTAATGTAATGCGCGGTGCAATCATCGACGAAAATATATTGCCTAAAAAGTATGCCTGCCACACGCCATGCTTTCGCTCGGAAGCGGGAAGTTACGGTCGCGATACGCGTGGAATGATTCGCCAACATCAGTTTGAGAAAGTTGAGCTTGTGCAATTTGTTAATCCTCAAAGTTCCGACCATGCCCTTGAGGAGCTAACCGGCAATGCCGAAGCAATTCTTCAGAAGTTGGAACTGGCATACCGTAAGATGATTTTATGTACAGGCGATATTGGTTTTTCTTCGCGCAAGACCTACGATTTAGAAGTGTGGTTGCCCTCACAAAACAAATATCGCGAGATCTCATCGTGCAGCAATTTTGGTGATTTTCAGGCTCGCAGAATGAAAGCGAGATATCGCAATAGCTCGACCGGAAAACCCGAGTTTTTACACACCATAAACGGTTCTGGTTTAGCGGTGGGGCGCACGCTTGTCGCTATTTTGGAGAATTATCAGCAAACCGACGGTTCGGTAAAAATCCCACAAGCCTTACAAGGATATATGGGCGGTAAAACACATATATTTGCGAAGGATTAAGCATGGACTACCTGCCGCTTTTTTTTGATTTAAAGGGCAAACCCTGCCTATTGATAGGCGGTGGCACTATAGCTACTCGCAAGGCTCGCTTACTGCACAAAGCTGGCGCTCGCATAAATGTGGTTGCCTTGGAAATACAGCAAGAACTCGAGGTGCTGGCTTTGGGCAGTGGCGGTACCGTTATTGAAAGGGAATACCAGAGCGACGACATATTAGCGCAAACGCTGGTTATTTCGGCGACCGACAATGCCCTGATAAATGAGCGGGTCGCGGCCGACTGCAAAGCCATTAATCTGCCGGTAAACGTGGTGGATAACCCAGCATTGTGCAGCGTGATAATGCCGGCGATTGTCGATCGCAGCCCCTTAATTATCGGTATTACTAGTGGTGGCGAGGCCCCAGTCTTGGCGCGTCGAGTGCGCAACCAGTTGGAAAGCACCATTCCGGCAAATTACGGAAACCTCGGTGCACTTGCCAGCCAATTTCGTGCGCAAGTAAAGTCTGTCTTACCCAGCGAGGATGCCAGGCGCCGCTTTTGGGAAGATGTGTTAAATGGAGATATTGCCGAACAAGTCATCAACGGCAATAGTGCTGCAGCGGTAATAGCCATACAGGACAAGTTGAATGGCATAAAGTTAGATACAAATGTCCCTTCTAACAAAACACCAGTGGGTGAAGTGTATTTAGTTGGTGCTGGGCCTGGCGACCCAGATTTGCTTACGTTTAAGGCCTTGCGCCTTATGCAGCGCGCCGAAGTGGTTTTATACGATCGATTGGTGTCTCCGCCCATACTGGAAATGGTGAGACGCGATGCAGAGCGGATTTACGTAGGGAAAAAACGCGCAGACCACGCGGTGCCGCAGCAACAAATAAACCAAATGCTAGTCGACTACGCACTGCAAGGCAAGCGAGTGGTGCGACTAAAAGGTGGCGATCCGTTTATTTTTGGGCGAGGAGGCGAAGAGATTGATCTGTTAGCGGCCCACAATATTCCCTTTCAAGTGGTTCCCGGAATTACCGCCGCTAGTGGCTGTGCGTGCTACACCGGGATACCCCTTACACACCGCGACTATTCACAGTCAGTTCGTTTTATTACCGGTCATCTGAAGCAAGGCCATATTAATTATCCGTGGAGTGAGTTTGCCGATGAACATCAAACCCTAGTGTTTTATATGGGTCTTGAAGGTTTACCTGTTATTTGCGAAAAGCTTATTGAACACGGTAAATCGCCCGAAACGCCTGTTGCATTAATTGAAAAGGGAACCCTTCCAGATCAGCGCATTCATATCTCCAATTTACGCGATATGACTGAGTCTATTCGGGGAAAAGAGATTCACGCGCCCACCTTGTTGATTATTGGAAACGTAGTAAAGTTGCACTCTAGCCTAAAATGGTATAAAAAATAGACATCATTGGCCGATAACCTTAATTGTGGGGTAAATAGCTGAGGGTATCGACGACAATTATTTACCATTAAACGGGATATTCCTTATTTATACGGGAGAGCGCCATGGTTGACATTATTAGACCCATATATCGTCCAGTAAAGTTCAGTTCGCCGACCAACAAGGTCAAAGAGTCCTCTAATATCGAAAAAAAAGGCGATGAAAGAGACGCTGAACCCTATGTGGTAACGAAAGATCGCCGCAAGAAATATGAGCGACGCACACCGCGTGGTGGATCTAGAAATGTCTATGATATGCGCTCTGGCCGCGATCGACGTAGGGAAAGTGGCAAACACCCCTACATTGAAATAAAGGCATAAATAAACAATAGATATCTTCCGTTTACCTCGGGGCTAGAATACGATAGCTTAATCGATATTCTCGGGGGTCTTCTTCAATTGCCATCTCTTTGAGCCTTTTTCGCTTTGCTCACGTATGGCTTATTAGCTAAAGCTGAAATGTATCTTTGACTTCCTGTGAAGTAATGAATATCCCAACACTCATCAATATACATACAAAACGCTTTAGTTTTTGTGTTTTTTATTAAAGGTATATACATCAATGAACTACGATTTTGATCTTTTTGTTATTGGTGCCGGTTCAGGCGGAGTAAGAGCCAGTCGAATTGCCGCTCAGTTAGGTGCCAAAGTGGCGGTAGCGGAAAATCTATACTTGGGCGGTACTTGTGTAAATGTTGGCTGCGTACCTAAAAAATTATTTGTCTATGCATCCGAGTATTCACAAGCATTTAAGTCATCAGAGGGTTTTGGTTGGTCGGGTCTTGAACCCAAATTCAATTGGCAAACTTTGCGCGACAATAAAACCCGTGAAATACAGCGCTTAAACGGTGTATATAACAACATTCTTGAAGGTGCCGACGTTACTGTTGTGTACGGACATGCAAAAATTATCGCTCCCAATGAAGTTAGCGTAGATGGGAAAACGTATACGGCTGAAAAAATTCTTATAGCAACTGGCGGTTGGCCCAGTAAGCCAGGCTACCCTGGTGGTGAATATGCTATTAATTCTAACGAGGTTTTTTATCTCGACGAGTTACCTAAAAAAGTCATTGTGCAGGGCGGTGGATATATAGCCGTTGAGTTCGCCGGTATTTTTAATGGGCTCGGCTGTGAAACAGAACTGATCTATCGCGGCCCTTTATTTTTACGCGGTTTTGACGAAGAGGTACGCGTTTTTGTTAAAGAAGAAATTGAAAAGAGCGGAATAAAGATAAGTTTTAATAGCGATATTAATGGCATTCAAAAACAGCCCGATGGACGTTTGAGTGTCAGCTTAAATGACGGCTCCACTAGAAAGGTAGACGCCGTTTTTGCAGCCTTAGGGCGAAGGCCTAAAACCGAAGGCCTAGGGCTGGAAAACACCGAGGTGAAACTCGGTAAAAAAGGAGAAATATTGGTCGATCAGAACTTTAAAACGCATCAAGCTAATATTTATGCCATTGGTGATGTTGTAGGAAGAAAGGAACTAACCCCAGTTGCACTTGCAGAGGGTATGGCACTTGCGCATCATTTATTTAACGGTAAAGCGATTACATTGGACTACCAAAATATTGCCACGGCTGTGTTTTGCCAGCCCAATATCGCCACTATAGGATATTCGCAAGAGGCGGCAGTACTGGCAGGTTTGGATGTTAGTATCTTTAAAAGTAATTTTAAGGCGATGAAAAATACTTTGAGTGGCTCCAATCAGCGCACATTTATGAAGTTAATCGTTGACAAGTCAAGCGATAAGGTTGTAGGCGTGCACATGGTGGGGCCAGATGCTGGTGAAATACTACAGGGTATAGCCATCGCAATAAAAGCCGGCGCAACTAAGGCCGACTTCGACAGCACTATAGGTATTCACCCCACTGCGGCGGAAGAATTTGCGACCATGCGTACCCCCGCTAATTAAGGCAAACAATTCGGTCTATTTCGTGCAAAGAAAATTTTGTTGCGCCTCGGTGTTTTTCCAAATAGGCGTAGGCATTGTTCCCCAGTTCTTGGCGATGTTCTGGGTTTTTCAATAATGGGCTAATATTTTGTTCGAGCGTTGATGAGTGTTCTATTTTAATTGCGGCGTTCTCAGCGATAAGGTCGTCATATATTTTAGTAAAATTGTGAACATGTTTGCCCGTAAGAATCGGTTTTTTTAGAAGTGCCGGTTCGAGCGGATTGTGACCCCCATGGGGCACCAAACTGCCACAGATAAGGCATATTTGACTCGCCGCAAAAAAATCCATAAGTTCGCCGATGGTATCGACAATATAGATGGAGTCCTGCGCGTTCAATAAGCTTTTATCGGTTCTTTTTATGCAGCGCAAGCGGAGCTCTTGGGCTATTCCTTCGGCAATGTGCGCTCGCTCAGGATGTCTCGGTGCCAGCACCAAAACAAGGTTTGGATAGGTGCTTAAAAGCGCTTTATGGGCGTCAAGAACAATTCTTTCTTCGCCTTCGTGTGTGCTTGCCGCTATCCATGTTGGTCTATTGCCAAAAATGGTTTTGCCATTAAGCCGGGCTTTGCGTAGCCAATGTTCGTCCAGTGAAATATCAAACTTTAGGTTTCCTGTGACAGAATAATGGGCTTTATCTAAACCCAGTTTTTCAAAGCGATCCGCATCGGCTTGTGTTTGGCAGCATATGAGGGAAAACTCATTCATCATGCCGCGCGTTAGTGCCGACAGCTTTTTGTAACCCTCGTAGGAGTTTTGGGACAGGCGAGCGTTTAATACGAGAGTTTTGATCTCTCGTTTAAAGCATGCATGGGTTAAATTTGGCCATAATTCAGTTTCTAAAATTATGAGAGCTCGAGGCTGAAGGCGAGCCAAAAATATATGTACAAAAATCGGTAGATCAAAGGGTAGATAACAGTGAAATACTTTGCTGGCTAACTTCGACGTAATTAATTTAGAGCCCGCGGGTGTAGTGCAGGTAACCGTTACTGGTACGTCGGGATGTTCAGCGCAAAATTTTTCAATCAAAGGGATCGCGGCGATGGTTTCGCCCACAGATACCATATGAAAAACAATTCCGTTTAGTTGCGGTGGCAAGGAGTCGATAGGTTTACTCGTAAAACCCCCCAGTCGCTCAATAAATCGACGCTTTGGTCCTGCCTTTCTGTGTCCGTGTTTGTCAGACAAATAGCGATACGTCATGCGTATTAGTATAAAGGGAAACAGTGCCGAGAGTAGCACTGAATAGATTAATCTTAAAATTGTACTCATAGTCTTTACAACTTTAGATTGGTTGTTTTGGTCTGGACGCTAGTGTTTAGTCTTTAGCGGCGAATTAGGTTTTCGTTGGGCGTTCGGTTTTATACGTAGGGCCTGCGACCACAGCAGTAGCCAATAGAATACACTGGTTGCGGATAATATTTTCGCAGGTAGGGCGGTTTCAGAAAAGTCACCATCATAATTAAATAGGTATATAGCGGTGCCTAATAATAAGGTGGAGGTCAGTAGATATGGCAGGAGCTTTAAGCTAATGTTATCGCTTAAACGCAGCCCGATATATGCAGACACTAAACCTAAGGATGCACCCAGGCACACGTCCACAGGCCAGTGAACGCCACACACTACTCGCGACCAGCCCACCAATACGGCAGCAAAAACAATTATTAGCTTGGTGATATTGCTCGAAACGCAGCGAGTAAGCAGTGCTGCCAAAATGAATGCGGTTGCAGTATGGCCAGAGGGTGTGCTGTTTCTCTTTAAAGCCGGTCCAATTAGATTAAATGTGTCTGCCGCAAGTACAGAAGGCGGTCGAGGATTATCAATTAAATGCTTCATCGATTGGATGCAAAGCGTTCCAATTATCGCACTTACAAACACAGCTAGAGCAAGGTGTGGGAAGCGGTAGCTGAATACGAGGACTATCGATAGTGCCACCACAGTATCCCCGGTGAAGGTGATATTTGCCCATGCCACCGTTGGCAGAAAATTTAATCCGGCGTATTGTAAACTAAAAAATCCTGTATGTAATCCGCCAATACTATAAAGAAGTGCCGACAAACATAGCGCACCGAGGGCAATTAACAGTAAGCATTTGTCAAAGCTCTTATTCGAGTTCCAGTCGTGTTGGCGTTGATTAATGTAGCTCTGTGCGTATTCAGTGTTATGTGAAATAACCTCCCGAGAAAGTAGTTTCATTTTTCTATTCCGTATAGGTAAAGGGCAATTCCGCTCTCATTAAATATTATTTTCTTTTCAATGTTGGGTTCTAAATCAAATAGTTTTTTTTCTGCACTTATTCGAGCAAACACCAGGTCGCCAGGTTTCGGGGCGTCGGTTTTGCGGACGATCCGGTTAGCATAAACACTAAAGCTGGGCATGTCGGTCTTGAACGACACTACATCGCCGTCAAAGGTTTTTGCTATCTTAGCTGCCTGGTAAACCGGTTGCTGTTGTGCCGTGGCCATTACTGGCGCAAGCACAAAATTGGCATTTAACATTAACATTGTGCTACCGAGCAGTATTTTAGTTAAACGGGAAAATCGTGGGTTAAACATAACGATAGCTGCAGCGATAGCAAGAGCTAGGGAAATATACACATAACTGGACAAAAATGTTTCTGCGGCCAGGCTAATCACCTCGTGTTCGTAAACGTTTTTGGTTTGTTCTATAGCGTGTTGCAGTATAAACGGCAGGCCAACAAAAATAACAAGGGCTACCACAGTGCTAAACACATCGCCAAAAGTTAACGAATGATGCTTGTCAATTGCTGCGCTCTCCTCGTTACCTCTTTCAGTTTGAGGTGCCTTCGTAGACAGTGTATTTATCCTTACGGCAATAAAGATAACAATCGGGGTCAAACCGTAAAGCATGTAGTGGGGGAGCTGGGTTTTTGAAAACGAAAATATCAGCAGCGTTAGAAGGAACCAGCACCATAAATATATGGCTAGAAGGTCGTAGCTGGCAAAATTTTTGAGCCTAATAACGCAAGCCAATAATTGTTTAACGAAGGGTAAAAAAATAAAAGGGATAACAGTGAGGTAGTAAAAGGGGGATCCACCGTGGCTCTCCATAGTTTGACTAAAACGGCCCAGATTATGGCCCAGATAAAATCCTTCAAAAAAACCCCAGCCCTGATCGAGATAGGAGGCAATGTGCCAGGGAGTGATTACGACAAAAAATGTCAGCCAGGAGTAGGGGTGAATCACTGCACCCAGCCAGATTTTGAACTTGCCACACCACGATAACGCCATCAGGCTAGCGAGTATGGGTAGGGCTACGGCTATTGGTCCTTTGGTTAAAAAACCCAACCCGAGATAAACGCCAATTAATATTAATTTTTTTGAATGGGGATTTAAGTAATAACGATAGATTTCGAAGAAAACAACATTGAGTAGTAAGTTCAGCAAAGCATCGGCCGTGGCTGCTTTGAACATAATGCAGTACAGCCACCCCGTGGCCATAATCCATACGGCTATACGGGCAGTGCGATCGTTGTACACTTCTCTAACGAAGCTAAACACTGAATATAGCCATAGACAAGAAGCCAGCATTGACGGCAAGCGAAATGCCAGTTCGTTGATGCCAAAAATGCTTGCTGAAATTGCCTGAAACCAATAGATCAGAATAGGCTTGTCGTGCCGAGGTACGTCGTTTAAATACGTAGAGATCCAGTTGCCGCTGGCAAGCATTTCTCGTGTTGCTTCTGAAAAGGCGCCTTCGTCCAGATCGAATAAGGGGAAAAAGGGTCCCGCTCCAATTATGCTGATTAACGCCAACATGATTAGAAAGGGTGTGCTTAAGAGTATCTGTTCTAGTGTGCCTGAGGCACTAACGCGGCTATTACTTGTCGGCGAATACATGCCACGTCCTGCTGTTTTCTTCGGTCTGCTTGCGAACGGGGTAAACATAGTTGCCGGCATTGCGTGTTTGAATTTCCGCCAGCACGCCAGTGGTTATCAATTGTATGCCGGCCATTACCAGTAATATACCAGTGAAAAACAGGGGCCTGCTGCCAACATCGGCATCGGCGAAGATCTTTATCGCCAGCAAGTAGGTCAGAATTGCGCCGCCTGCGCCGCCTGCGGTTAGGCCAATTATGCCAAAAAAATGTCCGGGTCTACGTGAATAACGCATAAAAAAAGTCACCGCCAGCAAGTCCAGTATGACCCGGAATGTGCGCGATATACCGTATTTGGATACACCAACCTCGCGCGCGCGATGATTTACCTCCATCTGTCCTATGCGATCGGGGTCCGTCACGCAGGCCACCCAGGCTGGAATGAAACGATGCATCTCACCAATTAAGACAACTTGTTTAATTACGTGAGCTCGGTAAAGTTTTAAGCTGCAGCCATAGTCTTTTACGGCAACTCCGGTGGCGCGGCGAATTAGCCAATTGGCTATTTTGGAGGGGATTTTACGATTTATTTGTGCGTCTTGACGATTTTTTCGCCAACCCGCCACCATGTCGTATTCGTGTTCAAGTAAATGCTCGATCATCTGCGGGATGTCCGCCGGGTCGTTTTGGCGGTCGCCGTCCAAGGTGACGATTAGCTCGCCTTTTGCCGCTGAGATGCCCGCCTGCATGGCGGCTGTTTGACCAAAATTTCTAGCAAAGTGAATGCAGCAAACATGCGAGCCCATTTGTTTGCGTGCCTGCTCCATTTCCGCTGAGGTTTTATCGCTGCTTCCATCATTGACGGCAATAATCTCCCAGTTACCGCGATAAGAGGCTAGCGCTGCTTCAACTTCCTTCAAAAGCAGAAGAATATTGCCTTCTTCATTGTAAAAGGGGATTACCACCGATAGCTTGGCTGTAGCTGTTTGTGAGGAAGGGGTAGTGTTATTGTCTTCCTGCTGCGCAGAAGTTGAGCTTTGGGTGGTGTTTTCGGTCTCTTGCATGTTCAGGGTCTCGCGTGCACATTTACTCTCACTGGACTCAGAAAGAGGGCGACTAGTGTAGTCGAAGCTAAAACAAAAATATGTGTATTAACGGCCAGCGCAAAAAGCTCATCGTTAGGTGTGCCAAACAGTGACGCGCCAGCCCAGAATGCGGCTTCAAATGATCCAGCTCCGGCAAAACCACTGACGGGAAGAATGCCACTTAACTCTGCACCCACCTGGCCTGCCAGAGCCATTGCAAAGGGTACGGGCAAAACCGCGCGAATAATAAGGGTTAATGCGGTTAATTTGCAAAACCAAGCCAGTGCTGTCCAGAATGTGAGCCTCAAGCCGAGGCCAAAGCTTTTCGGTGATGCTTCGATAAAAGGCGCCGAAACTTTGCTAATTAGCGGTAATTTTAGTAGGTGTTTGCCGAAGTATAGGGCAAAGATAAGGCATGCAATGCCTAGAGCAATTAAGCCAAAGCACACTAGCGGAGGGCTCACTAAAAGAATCACCACGCCGATAACAATGCCGATAACCGCCATATCCAACAGTCGTAACCAGATAAGTTTAGCGAACCCGTGACTCCAGGATCGGCCAAAGTGGTGCTTGAGCAACAAGGGGAACACGGCTTCACCCAGGCGCATGGGCAGCAAGTTGTTGGCAAATTGATGCCACGCCGAAATTTTTGCCACCCCTAAAAAACGCACTTTTTGATTAGAAAACACCAACTCATATATGCGATAGGCCCGAATGACGTGGCTTAAAGCAAATAGTATGAGTGCGCTAGCCAGTATAGTTGGTGGCACTTCTCCCCAATAAGACAGCGTCTCCTTCCAGCCGTGTTGGGCATCCACTGCTATCACAAGGATCATTAAACAGTAGACACCACCTAGCCATTTCCAGGGGCAGGTGAAAAGGTTTGGAGCTGATGTTTTAGGCTGAGCTGATACCAACGTAGACTAACCTGAGTGGGGGTTAAAGGCTTGCGGATTAAGAAAATTTGCTTGTCTTGGATTTTGGCCGAGTATAATACCTTTGTTTACTAAATGAAGCCAAGAATAGTGGAGCAAGCAGGGCGCATTCGTTCTTACTAGCAAAGCTATACCTCTTCTAGCATTCTCCCCCTGCGCTGAACAAATATAGCGTACGCATGTATAGTCATATTTCACATTGAGAGTAAGAACATACGCGCCATGCAGCTAAAACAGCTATCAGTGAGGCCCATCTCTAAAAAAGAAGAGCCTCAATACCAGCAACTCA
>JBLHGN010000021.1:0-23115 GCA_047616325.1 Lentisphaeria bacterium
GGTTTTGGCGACTCTGATTTGTGGGATTTGGTGGATACCGTGCCGGTGATACCCTCAAGTGCCTGGTATCTGTTTGGCAGAAGCGGGTTCAACCCTTTTAGCTCTGGCAGAAATAAAAATACGCCTGCTGAAGACAAGTTCTGGCTAGACCAATAAAAACACCAGCTTGAGCGCGAGAGCTTGGCAGATGCGGACCGCACATCACTGATAGAACCGCCAAAACAAAATTATAGGGCTAAGCAATGATAAAACTCAGCCCTATTCAACGACCTTGGTTTTGGGTTTTTTTGCTCTGTGTTATCAGAAGTATTGCGTTCTATTTTGTAAGTGGTGGCGATAAAGTGTAAGGAATGATATCTAGGGCCACCCACTAGCCAGCGAGTGTCAATAGGCAATAGAAATTCTTTTACATTGCTGTTGGCATTAAGGAGCCATGTACCGAGTCGCTTCATGCGAAGCCAGGTAGGGTGGGCAACGCCCACGCGGTATTTTGTGGTGTTCTGGTGTTCTGGTGTTCTGGTGTGAATGGTGTGAATGGTGGGCGGTGCCCACCCTACGGTTGACGATCAAATTAATGGAGGGATGGCATGCTAAATTATCAGTACCATTCGGGGACAAATCTATTAAATCGCATTTTTCATCTCTGTGAGCACTAAAAAAAGTCCCCGTAATTTATGCCCTCTTTTGAGCGAAGCTACCGACAACATTGAAGCAACGCCAATGGCCGCTGTTGGCCGGACTCTCGCCTTTCGACCGACTAAGCGAGCTTTGCTACTATCAGCCGTTCGCTCCATGTGGCAAAAGAGCCTTGACGTACGTTTTCGTACCGTTGGACTTCAAACCCCTTAAACGCCAAGAATATGCGGAGTAATTTTGAAGAAAATGCTTTATATTGCGGGCCAATATACTACAACTCTACATATTTCTAAACTCTACATATCCTCGAATATGCGGAGCACAGAATATTCGAGGGAATGACCACAATACCCCAAGTTACACAAATCATACAAAAAACTGACACAAAAGATAGCAAAAAGGCCCGTGCAGAATTAACCTCACGGGCCTTTTGGGTTTTTACCTTGTGCGCTTTACGCTTCGGCGGACATTAGCCAGAGCATAAAAATAGAAACTACAGGGCAAAAGTATAGAACGAGATGATGCCTTAAATCGCGTCTGGGCCAGTCTCACCAGTACGTATACGAATCACTTCTTCACAGTGCGTAATAAAAATTTTGCCATCGCCAATTTTACCGGTTTGAGCGGCTTTGGTGATAGCGTCAACGGCAGAATCTACTACGTCGTCGGCCACGGCCAATTCAATTTTCACCTTGGGAAGAAAGTCGATAACATACTCTGCCCCGCGGTAGAGTTCAGTATGCCCTTTTTGTCGGCCAAAGCCCTTCACCTCGGTCACTGTCATTCCTTGAACACCTATTTCTGACAAAGCGTTACGCACATCATCAAGCTTAAAGGGTTTAACAACCGCAGTAATTAATTTCATGGTTTTTCACCTACTTGTTTCGACTGTTTTAGTTATTGTAAAGGATTAGCTGTGACTAGTATTTGATCTACAAGCGATCATTGCTGGCTAATAGAGGGATAACTTACACGCTACTGGCAAGAATTACAAAGGCTCAAGCGCAGGTCTTTGCAAACACAATTAAATTCCAATTGCGAGAACGAAAAAAGCCGAGGTATGAGCCCCGGCTTTTTTCGTACAAAAGACTTTACAGTAGCATTACTTTGCCATGATAAATTCTGGGTAAGCTTCCATTCCACACTCGGAAAGGTCTACACCTTCGAACTCTTCTTCTTCAGTTACGCGAATTCCGAAGACAGCCTTAATGGCCAACCAGACAATCAAGCTAGTAACAAAGACCCATACAAAGATGGTCAATGCGCCTACGATTTGACCAACAAAAGATGAACCGTCGTTGGTGATTGGTACAAGCAACAAGCCCAGCAGACCAACAACACCGTGAACGGAGATAGCGCCGACAGGATCATCGATTTTAAGCTTATCAAGGCCGACAATGCTAAACACTACCAACACACCACCAACACCACCAAATAACGTAGCTTGAAGCGCACTTGGCGTTGAAGGCTCAGCAGTAATGGCAACCAAACCAGCCAAAGCACCGTTGAGCGCCATAGTAAGATCAGCCTTGCCAAACAAGATACGCGCGGCAAGCAGAGCAGCAATCAAACCGCCAGCGGCAGCAGCGTTAGTATTCATAAACACCACAGCTACGGAGTTTGCGCTTTCGACTGTGGCGGTAGCCAGAACCGATCCGCCGTTAAATCCGAACCAGCCCATCCAAAGAATAAAAGCACCTAGAGTAGCAAGAGGTAGGTTTGCGCCAGGGAATGCATTTACTTGACCGTTTGCGCCATATTTGCCTTTACGGGCACCTAGAACAATTACGCCTGCAAGCGCTGCAGCTGCACCGGCCATATGAACAATACCAGAACCAGCAAAGTCGCTAAAACCCATATCGCCAAGCGTGTAAAGGCCGAATACGGCGTTGCCACCCCAAGTCCAGCTTCCTTCCATTGGGTAGATAAAACCCGTCATCACCACGGCAAAGGCTAAAAAGGCCCAAAGCTTCATGCGCTCGGCTACGGCACCAGATACAATCGACATGGCCGTAGCAACAAACACCACCTGAAAGAAAAAGTCAGCAGATGGTGCATAGGTAGCGGCTTCTTCGGCGCCAGTTACACCGTCGCCAGTGATGGTTGATAAGAAAATGTCTCCGCCGTACATAATGGCGTAGCCACACACCATATACATGGTGCATGCAATCGCATAAAGCGCGACGTTTTTGGTTAAAATTTCAGTTGTATTTTTTGCGCGAACAAGCCCCGATTCCAGCATAGCGAAGCCGGCGGCCATCCACATTACAAGTGCGCCACAGATAAGAAAGTAAAACGTATCTAAAGCGTACTGCAGTTCGAAAATTTGATTTTCCATAGCAGTTCTCCAAAGTTAAAAATTCTGCGTATATATGTGTGATTGCAATCTAACGGTGATTGCTGTCTATGTATGATTGAATTCTATCGGTGATTACAGGGCGTCTTCACCAGATTCACCAGTACGAATCCGAATAACCTGCTCAAGTGAAGAAACAAATATTTTTCCATCACCAATTTTGCCACTGTGGGCGGCTTTGCTAATTGCCTCTAAAACAGAATCAACTTGACCATCTGCTACAGCAACTTCCAACTTTGTTTTTGGAAGAAAATCCACAACATACTCGGCACCTCGATATAACTCAGTGTGACCTTTTTGACGACCGAATCCTTTGACTTCGGTAACTGTAATGCCTTGAACGCCAATTTCAGACAAAGACTCGCGTACGGCGTCTAATTTGAACGGCTTAATAACGGCAGTAATTAATTTCATTGGACTGCTCCTCTCTTTATAGATGCAGCCTTAGCTGCCAAAAAAAACCGCTGGCAACAGGGTGCCAGCGGTCGATAAACAATTTACTCAATAGGAAGACTGTAAGAAACGACAAAGATTAGATCGTCGTCTACTGCGTCATCGGCATCATCGATAACTTGGCTAAGCTTGAAAGACAAGGAATCATTGTATGCATAACTAAAATCAATGTGGTTATACTCGTCCGAAGCATCTCCTGTGGCTTGACCAACGGTCACGCCAAATGCACCCGCAGAGTATCCAAGAGTATAATAACGGTAAGTTTCGTCTCCACCATTAGTTGCAATATTTTCGTACCAAGAGAAACTAACAGGACCTGAGCCTAAAGTCAGGATAACTTCTGACAAATCAGCAACTGTATCTTCTTGGCCACCCTGGGGGTAAAGATAATTCCAAACGCTCAAATCGTAAGTAAAAGAACCTACCTCACCACCATAGCCCGCAAAAATATCGTATTCAGTTCCGCTAGCAGAATCGCCAGAAGATACCCAAGCACCGGTGTAAAAACCACCAGCTGAGTAACTAATGTCACCAGACACTGCAGGCGTACCTTGACCAAGATCCTGTCCACGCCATAAATAGCTAGAGGCGACGCCAGCACTTGCGCTAATTTCAGCATTGGCAACAGACGCCATTCCCGTAAAGGCTACAGTTGAGGCGACAACTGCACCGGCTAAGAATTTTTTAGTAGTTTTCATGTATATTCTCCAAGTAGGTATATTTTCTTAGTATGTAAATTTATGCTTTCTACATTTCTAAGGAAGCAAGAGACACATAGCAGAATTTGAGCCAATTCTATAAACAACTTAATTTTCAGTAACTTAACTGCAATCAGCCTTTAATAGTCGGCGACACCACGAGCTCGCCGCACCAACTAAACGCAATAGATGCCAAGCAAAACACAAGATGCACCACACTGGCTCACATTATACTTTTTGACGCATTTATAGAGCTTATTCGGCTAGGTTCAAGCGAAAAAGAGACCTAAATCACTAAACTAATTGCATTTTTAAGGGCATGGGGTTAAACAGCAAACCAAGCACGACCGAGGATAGAACGGTGCAGATAGTTCTAGACTAAGAGGTTATTGAGGGAATATTCATAGTACCAGGGACAGGTTACATCATAAAAAAACAACCGACGAACCAAGACAAGCATAAGCGATGGGCTGTCTACGTATACGATACTGAGTTTAAAATAAATAACGCAGATTTAATTCTCAATAACATCCAATCGCTTAATTAAAGCTTCCACTTTGTCTTCCAATATTTTTATTCGCGTCTTTAATTGTGATGATTCATCGTGCTTTACTTCAGCGCGGGTAGATTCTTGGATAGTCTGCTGATTAGGTTCAGCCTCTAAATTGATTACTGCAATACGAATATCAACTGTGCCGGCTGTACCGGAAGAACCATTCAGACCTTGCTCACCCTTTTTACCCTCTGCACCGCCCCGCTTCCATGCGCGGCTACCGGTAAGTGTTTTTTTGTTTATATAGCCCCCAGCAGAGCCACCCCCGCTCTTCCCCGCCAATGCACCCAGCTCAGCTCGTCCGCCACTTGTATTAACTACGGTCGCCGTGCGAGCAGCTAGAAGCATTGCCGGTGGCGAATTAGAGGATGCCAACGAGTAACTCAGCTGAACATTGCCGCCATTGCCGCCATTACCGCCAGCGCCCCCACTACCAGCATTTCCGCCGTTAGCTGCTGTTTTGTGTTTCGAACTACAGTCATATTGACTAAAATCGCGACCATCACCGCCCTTACCTCCATCGCCACCCTCACCGCCACTCACATCGATACTGAGGCTGCCAAAGTGGGACAGGCCCAACTGCAAGGTTATATTTTTACCCGAGGTCGCTACGCCGCCGTTTTGGCCGTCGCCACCGGATTCACCATGAGAACAATCGTCATTTTCTCTTGGGTCAGCATTGGCATTTTTACCCGCTTTCCCAGTTTCTCCAGGTAAACCAGCGGCGATAATTTTAACATCTTGGCCAATGTAGGCGTCCTTAGCCGTTAGCGCAAAAATATTATTGTGTCCGACAATTTTAAGTGTCGCACCGTCCTCAAGAATGAGGGTTTCGAGACCAAGGAAGGATTGCGACTGACCAATTTCAACCATTTTGTCGGCTTTAACATGAAGGGATTTTTGTGCCCCATGCGCAGGCATAAGAGAAGATGCAAAAAAAAGTGATGCAAAGGTGACAAGCTTATAAGAAATGTTCTTTAACACACGGACTCCCTCAATGTTTTATTTTATGGTCCGGCTTTAGGCGGGTAGTTTCGATTGTACACTGCATTTAACCTGAAGCTGTAACTTCAAAACCAATATGGGTTTAACGCCGCCGCTTTTGACAAATTGATCTTTAAGGGGTACGGCAGGCGAACTCGGCTAGTATTCCTTGCACACTAAACCGTCAAATATCTACGCACTTCCTTTTCGTCCATACTGCTTATGTCGCCGGATAACACCACTTCCCCTCTATCCATTACCGCGTATTTATCGCCAAGGTCTTTAGCGAAATCAAAATATTGTTCAACCAACAATATCGCCATATCGCCCTGCTGCTTGAGAATGGTGATCACTTTGTGAATATCCTTAATAATAGACGGCTGAATACCCTCAGTGGGTTCGTCTAATATCAACAGGCGCGGTTTCATAATTAACGCACGAGCAATGGATAACTGCTGTTGCTGGCCACCGCTTAAATCACCGCCACGGCGCCCCAACATTTTTTGCAGCACAGGAAACAAACTGAAAATTTCACTGGGAATTTTTCGCTCACTCCGTGGCAGCACAGCAAAACCGGTTTTTAAGTTCTCCAGCACTGTGAGCTGAGAAAATATCTGCCGACCCTGTGGCACATAGGCAATACCTGCACGCGCTCGGTCGGCGGCAGGCACTTTAGTAATATCTTTGCCCTCCCACACAACACTTCCAGACTTAGCAATATGACGGCCGGTAATAGACTGCATTAAGCTAGACTTACCCACACCATTGCGACCCAAAACACAGGTAATTTCGCCCTTTTTTGCCTCCAGCGATACATTTTGCAAAGCCTGACTAGCGCCGTAAAACAAATCAATATTTTTTGCGGTTAACATGTTCATTTATCTAGCGCCCCAAGTAAACTTCAATTACACGTTCGTCCGCCGATACTTTGTCCAGCGAACCTTCGGCCAAAACACTGCCCTCGTGCAGCACCGTTACCGGGCAGCGCAAGGCACGTACAAATTCCATATCGTGCTCCACTACTATTACAGAGTGGTTAGCGCTAATTTCTTTTAGCAGTCTGGCGGTTTGCATCGTCTCTGAGTCGGTCATGCCGCCAGCGGGTTCATCCACCAATAAAACTTCGGGCTCCTGAATAAACAACATGCCTATTTCCAGCCATTGCTTTTGGCCGTGACTTAAATTCATGGCGTATTCATCGCGTTTTTCTAACAAGCCAATAAGTTCTAGTACATCCGATAAGCGATCTCGCTGCGCATTACTCAAACGCGCAAACATGGTCTGCCAAATACCTCTTTTACCGGCCAAAGCTAGGTCGAGGTTCTGTATAACACTCAAACTTTCAATTACGGTGGGCTTTTGGAACTTTCGACCGATGCCCATATTGGCAATATCGGCCTCATCGTAGCGGGTAAGGTCGATGGTATCTTTAAAGCGAACTTCGCCAGAATCCGGCTTGGTTTTGCCCGTGATAATATCCATCATGGTACTTTTACCGGCACCATTGGGGCCGATAATTGCACGCAACTCACCTGGAGCTATATCGAGCGATAAGTTGTTAATCGCTTTAAATCCGTCAAAAGATTTAGTTACACCGTTTAAATACAAAATGCTTTTAACTTTTTTAGTTGCTGAAACATCACTCATTTGCAGCCTCCGGAGTTTTTACTGTGTCATGGCTTCTATTTTTAACTTTTGCGATATATTTTTCGGCAAGGCCAACCACCCCCTTGGGAAGAAACATGGTGGTAATAACAAACAATCCACCCAAGGCAAACAACCAAAGTTCCGGAAAAGCGCTGGTAAATATGGATTTAGAATAACTGATCAACAGCGCGCCAATAATCGCACCATAGAGCGTACCCCGACCGCCTAGAGCCACCCAAATAACAATGCCAATGGAATTGACAGGGCTAAATTCGCTCGGGTTGGCTGCGCCAACAAGCGGCACATAAAGCGCTCCGGCAATACCCGCCAATACAGCAGAAAACACAAATATAAGCAATTTATAATGTTCGACTCTATAGCCTAAAAATCTCGCACGACTTTCTGAGTCTCTGATGGCGATCAGTACATTACCAAACTTACTGGTGACAATAAAACGACATACCAGATAAGACACACACAAGACCAATGCGGCCAAAAACACCAAAACCGATCGCGTCTCATCGGACTGAATATTAAACCCAAGTATTTCCTTAAAATCGGTTAAGCCATTATTTCCACCAAAGCCAAAGTCGTTCATAAAAAAACTTTTCATAAGCGCAAAAGTTAAGGCCTGAGAAATAATGGAAAAATACACACCGGTTACCCTGGAGCGAAACGCCAACCAGCCAAACAGATACGCGAGAACACCCGGCACCACCATGGCCATAACCACAGCAAAACCAAAGTTGTCAAAGCCAAGCCAATACCAAGGTAACTCGTGCCAATCTAAAAACACCATAAAATCGGGCAAGTCGGGGTTACCATAAACGCCGCGATCGCCTATTTGACGCATTAAGTACATGCCCATGGCGTATCCGCCTAAAGCAAAGAATGCCCCGTGGCCCAGGCTCAATATGCCGCAATAACCCCACACCAAATCCAGTGCCAGTGCCAAAATTGCAAAACACAATATTTTTCCTAACAGGGTTATCGTGTATGTAGAAATACTAAAAAACGACCCGCTTGGTGCCATCACATTAAGTAGCGGCACAAAAATACCAACAAACAAAATAAAGGCCAGTAAATAGCGCCCAATTTTATCGTCTGCTAATAATTTAAAAACTATTGATTGCTTGAACATAATATTTCCTCCGCTTAATCTTCGACAAATCGGCCCTTGAGCGCGAATAATCCGCGCGGGCGCCATTGGATGAAAAGAATGATAAAGACAAGAACCATGATCTTTCCAATAACTGCACCGGTATAGGGTTCGAGGAATTTGTTGATAACACCCAAACTGATGGCGCCAAAAAATGTACCCATAATATTGCCAACGCCACCAAACACCACCACCATAAAAGTGTCCACGATATAGGCCTGGCCAAGATTGGGGCTAACACTGTCGATCTGACTTAGAGCCACACCCGCGATACCGGCAATTCCCGAGCCCAAGCCAAAGGTAAGCGCGTCTACCCAGCTTGATTTAATACCCATCGAATTTGCCATAGCGCGATTCTGCGTTACGGCTCGCATCTGTAAACCCATTAATGTTTTCTTGAGGATGAGTGCTAGTACACCAAGCACTATCAAGCTAAAAAACAAAATATATATTCTGTTAAAAGTGAGTGCGATAGCACCGTTAATTTCCCATGCACCGCTTATCCACTCTGGCGAAACAACTGGTACCGAGTTCGAACTGTAGGTGCGCACCGCTTGCTGTAAAATAAGACTAACCCCAAAGGTAGCCAATAGGGTATCCAGTGGTCGCCCGTAGAGATGACGAATTACCAGGCGCTCAATAAGCATGCCCACAGACCCTGCAACCACAAAAGCCGCAGGAATCGCAATAAATAGAGAATAATCGATTAAACCAGGAAATAACTGCTGAATAGCAAAGGTGGTATAGGCGCCCAACATAATCATTTCGCCGTGGGCCATATTGATTACACCCATAACACCGAAAGTAATCGCAAGCCCTATCGCAGCCAACAACAAAATGGAACCCAGGCTTAAGCCAAACAATAGGTTCTCGGCAAATTTATATACTCCCAGCCTGGATTTGACAGATTTGAAGGTAATCTCAACTTTTTTAACCAATTCAGTATTGGACTCGAGATAGTCGCCATCGGCATTTTTTTCAAGCAACATTTTGAGCGCGCCAACCGCTTGTGGCTCCACCGTGCTGCCAAGAATGTCAACGGCATTTATGCGCAGTTCGTGGTCTCTACTCTTGATATCTATCAGTGCAAGCACAATTTTCATTGAGTCACGCACCTGGAAAACTGTTTCACTTTTTATACTGCTGACGATTAATTCGCGTAAGTCAGCATCTGGTTTTTTGGCCATATTCTGTGCGGATTTAAGCCGCAGATCTTTATCTTCGCTGGCAAGTTCCAGCACAGCTATATTTGAACGCAGTACACGTCGCAATTTATTCGTAATACGTATTTTAGCAAGGGACTCTTCCGACACACTATCGAGTAAGGAGCCGGTCAATACATCAATGGCATCAATTGTTCCTTCAGCGCCATCGGCTTCGCTGCGTTCTTCGATGATCACAAACTGATTATTTTCTTCGCTATAATATAATTTTGCACCTAGCAGAGCGGATAGCGTGACTAACACGCGCGGGTCTTTGGTTTCGGCCAAGGCATTTATCACCTTAACTTTTTCACTGTTTGAACTTGAGCTTAATTTATTCAAAACCTGTTCAAAGGCATCTGAATATACCTGCGTTGAGGCAAACAACAGCCCAACAAATAGGTACTTTAAGTGTATTAGATAGTGTTTCATTGTCTGCACCATGAAGCTATTGAAAAAAGCGCCACCTGGCTGGCAGGTGGCGCTTTTTATTTTTACTTCACTAGAGAGCAAGTGTTAACTTTTTCTTGCCCCTTAGCGATGATGAATTCAAGTCAAATTAGAAGTTTTGACCTGAACACTTCTTGGTTTCGGTGTTATAGTTACCACAGTTTATTTTAGGATTTTGCCAGTCTGAAACAATTTTGGCGCTTTCGGTCAAGTGATCGGTCCAAGCATCGCCGGCAACTTCTTTAGTTTGAGAGACGATTTCAAACTGACCGTCGGCTTGAATTTCACCGATTAGAACAGGCTTGGTGAAGTGGTGATTAGGAAGAACTTCTGCAATACCACCGGTAAGGTTAGGTACTTTAATGCCGTACATAGCCGTACGCACTTTATCAACCTTCACAGACTTAGCTTTTTCAGCGGCTTTCACCCAAGCGCTAAAGCCGATAAAGGTAGCTTCCATTGGGTCGTTTGTTACGTAGGGGCCAGTGATATTGTTGGCTTTAGCATAGGCTTTCCACTGTGCAATAAACGAATCATTTTCTTTTGCTTCGGCACTTTGGAAGTAGTTCCAAGCAGCAAGATGACCAACAAGAGGGCCAGTATCAAAACCTTTTAGCTCTTCTTCACCGACAGAAAATGCTACTACAGGAATATCTTCTGCACTAATACCTTGGTTGCCAAGCTCTTTATAGAAAGGAACATTTGCATCACCGTTGATAGTAGAAACAACCGCAGTCTTTTTACCTGCAGAACCGAATTTCTTAATTTCAGAAACGCGTGTAGTCCAGTCAGAAAAACTAAAGGGCGTGTAGTTAACAGAAATATCAGCTTCTTTTACGCCCTTGCTTAACAAGTAGGCTTTAAGTATTTTGTTAGTAGTCTGAGGGTAAACGTAATCAGTACCTTCAAGTACCCAACGCTTAACGCCTTCTTCTTTCATCAAGTAATCAACCGCTGGAATAGCTTGTTGGTTAGGCGCTGCACCGGTGTAAAAAATATTTTTAGATGACTCTTCACCTTCATACTGAACAGGGTAAAACAATAAACCGTTTAACTCTTCAACTACGGGTAAAGTGAATTTGCGCGATACGGAAGTCCAGCAACCAAAAATAACGTCTACTTTTTTAACTTCCAGTAACTCGCGAGCTTTTTCGCCAAATTTAGACCAGTCGGCTTTATCGGAACCTGGGTCCACAACAACAGCTTCCAATTTTTTGCCCAGCACACCACCTTTTTTGTTTTGCGCTTCTATTAACATCAAAACGGTATCTTTCAGTGTGGTTTCGCTAATGGCTAAAGGCCCACTTTGAGAGTGAAGAACGCCTACTTTAATTGTGTCTGCCGCTTGGGCTGACATACCTGCAAGTGAAAGCGCAACTGCACCCACCGTAAGCTTAGCTTTGTTTAAAAATCGATTCATAGTATGTCTCCTGATGTGTTTCAATGTTTTATTTCTTATTAGTACAACGCAAGGGCATAAGGCATTAATAATGCCAACAACGGGGGAGACTACGGAAAATGACTTATTGACTCGCCAACACATTGATATCATTAGTTTTTTGATAATGACAAAGAAAAAAAACAATCGCTATAAATTTCCTCCTGAAGAAAAGCACACAAATAGTGCAACTACAACGCACCACGGCACACCACAACGAACCATAGTGATGCACAAGCAAAAGATATCCGCGCTATGGCGAACATAGGCACTAAAAAAGAAGATAAATGCCAAAAAATAAGGAAAATGAGGACAATAGAATACTAATTTTCATATGTAAGCTGGCGCTCACATGGTGCGTGTATTTAAGCCCACGACATAGCAGCGTACCAAAACCCATCATAGCTAAGGTAACACCGCTACTGAACAACAACACATAAACCAAGGCGATTACCGGCTCATGAATTTGGGTGAGCGGCACAAGCGTAAGCAGCGGCGCAGAACCCGCCGTACCATGCACCATACCCACAAACGACGCAGCGTTTTTGTCCGAGACGTTTTGCTCCGAGTCAGGCGTCGCAGTCGCTGCATTGGCGGCCCGATAAACCCGCCAAAAACCGTGTACGCCGATCACAATTAAAATTAGTGACACACTGGCCTCGGCAAAGTGACTAAGCCGGGTAGGAATATCGAAACCCAATAAAAACACCAGCGCGGCAATCACGAGTAAAATGCCGCCGTGCCCCAGTGACCAATGCACTACAAACCAAGACGGGGCCGAGCGCCGACTGGATACTTTTTGCGTTTTTTGACCCACCGCCATTCCTCCTATGGCCGCTAAATGGTCTGGATCAAAAGCGTGAACCAAACCGAGTGCTAACCCCATGGAGAAAAATGTAAGCAGGCCGGCCAGTTCCATTAGAACTCCGTCAACATGCCGTGCTGTTCGATAAAGTCAACAATGTCATTCACGCCAGTACCGTCTTTTAAATTGGAAAAAATAAAGGGTTTATCGCCTCGCATTTTTTTTGCGTCTCTATCCATCACGCCCAAGTCAGCACCCACCATCGGCGCCAAGTCGATTTTATTGATGATAAGTAAATCTGATTTAGTAATGCCAGGGCCACCTTTTCTGGGGATTTTATCGCCGGCAGAAACATCGATGACGTAGAGAGTCAAATCAGATAATTCTGGGCTAAATGTCGCGGCGAGATTATCACCACCGCTCTCAATGAGTATCACCTGCAAATCTGGGAAGCTGTCGTTTAACTCGGCTACCGCTGAGAGGTTCATAGAGGCGTCTTCGCGAATAGCCGTGTGTGGGCAGCCGCCAGTTTCTACGCCGATAATACGATCTTTGTCGAGCACTTCATGACGCAGTAAAAATTCGGCGTCTTCGCGGGTGTATATATCATTGGTGATTACTGCTATGTCGTAGCGGTCTTTTAATTGCGCACACAAGGCTTTCACGAGTGCTGTTTTACCTGAACCGACTGGGCCACCTACCCCTAAACGCAACGCTGGTTTTTTCATTGATATCACTACCCTTAATAATTTTTTATGAGCGAAAAATACGAGAATACTGTCTTTCGTGTAAAGATGATGCAATCGCCAACGCGGGCAGCCCCATTCCCAACTCATGGTCTTCGAGCCCATTGGCTCTGTCAATGACGCCGTCAACCTTAGGTATCATGCGGGTTAACATTTGTTGCGCCTGGGTTTGCCCCAGGGGCACAATTTTTGTGGCGACGCCCACCTGGGCTTCCAGCCAACTCCACACAAAGCCCTGTTTTAATGCATCTAATGGAATATTCCATTTAACACCGGCCAATGCAAACATGGCGATAAACGAGGGCTTTTTGAGCGTTAATTCGGCTTGTTGATGTTCTGTGATTGCCAACGACACCAGCAATCGGCTGAGCGCAATACCCATTTGCTGATCTTCCAATAGCAATTCATGGGTTTCTCGCGCGGCAAAAATAAAGTTATTCCAGTAGCTAATTGCGGCTAGATCATTGGTTTGCCATGCATCGTAAAGACGGCTTAAACAGGGAAGGTCTAAATATGCAACACTGCTCCCCAATACGCCCATTATCCACGCTTCAACTTCGGGCTCACTGTTTACCCATGCGCTATCCACCGCCCACTCCTGCCCCTGGGAATAGGCGTATGCCCCAACCGGCAAGGCTGGGCTAACCAAATGCATAAGTTTTAATAAAGCGAGATTATTCAAGGTATTTAACCGTGGCTATGTGTGCTTGTATGTGAGTGAGAATGGGAATGCGCGTGCCCTTCCCCAGCTTCTTCGTGCCCCCCATGATGGCCGTGGCCACTGCCTGCGTAGGCGCCATTTTCAGATTGAAAGGGACGCTGCACATGCATCACTTGCAAGCCCAAACCCTCCACCATGGCGTCCAGTACGTGGTCTTGCTGATAGCGCAAAAAACATTCGCCCACCTGCAAGGGCACATGGCGATTACCCAAGTGATACGCGGCACGAGTTAACAGCAAGGTATTGCTGCTGGTCACATCGCTCACCTGCTCATCGGCCGCACTCACCTTAACCAAGGTGCCATCTTCACACACCAGCACATCGTCCTGAGACAACACCCGTCCACGCTCAAGAAACCAGCCCAAAGCTTGGCCATTTGATGTAAGGGTTTTATAGCGACTTTTTTTGCGCTCATCGAAACTTACGACAAGGTCTAGGGTTTGGTCGCCCTCGTGCAGGTGAGTGGTTTTGTAGGCTTCTAGCATAGTGATTTTTTCTAATTAGGCGTGGTGGTAAGGAGTGATGGAACTTTCGCTTTCAAGCCGCCTGCTTCAAGCGTTCTCGAAAAAACAAAGAATACCCGTGCAGGGGACACATATTACTGCGCCCCAGCACGATCAGAGCATCAAAACAAGAAATAGCGCTGTGCCAGAGGCAGTACCTCGGCCGGCTCACACGTTAACAGTTGGCCGTCGGCTCTCACTTCGTAGGTCTCTGGGTCTACCTCCATCTGTGGCATGTAGTCGTTGTGGATCATGTCGGCTTTTGTCACGCTACGACAGGCCTTTACCGCCACCAAACGACGCTCTAATTCAAGGCTACCGGCAATGCCCGCATCTATGGCCGCCTGACTCACAAAGCTCACCGAGGTGCCGGTACAGGCCCGGCCATAAGCACCAAACATATAGCGATAGTGCACAGGTTGCGGGGTGGGAATGGAAGCGTTGGGGTCGCCCATAGGAGCCGCAGCAATGGCGCCACCTTTAAGGATAAGCGATGGCTTAACGCCAAAAAATGCCGGCCTCCAGAACACCAAGTCGGCCAATTTTCCCACGGCAATAGACCCCACTTCGTGGGCGACACCATGAGCTAACGCAGGATTGATAGTGTACTTGGCAATATAGCGCTTGGCTCGAAAATTATCGTTTTCGCTGCTGTCTTGCGGCAGCGCACCGCGTTGTACTTTCATTTTGTGGGCGGTTTGCCAGGTTCGGCAAATCACTTCACCCACACGGCCCATGGCTTGCGAGTCTGAAGCGATCATGGAAAAAGCACCGAGGTCGTGCAAAATATCTTCCGCCGCGATGGTTTCTTTGCGTATGCGCGAATCGGCAAAGGCGACATCTTCGGGAATATTGGGGTCGAGGTGATGACACACCATCAACATATCCAAATGCTCGTCTACCGTATTCACGGTATAGGGTCGCGTGGGGTTAGTGGATGAAGGCAGAACGTTGGCACTGCCACAGGCTTTAATAATATCGGGCGCGTGACCGCCGCCGGCACCCTCGGTGTGATAGGTGTGAATGGTGCGCCCTTTAAAGGCCGCCAGAGTGTCCTCCACAAACCCCGACTCGTTGAGGGTGTCGGTGTGAATGGCCACCTGCACATCGTAGTTTTCGGCAACGCTCAGGCAATTATCAATGGATGCCGGCGTGGTACCCCAGTCTTCGTGCAGTTTCAAACCCAGTGCACCGGCCTCTAGTTGCTCGTTTAAGGCTTGTGGCAGACTGGCATTACCTTTACCCAGAAAGCCAATATTCATAGGAAAAGATTCTGCCGACTGCAGCATTTTGCCTAAATGCCAGGGGCCTGGCGTACATGTGGTGGCATTAGTACCCGTCGCGGGGCCTGTGCCGCCGCCTATCATGGTGGTTACGCCACTCATCAAGGCCTCTTCAATTTGTTGCGGGCAGATAAAGTGAATATGTGAATCGATGGCGCCTGCCGTGACGATTCGACCTTCACCGGCGATTATTTCTGTACCCGGACCAATTTCGATATCCACATTGGGCTGAATGTCGGGGTTGCCGGCTTTGCCTATGCCAACGATACGACCCGCCTTAATGGCGATGTCGGCTTTTACAATACCCCAGTGATCGAAGATAAGGGCGTTGGTAATCACGGTATCTGGCGTGATGGTGCAAGAGGCCTGGCTCTGCCCCATGCCGTCGCGAATAACCTTACCACCGCCAAATTTAACCTCTTCACCATAGGTGGTGTGGTCGTGTTCTACCTCTATCCACAGCTCGGTGTCACCGAGGCGAACTCGATCTCCCGTGGTGGGCCCGAACATATCCGCATAAGCGCGGCGGTCAATAGTGGTCATAGCGCACTCCAATTAACTTTTATAGTTTGCCCATGATTTCGCCGCGGAAACCATATACCTGTTTTTTACCGTCCAGTGCCACCAACTCCACCTCGCGATCTTGTCCCGGCTCAAAACGTACCGCCGTACCGGCGGCGATATTGAGGCGGAAGCCGCGCGCCTGCCCACGATCAAACTGAAGCGCCGGATTAGCTTCAAAAAAGTGATAGTGCGAACCCACTTGAATGGGGCGGTCGCCAGCGTTGGCGACTTTAATAGTGACAGTGGCCCGCCCCTCATTTAGGGTAATCAGGCCGGGTTTGATTTTCATCTCTCCGGGAATCATATCTTCGCTCCTCAAACAATGGGGTTGTGAACGGTGACCAATTTGGTTCCGTCGGGAAACGTCGCTTCCACCTGCACCTCAGCCACCAACTCGGCTATGCCTTCCATAACGTCTTCAATGCCCAATATGGTACGACCATGGCTCATCAATTCGGCTACGGTTTTGCCATCGCGAGCCCCCTCCATAATCTCCACACTTATCAGTGCAATAGATTCAGGGTAATTCAACTTTACCCCCCGGGCCTTTCTGCGCTCGGCAACCAAGGCGGCGGTAAATAACAGCAATTTATCTTTTTCTCTGGGACTTAATTCCATAATTAACTTCTCGCTTAATTATTATCCTGACGTGTTAACTTCAACCTATATTAGGTTTGCCAAATTCTAGGTACAACGGCCGTTTTATTGTTAAGTAAGGGGCGCAACGTTCGCCACAAATATTCAAAACCGTGGCGACATTGCGACACCGAATCGCCCAGGTAACGGGCGACAAAAAGTGCATTTTTTTGGGTAAGCCCCCAAAGACCTAGATCACCACCACTAGCACTATTTAAATAGGTCAAACATTCATCAATTAATTCGCGTGGGGCGGAAAGCGTTGCACATAAAGTACCAGTGGTATTTGCGCCTTGCATTCCCCATTTTGCACTTTGTAATTCGGCGCCGCCGGCAAAACAATTTCGCTCAATAAAATACGGGGTATCGCCCTGCCAAATTTCGAGGGATTGATAACACACACCGTGTTCAAATTTTTCGCCACTGGCAGCGCGCCCTAAGCGCACAATATCCCAAACAAATAAACGACTGTGTTCGGACATGGTAATACGTGTTGCAAGTCGGCCATTAGCCCCGTCGAACACGATAGTTTCTTGTGGCAGCCACTCTATGCAGCCGTCGTTTTCAACGCTTAAGTTTATGGTTTGTAATTGCGGATGTGTTAAATGTTTGGCTCCGTAAATCTTGCCGGCAGAGGGCGTGGTAAGCAAGACCTTGGCCCCCTCGTGAACTTCGGCAGAAATAGTCAACTCATCCCCCACTACCATGCCACCGGGTGGATGCAAAACATACACATGGCAGCAGCCGTCATCTTCGGGATAAAAAGGCTTTTGCACTCGCAAGGGGCCGAGGTGGGACAAATGCGTTAACCGGGTTTTACCTTGCTTAGGTAAAAAAGACATGTCCAATTTTGCAATCCATTGGCGCTTGCCCACATCGCTCGCTGCATTTGCAGAGATTAAAAGCTGATGCTTTTGCCCATGCAGCACGGCGCTTGCTTTGCTTTGAACACAACTGACGCTAGCAACTTCAGGCGCCATGGCACCGCACTTGCTAGCATCGCTTTTTTTTGTAGCTCTTTCTTTTCTTCTGAGGGCGCTCGGCATAGGAGGGAAACTGGCTGTCGTTTAATGTTTTTTTTGGACGTTACCCTAGAGCAGAACACAACTCAACCTTTTCGTAGTTATTCACTCTCATAGTGCGTTAAACTTACTCTTCTGATGCACAAAAGACACGAGCGCACCATGATAGAGCAGATCGCAAAAAATATTTTCAACGAAATAAATCAACAGTTTTCAACTTTGGGAGAATCGACAATATCCTCTTCCTCTGCGAGCCAAATTCGCGCCCTAATAGAAGCTGGTCTAAAAAAAATGAACTTAGTAACGCGTGAAGAATTTGATGCACAACAGGCGGTGTTGCTGAGAACCCGAGAAAAACTGGATGCCTTAGAGGCCAAACTGAGCGAGCTGGAAAGCAAGACAACGAACTCCCTCTAGCGGCGGGCGCTAAACCTCAGTTACTATATTGCAAAATACCTTACGGCAACAGATTGCAGCAATTGATTACACGACGAAAACAAATTGGCCGGACACAAACGGCTTAACACAAAATACCTAAATTGCGCTGACATTAATAGCTCAGCGCGAAACCGTCATTCAAGGATGAATTTATGACACTTGCCGTTGTATATACCCGAGCCCAACTCGGCGTTAAATCGCCACTGGTTACTGTCGAGGCCCATCTCTCCAATGGCCTTCCTGGCTTCACCATCGTCGGCCTGCCAGAGACGGCGGTGAAAGAAAGTAAAGACAGAGTTCGCAGCGCACTTATAAATAGTCACTTCGAGTTTCCACAACGTAGAATTACCGTCAACCTTGGCCCTGCCGACCTACCTAAAGAAGGTGGTCGCTACGATTTGGCTATTGCTCTGGGCATTCTTGCCGCCTCGGGGCAAATACCCCTCGCGCCTTTGGAAGGCATGGAATTTATCGGCGAACTGGCGCTGTCCGGTGATTTGCGTCGGGTAAAGGGCTGCATTCCCGCTGCCATTGCCTGCGGCAACGACCAGCGTGCCTTGGTATTGCCGCAAGTGAATGCCGCCGAAGCGGCGCTGTGCCGCAACACCAACATATTCGTTGCCTCAAATTTACTGCGCGTGTGCGCTCATCTTCACAACCGCGAAACCCTCGACGCCCCCGCTAAACAGGCAATGCACGAGCCGGTTTACGACAAAGACCTGAACGAAGTTAAGGGTCAATTACAAGCGCGCCGCGCCCTGGAAATTGCCGCCACCGGCGGCCACAACCTACTATTATTTGGGCCGCCAGGTACCGGTAAATCTATGCTCGCCAGCCGCTTGTCCAGCATTCTGCCACCGCTGCAAGAACACGAAGCACTCGAAGTGGCGGCGGTGCGCTCGGTGGCTTCCGAACATACCAGCGCCAACTGGCTCAACCGTCCATTTAGAAGCCCTCATCACACATCCTCGGCGGTAGCCTTGGTGGGTGGCGGCTCGAACCCAAAACCCGGCGAAATTTCGCTCGCCCACAATGGCGTATTATTCTTAGATGAGCTGCCCGAATTTCCAAGGCAGGTGCTAGAAGTGTTGAGAGAGCCCTTAGAAAGCGGGCATATTTGTATCAGTCGCGCCAGCGCACAGGTGGAATACCCGGCAAAATTCCAGCTAATAGCCGCCATGAATCCCTGCCCCTGTGGCTATTTTAACGATAACAGCGATCGCTGCCGCTGCACCCCTGCGCAGGTGGCGCGCTATCGCGATAAGATATCCGGGCCGCTGCTCGATAGAATTGATTTGCACGTGCAAGTAAACGCCATTCCTATCACCCATATGCAGGGCAAACCGGAAGGCGAAAGTAGCCGCGACGTCCGTGCACGGGTTATTCGCAATCGTCAGCGCCAGCTGGATCGCCAGCAAAAAAGCAATGCCCAGCTTTCGGGAAGGGAAATCGGGAAGTATTGTGCGCTGGGCAAAAACGAAAAGAACTTGCTGGCCAATGCCATGGGCAAACTGAACCTCTCGGCCAGAGCCTACGACCGCATATTAAAAGTTGCCCGCACCGTCGCCGACATAGAAAATAGTGAGCACATACTTAGCCCGCATATAGCCGAAGCATTGGCTTATCGCAACCTCGATCGCGCACTTTATTAGGAACCCCTTAGGGGAATTTTGCGCGAACGGAATTACTTTTGAATTCACCTTATACAGAGCGCTGATTCTGGTAAGCTTGTGCCCCCTAAAAATTCAAGCACTATGAGGTAGGCGTGACTTCGCTCAATCCCCGTCAAAAAGAAGCCGTGCGCTACATAGACGGCCCCTGTCTAGTATTGGCTGGTGCAGGCAGCGGCAAAACCAGCGTGATCACCCAGAAAATTGCCTACCTTATTCAGCAGTGCAATATGCCTGCACGCCATATAGCGGCGGTTACCTTTACCAATAAAGCGGCGCGGGAAATGAAGGAACGCGTGGGCAAACTGGTAAAAGGCTCCATTGCCCGCGGCCTCACGGTATCTACATTTCACAACCTCGGCATGAACATCATTCGCCGCGAACATAAAACCCTGGGGTATAAGTCTGGCTTTACTATTTTTGACTCGGAAGATTCGCGCTCCCTCATCAAAGAAATCATGCTCAGAGACGGCGATATTAATACCGACCTACTTGACGGCGTGCAAAGTCAAATCTCTAATTGGAAAAGCGGATTATTAGAACCGGACCAGGCTCTTGAACAAGCCAAAAACCCTGGAGAGCAAACCTGGGCCCTGGTGTACGCGCGCTACAACAAAGCACTGCTTGCCTACAACGCAGTAGACTTTGACGACTTGATTCGTCTGCCGTCACTGCTATTTTCTTCCAACGAAGAAGTGCTCGCGCGCTGGCAACAGAGAATTCGCTATCTGCTAGTAGACGAATACCAAGACACCAACTCAAGCCAGTACGAAATCGTAAAACAACTTATCGGTATACGAGGCGCGCTAACGGTAGTGGGCGACGACGATCAATCTATTTACGCCTGGCGCGGCGCACGCCCAGAAAACCTTTCGCTACTGAAAGAAGATTTCCCAAATATACACGTCATCAAGCTCGAACAAAACTACCGTTCCACCGCGCGCATATTAAAAGTTGCCAACACCCTTATTGCCCACAACCCCCACGAATTTGAAAAGACTCTGTGGAGTGATTTAGGTCTCGGCGAACACCTGCGCCTAATCAACTGCAAAACTGAAGACAGTGAAGCCGAACGCGTCGCCACCGAAATTTTAACCATCAAGGCCCGCAAACAAATACCCTTTAGCGATTTCGCCGTGCTCTACCGAGGCAACCACCAAGCGCGCCTGCTGGAGCTGAAACTGCAACACCACCAAATCCCCTACAGCATAAGCGGCGGCACCAGTTTTTTTGCACGCGCAGAAATTAAAGATATCATGGGCTATTTACGATTGATCGTGAACCCAGATGACGACAACGCATTTTTACGGGTAATCAACACCCCACGTCGACAAATAGGAACAGGCACACTTGAGGCCCTGGGGCGTTACGCAACCGAACGCGAAATAGGCATGTTAAGCGCCTGTGACGAGCTGGGCCTGCAAACCATCATTCCCAAAAAAGGCCTGCAGCGTATTCGTGAGTTTGCCGAGTGGTATCGGCAGGTAAGACATAACTGCCACACCGGTGACCCCGTCAGCAGTATTCGAGAGATGGTAGAAGACATCGACTACGAGGGCTGGCTTTACCAAAACGCCAGCTCGCCCAAAGTCGCCGAACGGCGTCTGGAAAATGTATGGATACTCGTTGATTCCATTAAAAGCACCTTAGAACGCAACGACAATGAAGATTTAGATGGCGAACAAAAAATCAACGACGCTATCGCCCGCCTTGTACTGCAAGACCTTCTCGACCGTCAAGAAGACGAAGACACCAGCGATCAGGTGCAACTGTCGACTCTGCACGCCTCAAAAGGTCTAGAATATCCGCATGTATTTCTAGTAGGTATGGAAGAAGAATTATTACCTCACCGCAACAGCATTCAAGACGACAACATCGAAGAAGAGCGCCGCCTTACCTACGTGGGTATCACCCGAGCGAAAAAGACGCTCACCATGACCCTAGCCGCTACACGCAAACAATACGGTGAAAAACAAAGCACCACCCCCAGTCGCTTTATCGACGAAATGCCAGAGGAAGATCTAGAGAGGGAGGGATTTGGCGATGCTAGCCCAGAGCAAATAGAAAAAAAGGGCGAAGAGACCCTGTCATCGCTGAAGAACTTATTTGATTAAATAAGTAAACATAAAAAAGGCCGCTCGATAGCGGCCTTTTTACTATGATGCTGGAGAGTCGGGAAGCTACAATCTACCTGGAAGTGTCGACCATATGATCAACAGCCGCATTCATTTCCTCGTCAGAACAATCAAAACACAGGCCTTTAGCCGGCATACCGTTGATACCATTGATCGCACCGCTGTACAAAGCGTCCATACCCTTGGCTACACGTGGAGCCCAAGCCGCACTATCGCCTATTTTCGGCGCGCCGGCTGCACCGCTGCCATGACACAAAGCACACTTCGTTTCATAAACCGTGGCCCCCGAGCGTGGGCCATCCGACGAAGCCACCTGCACCGGCGCGGCCGCACAAGCCTCACCGGCCATACAAACGGAGCCTGCTGGTTTTAAACGATCTTCCAATGTTTCCGCAAATGCGTATGCCGACCCAAGTGCCAGCAACACTGCTGCAATTTTATACATAGTCTTCATTCAATTGACCCTTAATTATTTAAAAACGCAAAACTTGTGCAAATTAGTGCGCAGATTATAGCGGCTTAGCCAGAAATTAGCAGCCCTTACGAATATTAGTCACTGAAAACATAGACGAATGCCCCGCCGATGAGTATTATTGCAGCCGCATTTCAGTCTCCCCAAACCTAGGTCAACTAGCTGAGGGGAATTGAAATGGCTGCGATGTAATTTCAATACGCACATCGTAGACAAACGGTTTCTGCATCCGTAGCTCAGCTGGATAGAGTAGGTGGCTTCGAACCACTTGGTCGGGGGTTCGAATCCCTCCGGATGCGCCAATAATAAAAAAGCCCTGCTCGCAAGAGTGGGGCTTTTTTATTATTGGTACAGCTGGATGACTTGACGAGAACCCCCCGTTCGAAAAAATGGCAGGAAAGCCATTTTGCATCGCGCAGCGACCCCGAAGGGGCGAATTCCAAGGATGGAGTGAGTGACTATATGGCAACCAAAGTGCATCGCGCTGGAATAGCCGAAACAAGACCTTCGCTATCTACAGCACTGTATGCGGATTCCGCGAATT
>JBLHGN010000022.1:0-22752 GCA_047616325.1 Lentisphaeria bacterium
ATCGTTGGAATTAAAAATAGTTAACCACTAATGCCGGGTTGAGATTCACAGAGACAGCCGTGAAAAAAAGAACTTTTTGCACAACGCCAAGCCCCAGAAAAACAAATAATACCGAAAAGTCTAAGCCACCCATGGGAGGAATTATGCGGCGCAACGGGGCCGTGAGCGGTTCCGTTAGTTGTCTCACTAAATTCAATGCTGGGTGTGTACTTAAAGGTGCAATAAAACTCGCCACAATCATCACAATAAGGCAAATATAAAAAATATAAACGGTTAAATTTAATATGCCCAATACGCCATACCCCACTAGGGCGATGGGGTTAAACATCTGTTGGTACAATAGCAGCGAGACAAGTTCACCGTATATGACTTGAACCAATATAGCCAAAATAATTGCGGCAATGTCGATGCCAAATACGCCGGGAATAAGCCGCCTAATAGGAATTAGCAGAGGATTGGTGATTTTAACAATGGCCTGTGAGAAGGGGTTGTAAAAATCGGCGCGCGACAGCTGCAGCAAAAAGCGCAGCACAATCATCCCTAAAAATAGAGGTGCGAGAACTTGCAGGATGTAAATGGCGATCTGAACAAGTAAAGTCATGTGGCGTTGGTCCAATTCTCTTAATAAAGTGGGCTATAACATGGGGGTGTAGGGCCGATAGTCAAGGTGCTAACAATTCTCATTGTTAAGGCGCTTGCTCTGTGGCCAATTCTTGCGCTCGCTCTCGGCAGGCCTGCATGGCATTGGTAACGGTTTGCCTAAGATTGTCGCGCTCAAATGAAAGAATAGCCTGCTCGGTAGTGCCTTTGGGAGAGGTCACCCGACGGCGCAGCTCGGCGATATCTAGGCCACTTTCTCTGGCCAACTTTGCGGCCCCAAAAGCTGTTTGCAGCGATAGGGTGCGGGCAGTTTCCTTGTCCAAGCCCTGCGCTACAGCTGCGTCTATCATAGACTCGATAAACAAAAAGAAATAGGCTGGACCACTGCCGGCAACTGCGGTTACGGTATCTAGTAAGGATTCTTCTTCCACCCAGCAGCACGTGCCCACCGCTGCCAGTATAGACTCGGCTTGTTGTTTTTGTTGGGTATTGGTTTGCTCGTTGGCGTAGAGGCCAATGGCACCTTCGAGTACTTGCGTAGGAGTATTGGGCATGCTGCGAACAATCGCCAGCGAATTTCCCAGCCAATGACGAATACTGGCACAGGTAATGCCGGCCGCAACTGAAACAATGAGTGCCTTAGATGATGCAAATTCGCGGATATCTTCGCAGGCAATTTTCATCACCTGCGGTTTAACTGCCAATACGATAATGTCGGCGTCTCTCGCAATTTCACCGTTGTTGGTACTGGTAGCAATGCCGTGTTTCGATGCAAGTGCCTTAACCGAGCTTTCGGTGCGAGCAGATGCGCGAATATTATCCTTGGGATAAGCCTGCGACAATAGACCTGAAATAATGCTTGAGGCTAAGTTACCTGCACCGATAAATGCTATGTTCTGTGTCAAAACCGTATTCCTGTGTATTTGGTGAAAATTAGCAACATGCCGTCCAGGCCGGTTGCCCCATTAGTCTAACCTTAGGCCGCCAAATGTTGCGAGCATGGGATTATAGACGGGTTTTATTTTTTTCGGGCTCCAAAAATCGCCGAGCCTATGCGCACTATGCTGGCACCATTGGCAATGGCATCGTCGAAGTCGTCAGACATGCCCATGGAGAGGGTGTCCCAGTGAGCGAAATCACCGGTAGCCTTGAGTGTTTCAAAAAGTTTGCGCATCCGCATAAAAGCGCTGTTATCGCTATTATGTTGATCATGGTGCATGGGAATGGCCATTAATCCGCGCAAGTGAAGTTTGTCCATGGCGGCAATGCGCTGAGCCAGAGGCACTAGGTCTGTTGGTGCAACGCCGGCTTTGCTAGGCTCGTCGTCGATATTGACCTGTATGCAAACGTTGAGGGGTATCATACACTCTGGTCGTTGCGCGTTGAGTCGCTGCGCTATCTTAAGCCGGTCTAGGGTGTG
Source organism: Lentisphaeria bacterium (assembly GCA_047616325.1). Taxonomy (GTDB): domain Bacteria; phylum Pseudomonadota; class Gammaproteobacteria; order Pseudomonadales; family Cellvibrionaceae; genus JBLHGN01. The sequence goes on from JBLHGN010000022.1 coordinate 2,021, forward strand.
TACCCAGGCAAAATTTTCACTGATAGCGCGTGTTTTATTAGATTGAATTGGACCGATAAAATGCCAGCAGATATCAAGATGTGCCAGCGCTGCGATTTTATCCAGCGCTTCCTGAAGATAGTTCTCGCCAAATGTCTTTTGTCCACTGCCATAGGCCTCGGCTATTATTTCGGCCGTTTGGGTTTTACTTACCGCCAATAGCGCTACATTTTGTGGGTCGCGCTTGTGGTTTCTGGCGGCATCTTGTATCAAACCTCGAACTTCGGCTAGGTTGTCGACGATCTTATGCATATACTTCATCTAAGTTAGTTAATTAATATGGCGTCAGGCCGTTTTTGGCGTGTGCCGCCTCGATGTTAAACCTTCACTGAGCTGAGGCTCCGAAGGGTCTAAATTGCTCATTTTTGGGTGTGTACTAAACAGAACCTCTGCTTAAGGGCTTATTTGTTATGGATATTACAGAACTTCTGGCGTTCTCGGCCAAACAAGGTGCATCAGATTTACATTTGTCGGCGGGTTTGCCGCCCATGATACGTGTAGACGGCGACGTGCGCCGAATTAACTTGCCCGCCATGGAGCATAAGCAGGTACATGGTTTAATTTATGAAATCATGAACGATAAGCAGCGCAAAGACTTCGAAGAGTTTTTAGAGACGGATTTTTCCTTCGAGGTGCCAGGTGTCGCCCGTTTTAGGGTGAATGCCTTCAACCAAAACCGAGGCTCTGGCGCGGTTTTTCGAACCATTCCTTCCAAGGTGTTGACCATGGAAGAGCTGGGCATGGGCCAAGTGTTCCGCGATGTTTCATCGGTGCCGCGTGGCCTAGTGTTGGTGACTGGCCCCACAGGCTCGGGCAAGTCCACCACCTTGGCGGCAATGGTGGATTACGTTAACGAAACCAAATACCACCACATTCTTACCATCGAAGACCCTATCGAATTTGTTCACGAAAGCAAAAAATGCTTAGTAAACCAACGCGAAGTGCACCGCGACACCCATGGTTTTGCCGAGGCGCTGCGCTCGGCCCTGCGGGAAGACCCCGACATTATTCTGGTGGGGGAGCTGCGCGACCTTGAAACCATTCGCCTGGCGTTAACGGCGGCAGAAACGGGCCACTTAGTATTTGGTACACTGCACACAACCTCGGCGGCAAAAACTATCGACAGGATAGTGGATGTGTTTCCCGCCACCGAGAAGTCCATGGTGCGGTCGATGTTGTCCGAATCTTTGGAGGCGGTTGTCTCCCAGACCCTGCTGAAAAAAAATGGCGGTGGTCGGGTGGCGGCACACGAGATTATGCGCGGTACCTCGGCGATACGAAATTTGATACGTGAAGACAAGGTGGCGCAAATGTATTCAGCCATTCAAACGGGCGGGTCTGTTGGTATGCAGACCATGGATCAATGTCTTGCCGATTTATTGGAGCGACGTATTATTACCCGCGACATCGCCAAAGAAAAAGCAAAGATGCCAGATAATTTTTAGTTAGTAACAAATTAATCCACTTCTGGACTGTTTTTGAGGAGTGGGAGAAATAGAGTATTACAAAAAGTGTTTATTTTCCGTGGCACGCAGTTTTATGAGCCATTACGGCAATTAGTGTTTTATGTGATTTACGCTGAGCGAAAATAACGAAGACCACACATAAAAATGCATTAATAATTTATATTTTGCCCTACACCATTGGGCATGCAAGCGAGGGTTACACGCATGGATCTCGACCGACTGTTGGCCTTAATGGTAGAAAAGGGCGCTTCCGATTTGTTTATTACGGCGGGAGTGCCGCCATCAATTAAACTTAACGGTAAAATTGTACCCGTCACCACCACGCCCATGTCGCCGGAAAAAACCCGCGAAACATGCCTCAGTGTTATGAATGACAAGCAGCGCAAAGAGTTTATGGAAACCCGGGAGCTCAATTTTGCTGTGAGTGCGCGCGGTGTAGGTCGCTTCCGCGCTAGTGCATTTTTTCAGCGCAATCTTGCCGGCATGGTCATGCGTCGTATCGAAACCAAAATTCCGAAAGTAGATGACTTGGGCTTGCCGGAAATCATCAAAGAGCTGGCCATGACCAAACGCGGCTTGGTTATTTTTGTGGGCGCTACGGGTACCGGTAAGTCAACTTCCTTGGCAGCAATGGTCGGCCATCGCAATCGTAACTCTAAAGGGCACATCATATCCGTCGAAGACCCCATCGAATTTATTCATCAGCACGAAGGATGCGTCATCACTCAGCGGGAAGTGGGTATCGACACAGAGTCATTTGAAGTGGCCCTAAAGAACACGCTGCGCCAGGCGCCAGATGTAATTTTGATTGGAGAGGTACGCTCGCGAGAAACCATGGACCACGCCATTGCCTTCGCTGAAACGGGGCACTTATGTTTGTGTACCCTGCATGCGAACAATGCCAACCAGGCGCTCGACCGCATCATTCACTTTTTTCCTGCCGACCGTCATCGTCAGCTTTGGATGGATTTATCGTTAAACCTCAAGGCGGTGGTCGCTCAAATGTTGATCCCTACACCGGATGGTCACGGACGCCGCGCCTGTCTCGAGGTCTTGTTAAATACGCCTTTAACCAGCGATATCATTCGCAAGGGCAATGTGCACGAACTGAAAGAGCTTATGAAGCGTTCTAATGAGTTGGGTATGCAGACTTTTGATCAAGCTTTGTATGAATTATACGATGCCGGTGAAATCACCTACGAGGACGCACTAGCTCACGCCGATTCGCCCAATGACTTGCGTTTGATGATTAAGCTTGGTTCGGAAACGGATGCGGACTATTTATCTAATGCTGCGGATGAATTGCACATCGTGGAAGACGAAAGCAGCCGCACACGACGCTTTTAGGGGCGAAAGCTAGCTCGGGTTGTGCAAATGGGCGAAATTTTGTTCGCTCAGCCAACTCTCCAGAATGAGTCGGGCAGCGATTGAGTCTATCGGTCGCTGCTTAAAGTTGCCATTGTGGCCTCGCTGGAAGGCCTCTTCCTTGGCGTGGTGAGTAGACAGGCGCTCGTCGACAAAACTTAAAGGCAGTCCGAAGCGAGCGTTAAGCCTGTTGCCAAATTTTCGCGCCCGACGCGTAATCTCCATGTCGCTGCCATCACTTTTGAACGGCAGTCCCACGAGCACTCTATCCGCGCTCCACTGCTGTAAAAGAGATTCGACAATATCCCAGTCGGGAATGCCTTCGATGGCCTTGATGGGGTTCAGTTCGGAGCTTACTTGGGGTAAAAAGGACGCCGTTGGTGCGCTGGTATTTTCGTCGTGCATGTCGCCCCTTACTATCATTGCAAGCGCGACGCCAATGCTCTTGGTGCCGAAATCAAATGCCACAACGGTGAGGGAGGCCTTCAATTGCGGGCTTGGTTTAGGCATGCCCAATTTGGTCGGAGATAAGGTTTAAATCGAAACCGAGGTGATTGGTCACTGCCGACCAGCGATCTTTAATGGGGGTGTCGAAGATAATCCGATTATCCGCTGGGACTGTCAGCCAATTGTTGGCAGAAAGCTCTTCCTCCAATTGCCCCGCGCTCCAGCCCGCGTAACCCAAGGCAAATTGTGCTCCAGCAGGACCCTTATTTTGGCCAATGGCGGCGACAATGTCGCGCGAAGCGGTGAGGCTTACTTCATCGGTAATCTTTAAGCTTGAATCCCACGTGCCTTCGTTGCGGTGTAACACAAAGCCCTGCTGGATATTAACTGGACCACCGGCTAATACAGGTTTGCGTCTGGCTGATTCGGACGGGTCAATGGAGAGTTGGTTGAACACTTCTTCAAGATAAATGTTCAACGGTTGATTTAGCACGATACCCATGGCGCCATATGCGTTGTGATCGCAGACAAAGGTAACAGTTTGGGCAAAAATAGAATCGGTGAGCCCTGGCATGGCAATCAGGAAGTGATTGCGCAGGTTGCCCGCGGAATAATTATGTGTGGGTAATTGGCTTGCCATAGGACAAGTATGGCGGCTGCTGTAAATAAAACAAGCGGTTTTTCCGCACGAATTGATCCACTTACAGAGTGGTTTTTAGGCCTGTAATTTCAAAGCGCCAGGTGCGAATGATTTCGAGCTTGTCGGCATTTATTCGAATCTCTTTGGGGAAGGGGTGAAAGGGCGAGGCAAGTTGCACTATTTGAATGGCCGCTTCATCGAGAATGGGGTACCCCGAACTTTGCAAAATTTCAATTTCTTCTACAAAACCGTTGGGTAAAATCAGCACCGAAAGCCGTAGGTCGCCATAAATGTCATTTTTTAACGCGGCTTCGGGGAAGTTCTGGTTGCCTATCGCTTCTATTCTTTGTGCCCAATCGTTTAAGTAGTGTGCGTCGTAAGAAGCTTTAGTGGACACCGACGTGAGCCTGCGTATACGCGGTTTGTTGGCGAGATCTTGCTTAAGTTTGTCGAGTTTTGCCTGCAGACTCACATACTCTGGATCAACGGTCAGAGTCTCCATTTCACCCCCCTGGGCTGTACGGCTATCCTTGCGCTTGTTTTGAGTCTCGACGCTGTTAATTTGCTTAAATTTGTTTTTGGTGGCGCTGATCACCTTGGTTTGCGACATGCTTGCCGAAGAAGCCTTTTGTTGGGGGATGGGATTCAATTGGCGTATACGCACATCGTTAAGCGTTGCCTGCTCGCGCGTGGAGAGTTCCCTTACTTGGTCGCTGGTGCCGCTGGCTTCTTGGTTGTATTGGGCGAGAAAGTCGGCTTTTTCCGGCTCGACCTTTGACTGATGTGTGGCTAGTGTGATGTTGAGTGTCGGCGCAATTTTTTTGCCAGAGTTTACGCTAAATCCAATACCAAATATCACCATAGCGTGAACCGCAGCCGCAATAAATATCGTGAAGCTTAAGCGGTCGCCGCTACCAATGTCTGCGTCATCGCTCATCTGGTTTAGTTTATTTCCCTGTGGTCGAGACGGACAGCAGGCCTTCTATTGCCCGCATTAACTCTCCGCCTATGTCGGTGTCGTAGGCCTTGTCGATTTCGCGCGCACACGTGGGGCTGGTGACATTTATTTCGGTTAAATAGTCTCCGATAATATCGAGGCCGACAAATAACAGGCCTTTTTGTTTAAGCGTAGGCGCTACTTGCTCCACTATCCAATAGTCGCGTGGGGTTAGCGCTTGAGCAACGCCCCTTCCACCCGCAGCAAGGTTGCCGCGCGTTTCGCCTTCTGCGGGAATACGTGCCAAGCTGTAGGGTATGGCGTCGCCATTTACGACCAGTACACGCTTATCTCCGTTCGAAATTTCGGGGATGAATTTTTGAGCCATAATGAAGCTACGATCGTGCTCGGTGAGCATTTCGATAATTACACTTAGATTTGGGTCAGTTTCGGTGCAGCGAAAAATTCCGCTGCCGCCCATGCCGTCGAGCGGCTTGTAAATAACATCGCCGTGCACAGAGTGAAACTGCCTAAGTCTAGTAGAGCTGCGGCTAACCAGAACCGGCGGGCAGCACTGAGGAAACTGGGTGGCAAATATTTTTTCATTGCAGTCGCGCAAGCTCTGCGGTTTGTTGATAACAAGACAGCCGCCTTGTTCGGCTTGCTCAAGCACGTAGGTTGCGTAAATGAATTGGTTGTCAAAGGGCGGGTCTTTGCGCATGAGTATTACGTCGAGTTCGGCCAGCAGTATGTCATGCGGTGATGCGAGGTCATACCAGAGTTCTCGGCTATCGAATACCTCAAGCGTGCGGCTGCTTGCTTTGGCTTGGCCGTGATCTAAATATAAGTCACTTAATTCAATGTAATGTATTAGGTAGCCAGCTCGCTGCGCAGCCAATAAAAGTGCTAGGGTAGTGTCTTTGTATGATTTGATTGATGAAATTGGATCCATCACTACCCCGAGAGTGCGAGGCTTATCGTTCTTTGTTTTAGCAAGATTAGGCAAAATTTACTCCAATTTATCAATCATTATTGGCAAAACTTCAATTTGTAGGCGATTATAAGGGGTAGTCGTCGATTTCTCATAGCGTAAAAAAACAGTAGTTCAATTTATATGGTTTTCTTTTTCTTTCAAGCAGTTATAGATTAAGCTGGGAAACTATGTTAAAAAGTTGAACATGCGAAAATTGACGAAATAATCGTGTGTGCGCTTATACTTAGAACTAACACATAGTTAAGTTGAAATATATCAAGGTCAGTTTATGGACGTGAATTTAGAACACCTGAAAGTGATGGTTATAGATGACAGTAAAACCATCAGACGTACGGCTGAGACATTGTTGAAAAAAGTGGGCTGTACAGTGGTTACTGCAACCGACGGTTTTGATGCTCTGGCGAAAATTGCAGATACGCGCCCCGATATCATCTTTGTGGATATAATGATGCCGCGTTTAGACGGTTACCAGACATGCGCACTGATTAAAAATAATAGTGAATACAAATCAACTCCCGTCATTATGCTTTCTAGCAAGGACGGCCTGTTTGACAAAGCAAAAGGGCGGATTGTTGGCTCGGATCAATATCTGACCAAGCCGTTCAGTAAAGGCGAGCTACTGGGTGCAATTGAAGCTCACGTTAAAGTCGCCCGAGCCAGTTAATCAATACAATAAATAATACTGGATATCCAGGAGAAACTGGAGAAACTGGAGAAATTATGGCAAAAGTACTTATCGTCGACGACTCACCTACAGAAACCTACAAACTGACTGGTATGCTTGAGAAAAGTGGCCACTCGGTTATCACCGCCGTAAACGGTGAGCAAGGTGTTGCCGCTGCCAAAAAAGAGCTTCCCGATCTCGTTTTAATGGACATCGTGATGCCTGGCTTGAATGGTTTTCAGGCCACGCGACAGTTGAGTAAAGCGACTGAAACGGCTCATATTCCTGTCATAATCGTTACCACAAAAGATCAAGAGACCGACCGAGTGTGGGGCATGCGTCAAGGGGCAAAGGCCTATTTAACGAAGCCGATCGACGAAAAAGAGCTTATTGCTACTATGAAAAAAGTGGGCATCTAGGTAGAGCGCCATGGCTAATCCTGCTTTTGAAGCACTTGCAAATCTCGCTGAGTTAAGTCGCGGCGCGGCCAGAGGTCTTCCCTCACAGCAAGACGTGGCCCAGCGTTGGAGCGGGGTCGGGTTTTCATGTATGGGTTATCATTTTGTGGTGCCTATGGGGCAGGTGGCTGAATTGATGGAGGTGCCTCCGGCAACGAGATTGCCAGGTGTGCAACCATGGGTGGTTGGCCTAGCTAACGTTCGCGGAAGACTTTTGCCTTTGTTTGACTTGGCCCGATTTATGGGCGGCCAGGTGAGCAGTCAAAAAAAGGCACATAGGGTTTTGGTGTTAGAGACTGAGACTTTGTACAGCGGCTTGATTGTGGATCGCGCCTTTGGTATGCAGCATTTTGTTTCAGATACATTCGATGATTTTAAGGGACAGCTTCCGTCGGGGCTTAGTCATTATTTAAACGGAGCATATAGGGATTCAAGTGGAGGTCAGTGGTCAGTTTTTGACATGAGCCTTCTCGCTGGTGATCCCGGTTTTATTAACACCGCCGCCAGTTAGCGGTATGGCGAAAATACAGTAGAAAAGCGTTACATTATAAAGATAAAGATAAAGATAAAGATAAAAATCAATAGAAATACACTGTTTACAGCTTGGCAATAAAGGTTTGAAACATAGATTAACGGCGGAAAACTTTGGTTTTATGGTGATGAAAAATTGTGATGAATATTACGCGTTTCGACACCATAAAATCCATTATAAGAAGTAAAAGCGCGATTCGTTAATCGCAAGGTGTAACTGACGAGATGCATGCAATTTTTGTATGTGTTGTGAAAGAGCCATAGCTTCGCTTGGGAGCGTAGTATGAAAACAGATTCAGTCAATTTGCTCGGAAGAGCTAAATCCAACCCCTTTCTTGCGGCATTAATTCTCGCGTTAATAGGCCTGTTCGTGCTTATGGGGGCAATTGTTTTCAAACTGTTTGCCGACAGTAAGCAGGATCAGCAATATTTGAATGCATTGTCCGATTTGCGTGCATCGTCCTATCGGCTAACGGCACTGTCCCGCGATTCTACGGCGGGCAATGAAGCCGCTTTTGGTGAATTGCAGGCGGTAGTGGCAAGCATGGATTCACACTGGCTCGGGTTGCGCGGTAGTGATGAACATACTCGCGTAGTTTTGGCTGAGCAGCTGGCGGCGTTTGAGGGTATTTGGACTCGAGTGAAGAAAAATGCCTTGGTGATTGTAGAGAATAAAGAAACTGTGGTGTTCTTGCACGACGTAGCAAAAACACTAAATGAGTCCCTGCCCGAGTTGCAGAATGAATACAATAATGTTGTTGATATATTGTTGGAGAATCTCGCCCCCTCAGAGCAGGTAGCGCGGGCGCAACAACAGACCTGGTACGCCGAAAGAATTGGAAGAAGCGTTGATAAAATGCTAGTAGGCGGAGGCAACTCTGATAAGTCTGCTGATCAGTTCCATATTGATGCCAGCGTTTTTGGACGCGTGTTAATCGGTATGATAAACGGCGATGTTGCGATGGATATCTCGCAGGTAACGGATCTCGAAGCGTTGGCAAGTTTGGAAGAGATTTCACAGCTATTCAACTTTGTGAGTGGCTCGGTCAACGAAATATTTGAAGCGTCCCCGGCTCTGTTTAAAGCGCGGGTGGCATCCAATGCAATTCTTGATGACGGCCCATTGGTGCTAGAGTCTCTAAGTGGATTGACTACTGACATAGCGGCGCTTCCCGCCACTAGATTGGTTAACAACACTCTATTGATTGCTGTTGGTGTTGCTGCGCTATTAAGCTTGATCATTATTGGTTTCAATGTAAACCAGGTAACTAATCGACGCTTAAAAACTACGGCGGAAACCAACGAGAGAAACCAAAATGCAATTCTTCGTTTGCTCGATGAGCTGGCCGACCTCGCAGATGGTGATTTAACCACGACGGCGACCGTAACCGAGGATTTTACTGGGGCGATTGCCGACTCAATTAACTACACCATCGACCAACTTAGGGTGCTGGTATCGCGCATCAACGAAACTTCTGAGCGGGTTGCGGCGGGTTCACAAGAAACACAGCAAACCGCCCTTCACTTAGCCGAGGCCTCTGAGCACCAAGCGCAAGAAATTGCTGGAGCATCGGCGGCTGTAAATGAAATGGCGGTGACGATTGACCAGGTATCTGCAAACGCCGCCGAATCGGCCGGTGTTGCGGAGCGGTCTGTATCGATCGCAAACAACGGCGCAAAAGTGGTACAAAACACAATTCGCGGCATGGACACAATTCGCGAACAGATTCAAGACACATCGAAGCGTATTAAGCGTCTCGGTGAGTCATCGCAAGAGATTGGTGATATCGTAAGTTTGATCAACGACATCGCCGACCAAACAAACATTCTTGCACTAAACGCGGCCATTCAGGCGGCTATGGCTGGCGACGCAGGTCGAGGCTTTGCGGTGGTTGCGGATGAGGTTCAGCGCCTTGCGGAACGTTCAGCAACAGCGACTAAACAGATTGAAGCGCTCGTTAAAACCATTCAGAACGACACCAACGACGCGGTAATCTCGATGGAGCAAACCACCTCTGAAGTGGTGCGCGGAGCTCGCCTCGCACAGGATGCGGGTGTGGCACTGGAAGAGATTGAAACGGTATCGGCGAGTTTGGCTGAATTGATTCAGAATATCTCTAACGCAGCCCGTCAGCAGGCATCATCGGCGGGTCACATATCCAACACGATGAATGTTATTCAAGAAATCACCTCGCAGACTTCAGCGGGTACCACAGCGACGGCGAAAGCGATCGGAAATTTGTCCAGTTTGGCTGTTGAGCTACGTGAATCGGTAACTGACTTTAAGCTGCCTGAAGAGATGGATGCTCAGCTTGATTCCGAAACGCCCACTTACGATACAGCCGAAACCGTAGTGTTCGAAGCGGTTGATGTTAGCGAGGGCGTGGAAACGTTGAAAGATTTTGTCGATGAGGGAGTTATGGCGTTGTCCATGGATGATGCCTACAGCGAAGATCAGCTTGCCATATCTGAAGATCGACACCAAGCATAGTGGCGCCGGGATTTAGCTTTGTGTTCAGGTGTTGTGAATTATGATTTGGTCACTACAGGCGGCTCCGGACCTCTCCGATTATCAATTTGGCCAGTGGCGTAAATTGCTGGAAGATAGAGCCGGCATTTGTCTCAGCGAACAGCAGCGTACATTTTTGCAGACACAAGTGGCGATGAGAATGCGTGAACTGGGGCACAGTGACTATTCCCAGTACTATAACCGTGTTATTGACGGTGTTTCTGGCATGATGGAGTGGGCGGTATTAATTGATCGCCTTGTTGTCAAGGAGACGAGTTTTTTTCGCCACAAGCCATCATTCGATTACGTTCGCAATTATCTACAAAACCAAATTAACAACAATCAAATGACCGACACTTTTGATGTTTGGAGTGTTGGCTGTTCGTCTGGTGAAGAGCCTTATTCTCTAACAATGATCCTTAATGATTGCTTTGAGCTCGCCAGAATTGAGCCCTATTACGGCATTATTGCGACAGACATAAGTCGTGCTGCGTTGGCTATTGCGCGCACGGGCATATACCCGCAACGCAAGGTGGAAATGATTGAGCAGCCCGTGCGGCAGAGATATTTCACTGCTCAGGAGGGGAACCGCTTTCAGCTGAGTGCGGAGCTAAAAGAGCGAATCTGCTTCAATCAGGGGAATGTATTAAATATCAATGAATTGCCAACCATAAAGTTAGACGTAATTTTTTGCCAAAACATGTTGATCTATTTCAGAAAATGGCTTCGACATGAAATCATGAATGCCTTTGTAGGCCGACTCAAGCCCGGCGGGATTTTGGTGTGCGGCTTAGGCGAAGTGGTAGATTGGGACCACCCAGATGTGAAACGTTCGTCTGTGGATGTTGCTCAAGTCTATATTCACAAATGAGATAGCACTAAACGCTATGGGACCCTCATATGGGAGATAAACGTAATTTTGCTGCACTAGAGTGGGTGATAGGAGAGATCTCGGATACGCTTCGAGAAGCTCGCTACTCTCTTGAAGCCTATGTGGAAGATCCAAAGGATACTACCAGGCTACGTTTTTGCCTGACGCACATACATCAAGTGCAGGGTTCACTGTTGATGGTCGAGTTCCACGGCGCGGCGTTGCTAGCTGAAGAAATGGAGCAAACCGCCCAGGCCATTTTAAATAACGCAGTATCTAATATGCCTGAAGCGCATGAAGTACTTATGCGTGCATTGCTTCAGCTGCCCATCTTTCTCGATCATGTCAAAACCACTAAAGACGACAATCCTGCTGTGATTTTACCGCTGTTGAATGATATGCGTGCGGTGCGAAAAGAAAGCTATCTTAGTGAAACGAACTTATTTTCGCCTGACCTTAGCCCTTTGAAAACCGTTAGCGGCCCCCGTCATGCGGTGTTAAATGACGAACAAAAGCTGAGAAGGGTATTGAAAAAACTGCGGGAAATGTACCAGTTTGCGGCTGCAAGCGTACTGCGCGGAATTAAGGTTGATGAAAATTTAGACTATCTCGATAAGGTACTTACAAGGCTTGAGCTGTTAACAAGAGGCACTGTGTGTCATCCGACGTGGGAAATATCTGCGGCCCTTATCGATGGGCTCAAGCTCGATGAAATAGAATTGACCGTGGCAGTACGAGGCCTTTTGCGTTATATCGCAAGAGAGCTTCGTATATTGGGCGACAAAACACCACAAACCCTCAATGCAATGCCAAAAGAGGGTTTACTTAAAAACCTTCTTTATTACGTCGCGCAGGCAGAAGAGTCCCGGCATAATCAAGAAAAAAGTCAGCGTGTTGCTTCGGTCAAGTCTAAATACAAATTGCAGGCCGCGCTTTTTGGTGCCCACGACACTCGCGGTAAAGGCAGGTCTACCGACGGAATTTTACAAAGCCCCGACCCGGAGGCAATCAAATCTGTTGTTGTCGCGCTTCAAGACGAACTCTCTAATATCAAACATGTTCTCGATCTGTCTCTTACTGGGCGTGGTTCAATAGACGATTTGAAAGAAGTTATGCCCACGGTGAAGCGTGTGGCGGACACGCTCGCGGTGTTGGGTATAGGCAATCTTCGCAAACAAATGATAGAGCAGAGCGAAAGTCTGGAACGTATCAGCGAGGCTAACAGCATCGACGAAACCGCTCTGATGCTCGTCGCCCAAAAAATTATTGAGATTGAACAGCGACTACACGCGATTGGGAAGTCGGCGGGAAAACGACCAGATTTAGACGCGGTAACTGAGCGTGAAGTCGAAATAGATAGTGCTAAACTCGCTGTTATCCGCGAATGCATTAACGGACTCGAACGCGCCAAAGAGTCGATAGTTGAATATATATCGTCGCAGTGGGACAAAAAACACCTGGAAAACGTAGGTGAGCTAATGGCTAAGATCTACGGTGGTCTGCATATGATACCGCTGGATCGATCGTCGAATATAATCAAGGCGTGTTCGCGCTTTATCGAAGAGCAATTGTTAGGAACCGAACAGCAGCCAAACTTTACTGTGTTGGAGGCGCTAGCAGACGCCATTGCCAGCATTGAATACTATCTGGAACGCCTCACCGAGAACATGCACGTGGATGCCGATTCGCTTCTCGATGTTGCCGAAGAAAGCGTTATGTCGCTGGGCTATAAAGTAGAGTCAATAATACCCACTGCACAGGTCAATGCTGACACAGCAGCGCTAGCTTACGTTGAGCCTAGAGAGACTTTTAGCACTCCCTCCAGCGTTGAGATCCCGGTTGAGGTCGAAAAGAGCGACAGTGCTTTTGCCGATAACGCGGATGAGCATGTATTGGAACAGGCCCCCGAAACTGCAGTTGCTCAAGATGTTGCTGCTCTGGGCGAATCTGTCAAAGATGAGGGCCTTCAGGTTGAGACTGAATTACAGCCCCTTGAAAATATTAAAGTCAATGAGCCAGGCACGTTGGCAAAACAGGAGGTCGCATCCCCCGACACGGGCGCCGAAATAGAAAGCGATATCGACGATGAAATTATTGAAATTTTTATTCAGGAAGCCGGTGAAGTTTTAGAAACACTAGCTGAGCATTTCCCCAAGTGGCGTGCTGCAGCATCGGATACCGATTCATTGGTTATTGTGCGCCGGGCGTTCCATACGCTTAAAGGCAGTGGGCGCATGGTTGAGGCCAACGATATTGGTGAGCTCGCCTGGTCCATAGAAAATATGCTCAATAGACTAATCGACCGAAGCATAAGATTGAAACCGCAGGTTCATAATATTATTGAAGCGGTGCTGGAATTAGTCCCCTATTTGGTCGAAGCGTTCGAAGCCCGCAAAGCAAATCCCCACCTTGAATTGACAGGAAAATACGCTGCCTGGGCGCGTGCTATATCTGAGGGAAATTACCCCGATGAGCTCACAGAACCTCTCAAACCGGCCTTTGTGGAATCGTGCTCTGTGCCAATACAGGATGACACCCTAGAGCTAAGCTCAGACGCAGCAAGCTTTACTGAGCAGGAGCTGCTTCTGGAATCCCAGTCTTATGGCAATTTTGACACGTCTGAGAGCGAAGATGATAAAGGTAACGATACGGTATTGCAGGAAATTTTCTCTTCTGAGGCAATGCTTCATCTAGAAACCATAGAACAGTACATATCTGAAATGGAGCGTGAGGCACCCCTATATACGATGCCAAGCGATGCTCTGCAGCGGGCGCTGCACACATTAAAAGGTAGTGCCAAAATGGCACAGGTGTGGCCAATAGCTGAAATAACCGAGCCACTGGAGCACTTTGCTAAAGAGCTTATTAGTTATCAAGTAGCAATCAACGACGATGTGCTGCAGCTGATTCGCGACGCAGTGGTGTATATCCGTTACGGTTTGGATCAGATCGGTTCAGGGAAAGAGGTTGAAATACCCAAGACCGAGCAATTTGTTGCCCGTACTGAAGAGTTGCGCGAGCTGGCAGTTGGTCATCTTATTCGCCTGAGAGACGCAGCGAAAGACGGTCGACATCAAGTAGATCCGCGGATGTTGTCGTTGGTTATGGCCGAGGAGATGGCGCTACTTCTCGATGCTGATCAATTATTGAACCGCTGGAAGGTTACTGGCTGCCACGTGGCTGAGCTTGATGAATTGCTAAAAGAATTGACGGTGCTGGAAGAGGGTGCACGTCAGGCAAATCTTTACGCAATGGAAAAATTAAGTGCATTACTTAAGCAACTGCACGAAAGCGCGATAGCGCAAGCTCAGCCCCCAACTCCCGAGTTGTTTGACGTGCTACACCTCGGTCACGAGGGCTTACTCGATATGGTAGACGCCGTGGCTGCCGGCCAAAACGCGTTACCGCCTCCAGAAACGTTGATGACCAAGCTAGCACATGCTTTAAAGTCTTTGGTTCCAGCGTCTGAGCCGCTTCAATACAACCAAATTGCTGAACAGGACGAAGCTGATTCCATAGATGACGAGGCGATTGATTACGGCAATATTCCTACGATTGATACCTCCGAATCTGAATTTGATACTGATTCAATTGTTTACGAAGAATCGTTTGCCAATGAAGAGCCCTTAGCGGGTGAAGAGCCATCAACAGATGAACAGCCCTCAGCCAGCGAGGGGCCTCTCTTTATCGACGAGGTGTCAATAAACGAAGACAGTGCTCAGGCCGACTTGGCGGGCGAATTAAAAGCGCTCGATACTTTCCATGACGTGCCTGAGATCATGCAGGGTAGCGAAGCACATTCGGAAGATGCAGGCCCTCCCTTTGAATCCGCAGCGGCGGAGGATTCGCATTTCGGTCAAGAGCTCGATCTTACCGATGAAAAGTCAGTAGAAATAGAAGCGCATAATCTAGGCGAAAATGATCGGTCTGCCTCAGGCGGTTCAGGTGATGCCGAAACGACTAGCCCCACCGCCTCGATACCGATTAAAGTTGAAAAACCCACTCCGGTATCTAGTCAAATAGACATCATAGACACCAGCCATGAAGATTATGATGAGGACATACTAGAGATATTCCTAGAAGAGGCTCAGGAGCTGTCTGAAGAATTGGACGAAGCCATCCATAGGTGGCAATCAAACTGGTCGGATACCGACAGTGTGGACGCCATCACTCGCGTGCTTCACACCCTTAAAGGCGGGGCACGACTTGCCGGTCTCAATAACATGGGCCAGCTGACTCACGAATACGAAAGTTATCTACTAGGTGTTGATTATTCAGATATTGACGAACATTTCTTTAACCAAATCCATAAATACCAAGACCAGGTTCTGCGGGCTGTACGTGCAATAAAATCCTTTCTGGACGGCGATGAGGTTGTACAAGAACCAGTTGTACAAGAACCAGTTGTACAAGAGCCAGTTGCGGAACCCTATACGGAAGAGTCGACCGATTGGTTGGAAGAAGAGAAAGAACAGGCTTTCCCCGCACTTTCTGAAACTTCTGACGCTGTCGCTAGCGAAGAGGGGCAGCCAGATCAGCAAGATATCGATCGATCCAACGTTGTGAAATTTAAAGCCAAGCCGAGAGAAATTCCTCGCGCAATTAGTGTCCGCAGTGATGGCGGTGACTTTGAAATGCCGAGTGTATCGGGGGGGGGGCAGGCCTCACCCGTTGCAATGAAAAAATCGGGCCCGCAGGAGGTCGTAAAAGTCTCCGCCGAACTGCTCGAAGAACTAGTAAATCTGGCGGGCGAGACTTCTATTAGCCGCAGTCGTTTGGAGCAGCAAATAAGCGATTTCAGTTTCTCCTTAGATGAAGTTGACTCAACTTTGCATCGTCTTCAGGAGCAGTTGCGCCGCCTCGATATTGAGACTGAGGCGCAGGTGATATTTCGCCAAGAACAAATGCAAGCGCACGAAGAATTCGACCCTTTGGAAATGGACCGATACTCCCACCTGCAACAATTGTCTCGTTCTTTGAACGAGTCGGCATCAGACTTGGTGGATTTAAAAACAGATCTCAACGACAAATTAAAAGACACCGAAACCCTGTTGCTACAGCAATCACGCATCAACACCAACTTGCAAGAAGGGCTTATGCGCTCGCGCATGGTGCCCTTTTCTAGGTTGGTGCCACGCTTGCGCCGAATTGTGCGTCAAGTGGCGTCTGAATTGGGGAAAGAGGTTAGTTTTGAGCTAGATAATATAGAGGGCGAATTGGATCGTTCTGTGTTGGAGCGTATGGTGGCGCCATTCGAACATATGCTGCGTAATGCTGTAGACCACGGTATAGAAATGCCCGAGGCGCGGATAGCTGCAGGCAAACCTGAAAGTGGTCGTATTGTTCTTGCCCTAGGGCGTGAGGGTGGTGACGTGCTTATTCGTCTTGCCGACGATGGGCGCGGCATCGATTTAAAACGCGTGCGTGAAAAAGCCATAGAGCGTGAACTGATGAGTTCAGAGGCGGACCTTAGCGACCACGATATTATGCAGTTTATTCTACACGCAGGTTTCAGTACCGCAGATAACGTCACCCAAATTTCTGGTCGGGGCGTGGGAATGGACGTGGTATACGCTGAAATTAAACAGCTCGGCGGGGCAGTAACCATCAATTCAAGTTGGGGTAAGGGTACAGAATTTGTTGTTCGTCTTCCCTTTACCCTAAGCGTAAACAGAGCCTTGATGGTCGTTATCGGTGGCGATAATTACGCTGTGCCGCTAAGTTCAATCGAAGGTATTGTAAGAGTTAGCCCCTTCGAGCTTGAGCATTATTATTCGAATCCAGAAGCACAATTTGAATATGCCGGTGAGAATTATCATGTTCGTTATCTGGGCGGATTGCTCTCTACTGGCACGAAACCCAAACTTGAGGGGCAGACTCTGCCTTTGCCCGTGCTGCTTGTAAGGTCTGCGGAACATACCATGGCGCTGCAGGTAGACCGATTAATGGGCAGCCGCGAGATAGTGGTAAAGAGTCTCGGGCAGCAATTCAGTAGCGTATTTGGTTTGTCCGGCGCAACCGTAATGGGCGATGGCTCGGTGGTTGTCATCATCGATCCACACGCACTGGTGCGCCAGGAAATTGCTCGTGCGGCCTTCCAGTTGGAGCAGGGCCAGGAGGGTGGTTCATTAATTGCGCCGCAGCGAGTCGAGCGTATCAAAACCATCATGGTGGTGGATGATTCGGTGACTGTTCGTAAGGTAACTACACGCTTCCTTGAGCGTGAAGGATTTGACGTGATTACGGCTAAAGACGGCGTTGACGCCCTCAGGGTTTTGCAAGAAGATCTACCAGATCTTATGCTGTTGGATATTGAAATGCCTCGAATGGACGGGTTTGAGGTGGCTAAAACGGTGCGTAGTACTAAGCGTTGGCAGCATCTTCCCATTATCATGATTACCTCGCGTACCGGCGACAAGCATCGCGAGCACGCCTTAAGTTTGGGGGTAGATAGATACTTGGGCAAA
This sequence comes from Lentisphaeria bacterium, assembly GCA_047616325.1. GTDB lineage: Bacteria > Pseudomonadota > Gammaproteobacteria > Pseudomonadales > Cellvibrionaceae > JBLHGN01. Next base: position 19,409 of record JBLHGN010000022.1, read on the forward strand.
CCGTATCAGGAAGACTTACTGCTCGAGAGCATGAATGAACTGTTAGAAAAGGAACACGTGCATTAATGTCAGGAGTGAATGCACTTGTCCGAACTTAGGTTAGGGCTGCTTGCCGACAGCAGCATTCAGCTCAGCAACCTAAAAAGTATTGTTGCCAGTGCCAATTACACCGTTACGGCTGCTTTATTAACACGCTCCGACAACCTCAAAAACATTCCCGAAGTGGATCTGTGGGTGGCTCGCATAGATGGCGAAGATCGAGATTCAAAATCCTTTCTCGAATATCTCGACAGTCTTGAGATACCGGTTATCTACGATGAGGCGGACAGCTACTCCTCTCTGGATGTTGATGAGCGCGCGAAAAGATTTTCAAAAAAAATTCTGGTCTGTGGCTCTGAATCGGCAAAAAATACTAGAAATGTCGAGCGGGCCACTAGTATTTGGGTCTTAGCGGCATCTGCGGGCGGTCCCGAGGCCGTTATAGAATTTATTAAACGAATACCCAAAGAAGTAAAAAATGTGGCGTTTGTGTATGTGCAGCATATCGATGGCGCTATGGCTCTTCCTCTATGTAAGACTTTGGGGCGCCACACCTCGTGGCCGGTGGTATACGGTGACAGCGCACACGTATTATTTGAGCAATCTATTTATGTGGTTTCGCCCAACCATCAGGTGGAGTTCGATGATGTTGGCCGAATTAGCCCCCTGGGTAGCCCCTGGAGCACGCTATACCGCCCCTCGGTAGATGAGGTTGCCGCAAAAGTGGCCTTACGTTTTGGCAAAGAGAGCGGGCTGATTGTTTTTTCTGGAATGGGCGACGACGGTGTCAAGGCGTGTAAATTGATGAAGCGTACCGGAGGACAGGTATGGGCGCAGAGTTTGTCGAGCTGTAAGATAGACTCGATGCCAAAAGAAGCTATCGCCACACAATGTGTTTCTTTTACCGGTAACCCGGAGCAACTGGCGGATCATTTTTTAGCGTCCTTAATGTAAAACTACGATAATCACTGGGTTATTGCTATGAGCAACGATAGACTACGTCACAATTCGGCCATTCAGGAAATACCCTGCTTTCTGGTCACCATGGGTGAAAGCACACTGTTGTTGCCAACAACCGCTGTGGCAGAAATGGTTTCAATTAAACCGCTAGAAGCCATCGCAGGAGCACCTGTGTGGTTGGCCGGGATGTATGATTGGCGAAACTTAAAAGTGCCTGTGATTTCACTGGAAGTGCTAAATGGAGAGATTGAAGAGGCGGTCCTTAATGTTAAAGGGCGCATCGCTGTGCTCAATAGTACTGGCGTGGATGAAGCGGTGTCCTTTGTTGCAATTCACACGCAAGGCATACCTCGTATGACCCGCGTAAGTGAGCAGGATATTGTTGAAAACGAAGAAGCACAGAGAAAACACTTTGATCTGTTAAGGGTTAAGGTGGGCTTGGAGGAGTTTGTCATTCCGGATATACCATCGCTCGAATCGTTGTACTTGTCTTATCTGCAGTCAACAGAAGCAGGCTCATAAGCAATATGCTGATGCTTTTTGGTGCGAAGCTCCCAGTTTTATTAGTCTTTGATGGCTACGGTGCCACTTGGGAGGGATGTGGCGCCGAATTGAGAAATAATAGTTGACTTGGCAGTTGAGCTGTTTATAATTTAACTGGCTTGAAAGTAAGTCTTACATTATGCGCACCATTTCGAAGTCCCATCTTAGTACCTCGTCCTGTTTCATAAGTAATAGCAACACTTCCAGCCAACCGGTCTTTTTTTAAAAGGCTCAAATTACTCATGAAAAAATAGGAAAAAATATGTCTACTACTACTGGCACAGTAAAATGGTTTAACGAATCTAAAGGTTTTGGCTTTATCGAGCAAGAATCTGGTCCAGACGTTTTTGCTCATTTTAGCGCCATCTCAGGTTCAGGCTTCAAAACTTTAGTTGAAGGCCAAAAAGTACAGTTTACTGTTACTACTGGTCAAAAAGGCCCGCAAGCTGAGAACATCGTAGCACTTTAATTCTTTTATCTGGTTATCGTTGCAAGCTGTAAGGCTATGTTTGGTGACTGAAGTTATTTAAAAGAATGCTGAGAATATAAAATAAAAAGGTAAGACTTCGGTCTTGCCTTTTTTCTGTTTTAAACCAAGCTAATCCAGTTGTATATTATCCAGGCGACGCAGAAGTGTGCTTAGTAAGTTGCGCTCGTCACCATTTAGCTGCTCTAATATTCTACTCTCGTAAGCCCGAGCTATCGGAATAATCTGTCGGTAAACTTCTTTGCCCTTGTCCGGCAAGTCTAAAACGGACCGTCTTTTGTCGTTTGGGTCAAAGTGGCGCCATAATAACTTGGCCGATAGCAATTTACTCACTGCGCGAGACACGGCTACTTTATCCATGGCGGTGCGCGCCGCAACTTGTGCCGCTGATAAATCAGGGGCTTCGCCTAAAACCGCCATTCATGACGAGAAATCTGAAACTGCTGTTCATATTTATCGGCTAGTGCCTAGCTTATACGATTGGCGAGTACCGACAATCTGTAGGGTAAAAACTCTCCCAGGCGCAGCACGTCTTCGGTTGGTGGTGTCATTCATAGCTAAAAGTCGGCTTCAGTTGTTTTGCCTGCACATGCTTACATATCTAACTAATATTCTTTTGTAATGCAATCCATTCTATACGAGACATGATCTCGTGCACATGCCGCATAAGGCTGAAGTTTACGGCTGACCTTTTTGAAAATCCAATGGGACTCGACGGTTTTGAGTTTGTCGACTTTTCTGCCCCCAAAAAAGGGCTGCTGGAGCTATTGTTTACTGCGCTGGGTTTCACTGCCGTGGCTAAGCACCGCTCAAAAAATGTCACCTTGTGGCGCCAGGGCGATATCAACTTCATCATCAATTACGAACCAAAAACGCCTGCTGCTTATTTTATTGAAGAGCATGGCCCATGCGCCTGCGGGATGGCCTTTCGTGTGCGTGATGCCCATAAAGCATACGCCCAAGCGCTGGCGCTGGGTGCGCAGGCCATCATCATACCCACAGGCCCGATGGAGCTCAATTTGCCTGCCATTAAAGGAATCGGCGGCATGCCCCTCTACCTTATCGATCGCTATGGCGACGGTGTGAGTATCTACTACATTGACTTTGAGTGGTTTGAAGGTATTGATCGGTATCCCGAAGGTTGTGGTTTCATGCTGGTTGATCATTTGACCCACAATGTTTACCGGGGGCGCATGGACTATTGGGCTAACTACTACGCAAAACTGTTTAATTTTCGTGAAATTCGCTATTTCGACATTAAGGGCGAATATCCAGGTTTAGTGTCTAGAGCCATGACCGCGCCCGTTGGCAAAAT
>JBLHGN010000023.1:0-22548 GCA_047616325.1 Lentisphaeria bacterium
GCTCAATGCTCAGGGGTATTTTGCTCATCCCTACCACTCATGGGAGCGTGGTCTTAATGAGAATACCAATGGCTTGATTCGCCAGTACGTACCCAAAGGCTCAAGCTTCGACAGCATGACGCGCGAATATGTTGAAAAAATTATGACCAAATTAAATAACCGCCCAAGAAAATGTTTAGGCTTTTGTACCCCAAATCAGGTATGGTTTGGGATCAATCCACCGATTGCACTAGCGAATTGAATCCAGGACCAGCTACTGCAACATTAAATTGCTTTAGCATGATTTTTTCGTTACTCGTTGGCGCGCTAAATTAGCCACTAATGAATCAAAATTACCTGTGCGGCTAACTACCCTTTCGCTAGCCATTGACTGGCTTTAACAACTAATCAGCAAACCCTTGGTTAAGACTGCGCTCTTTCCAGTTACCGTCCACATGCTCCCACGCCCCGCCCTCACAGTATTTAATAATGACCGGGCTGGCGTGATGCATACTAAGCTGGGCGATCCGTTCAAAGGCTAACACACCCAGGTGATGAGCCGCGTGTCGCATCGCGGCGCCATGGCCTATCACCACATGCAGTAAAGGCGGGCCGACAGGCGCTATGTGTGAATCTCGCTCGACAACGCTCGTGATATAAGCCGCTACGCGCTCTCCGGCCTGCATCAGTGATTCCGCTCCAGCATAGGGCAGGCAAAAACCACTGTCCGACTTCCAATTAAGGGGTAGATTCTGATGGCGTGGATCATTTGCGACTATCCGCTCTATTTCATTGCTGGCTAGGTTTGCCAGGGGCCCAACGCTACGCTCCACCAATTGCTCAGTTTCGACGAGTGTGAATTTGGCGGGCTTAACGGCTCTGCGATTCAGCTCGCCACAAAGAATCCGAGCTGTTTGCCAGGCGCGTAAAAGAACTGAACAGTGAATGACTGGGGCGATATTAACACCAAGAGCTTTCGCCAAAGTAAGCAGTATATTTGCGCAAGCATGTGCTTGTTGTTCGCCCGCAACGCTAAGGGGAAAAGGCTGCAGTGCACTGGGAGCGCTGTCTAGCTGGTGGTATTCACCATGCCTAACAAGTGCGATGTAAACTTCGGTCATAGTGCATCTCCGCTGTTTAGCTGTATCAGCCAGCTCCGCGCTTGAGTGTCTTTATTACATAATCTGAATATAAAGAGGCTGCATCCAAGCCCGTACCATCTTTTAAACCGCGAAAGCCGCCAAATGCAGACACTTCAAACACCACGGGCCCACTCTCCGATTCGGCCACATCCACCGTAGTAAAATCCATACCAAAGGGCTTTTGGGCCCGATAGGCCAAATCAATTAGGTCGGCCGTTGCTGTATATGCTTGGTACTTGCCGCCACTCAAAATAGTGGTGTTCCAGGAGCCCGGCCTCGACACCCGCGCGTAGGCACCTAAGTACTCACCACCCAAAAATACCATTCCCAAATCTTGCCCCGGCAAATCCAACTTTTTCTGAATGTACATGGTGGGGTTGTGAGCAAGAAACGTCTGAACTTTTTCCCGCTGAATATTTTCCGGTTCAGTGCTTTCTATCACCTCCATACCGCGCGCCTTAGTGGAATAGAGCGGCTTAAAGATCGCGCACCCATACCCTTGTATGGTGTTTAAGGCGGCCGCCACATCGCGCACAATGCACGTATGCGGCATAGGTATACTGTGATTTCTTAGAGTAACGGTGCAACTCAGGCGATCCACCAAGCGAATAGTGTTTGTTGCCGGGTTGAAAACACGCACACCGGCGCGCTCCGCCACACGCAACATTTCCAAGCGATCGAGGGTGTCGGGGCAGTAGTGCGCACCGACTTTTTTAATAATTAAAGCATCGAAGTCACACAAATTATGGTCTTTATAGCGCAGTTCGCGGCTATGTAAATCGAGCCATACCTCACTCATATCGACCACCAATCGACTTCCTGTTTTTTGCTCAACAGCATCTGCCAGGGTTTCGGTGGACCAGTTTCCAGGTAGGCCAACCACCGCTATGTTTAGATCAGTCACGGAATAACTCCTTTAAGGGAATACGATAAGCCGCCAAATCTTTTGCCGAGGCATGGGTTAATTGTTCCAATAAATAGCGCGCGCGAAAAAACATAAGCCGCGCCATAGATTTATCGAGAATAAAACGGATGGATGTTGAAAAAGATCTCGCCAAACCAAAGGCAAGGCGCACGTCGAAGGATGTGTCGCCGTGCAGGGAGGCAAATTCACTGGCACCATCGTAGATGTTTTGCACTTGATGGCGAATGCGCTCGCGAACTTCCACATCTCTTACTTGTAAACGATAGTTAGATACCATAAATACCGATACATCTTGCACATAGTCCATATAGGTAGAGCGATGTAGGTCTATAAAACTAATTTTATCCTGTTCAATGTCGTAAATTATGTTGTCTATATTAAAGTCTCCGTGAATAAACACACTAAACGGAGCCTGGAACTTCTGTTCTAGGTCTTCGGCGGGCGCGAGTAAATCGTCAAAACTGGCAAAGGGGGCGCCACAAACAGAGGCATCTTGCCGATTCAAATACGGGTGTGTTGCATACACCTCATCGAGACGATCGCGTATTTGACCAACAAAGTTTGCACCTACAATATTGGCGCTAGTGGTTTGCTGCCAAATTGAATACAAGGTGTTTATAAGTGTTTTCATTGCCTTTTGGCGCAAGTCTTCAACTCCGTGAAGGGCAATTTTTTCAAAGGTTAAACCCTGCAACTGCTCGATGAGTAGGGCGGCCGAATCACCGCTTTTATTGTAGCTGAACACTTTTGGCGCAACGCCAGGAAACACATTGTGCCAGCTGGTCACACTGTCAAATTCTTTTTTTAATTTACGCTTTTTCCCATTTTTAAATATCGCCTGCTGCGTAACTTTATTATCATCTAAGTAGCTAATGGATGAAACTCCGCTGCCAGAATGTGTTTCGGAAATAGGCTGTACTTCTACAGAAGACAAGGCTTCGGCGTCGGCCCATGTAGTTATAGAGTTGCGCAGCGACTCAAAGCGGTGAAAATCCATTGGTTGGCCAATATTACTGGCAATAATAGATTCGCTAATATTCAGTAAGGTGTCACCCATTTGCTCGATATTGCTTGCAACAAAAAGCCCGGTAACTAAATCCTCCGTATAGTTTTTTTGCTTAAGTTTTTCGGTGTATTTTTTTAGTAATGACTGGTAAGACTTATAAAGTTTTTTCTCTGTACGACCAAGTTTTAAAGCCAATTCCGTATCGTTATCCAGCAGGGCCTTTTCGATGTAAGGGATACTCGAAGACACTTTCGAGAGCAGACTGTTATATGAAGAGAGATCGAGCTTATGCGATTTTCGCAAATACCCCAATTGATGAATGCACTCGCGGCACAGTTCCGCAATGCGCTTTAAATCTGTCGCGATCGAGGCGATGGCACGCATCGACATGCTGTCATTTTCATCGTTTAGTGCGATTTGGCGGGTGCACGCATTGTGGATATAGAGCATAAGATTATGGGCGTAGCCACTGCGGTCAACGATGCGACTAGCCGCGCTGGCCGACTCTTCATCGAAATAGGTCTGCAGGTGTTTCAGCTGAGAACTCACCTCGAGAAGTAGAAACCTAAAATTGTTACTGATGGAACTCGGAATTTGCATGAAAACTCGACCACAATTTTGTAGCGAACAGACTGAAGTTGGACTAGCTAGCGCCCATCCATAAATAGGACCCTACTGCGGTGCGATTTAAACGGCCATCTTCACACCACTAGATGGTGTTGTTTGCAATAAGCAAACGCCTGTATCTAGTGGTGTGAAAATGGTCATTTTAATTTCCCCTCGCGACGAGCTATTTATTGACGGGCACTAGCTAAAGCGGTGTTTCAGTGATTGCCTACGGTGCGTTATAAACTGAATCAACATAGTGAATCAAAACAGCGAGATTGAATACCTCGTAGAATCAATAATAGTGCGAGACGAGATCAATCTCCACCGCAATTTATTTTATCTGTACAATTATTGCTTCATTAGCCTTAAGTTCTCTGACACGTGAGATGCGTATCCGTTAATTGCAGCCCACAGTGGCCGACTGTATAACATCAATCTATGCGACAATGACAGATACAGATACAGATACAGATACAGATACAGATACAGATACAGATACAGATAACGACCGATACAGCTACTGCCGCACGATCCAACCCGCACGCCAATACAACCACCCACTACAAAAACCCCCGTAACTATGCCAACTATTAAACGTTTCTTCCTCTACTCATCCGTCTGTCTTGCAGTGACGGTTTTTGTGATATTTCTATGCACGTGGTTGTTTTCACCCATGCTTGTTCGCAGCATTGCAGGCGATGCACTTGCGCCCTATCAGGTTAAGCTGTCGCCAGACTCGAGTGTGCGATTAAACCCCTTCTTGGCAAAACTCAGCGTAAAAAACTTAACGCTGACAAATAGACAGAGCGCAGAATCGCTGTACGTGGAATCGCTGTCAATTCAAGTCAATCCGTTTCGCTTATTTGCCAAGCAACTTTATATTTCTGAGTTTATTCTCGATGGCGCCCGCATCAGCATTGCGCAAAAGGAGGGTGGTTTTGAGGTGGCCGGAATACTATTGAGCGACCTGCCCGCCAGTAACGACACACCCGTGGCGGAAAGTGAGACAGAAAATAGCGATGTTGGCGGCGACTATACCGTCGTGGCCAAAGAACTATCAATTAGTGGGGTTTACATCACTAGCTCGCTATTGCCCTTACGCTCAGAAGCCGACGCCCCTCCAAAACCTATCGGGCATATTTTTAGCATTAATTCACTGCAACTTAACGACATCAGCGCAAATGCCGCTAGGCAATCCCTTTCTTTGCATCTCGAATCACTCATCAATGAGGCACCACTCGAGCTGGAGGTGGACGTATCTCTGTCCTCTGGGGCTGGCAACATCACTTCCGCCCTAAGCCTTAAAAATTTCCCCCTAGAATCGCTCAAAACCCACCGTTTTCAAGAGGGCACCGTAACTAGCGGAAAGCTCAATCTAAAGCTACAAACACACATCGAACTCAGTGCTGAAGGTCTAGCAATTGGCGGCGATCAGCTTGAAATACGTGGCGAAAACATTAGCCTGGCCGAGCACAATCGCTTATTTTCCTCACAGGCGCTTAGCCTTCAGTCCGACAAGTTTGGCATCGAACTCAAGCAAGCAAACGGCGAAAACACATTGAGCCATTTAGACCTTCACGCCTTTGCGGCGATAGATGGCGTCAGCCTTAACAATACCGAAAACCAAGAGATATTGGCGCAGTGGAAGGCACTTAAGCTAAACGATATACAGCTCGAAATAAATAACAACCAACCAAGCATTACGCTCGACAGCATTACGCTATCGGGATTAATAAGCTCATTGATCACGAATGAAGACCCCACCCCACCCCTCGCTTCCTGTGAAAACATAAGCGTGGCCGGTATTTCGGCATCGGCTGAAAATCTTGCCATCAAAGAAATCACCATCGACGGTCTCAATGGTGACATTTTGCTCAGCAAACAAAAAACGCTGGCCAACCTAGTGGATATTGATGGGTTTTCAACACCGAATCAGACCCAAGCAAAAGATCCACAAGCACCCAAAAAAGGCGACAGCACTCACAGCGAAATAGCGGAGAATACTACAGAGGAAAACACTAGCCCCTTTGGCATTACCCTAGAAAATTTTTCGCTGATAAACACCAAACGCATATTCTTTAGCGACAACAGTACGACTCCACCCTACCAGCGCACAATTTATATCGACAAGTTTACTAGCGGCCCGTTTTACAACCTAAAACCCCAAACTAAAAGCCCGTTCATACTTGAGGGCCGCAGTGACGAATATACGCACTTTGCCTTTAAGGGCGATGTCAGCCCCTTCACCAAAGAATTGAACTTTACCGTGAACGGGTCTCTGAAGGAGCTGTCTCTGCCAGCGGTGTCCACCTATATGAAAGACGCACTCGGCTTAGACCTAAAGACTGGCGAACTCGATACAGATATTGATGTAAGCGCTGTGGATTCCCAGCTAAAAGGCAGCACCCGCTTTAAAGTACGCGGCCTCGAAATGTCGGCGGCCAACGACATGCAAGCCGACTCCATACAAGATCAAACCGCCCTACCTTTAAACGTGGCGCTGGGTATGCTTAAAGACAAAAATGGCAATATCGATTTAAAAATTCCCGTTACCGGCAACGCTAACGAACCCTCATTTGGCGTGCGCAACTTTGTCGCTCTTATCGTCAAAAAAGCGGTGATGAGTCAGGCCAAATCCTACCTAATGAAAACCTTTGTTCCCTATGCCAGCGTGGTGTCGGTTGCCATGGCTGCCGGCGAATTCGCCTTAAAAATTCGCTTTAACGACTTGGAATATCGGCCAACAAGCAGCCAGTTGGAAGAAGAACAACGGGTGTTCGCACAACAATTTATTTTATTAATGAAAGACAAACCTAAAACACAAGTGAAGATTTGTGGCATAGCAACAGCGGCCGATATTGGTCTTAGCAGCAACACGACAAAGCTAGATGGAACACAGTTGGAACAGCTAAAACACATAGCCGTCGAACGCGCAAAGAACTTTAAAGACCACGCCATAAATACCGGCCAAATTAAATCTTCACGCATGCTTCTATGTGCACCGGAAGTGGATATGGACGAGAAGGCAGCACCACGAATAAAGATTTCCACCTAATAAAATGGCAACAAACAGACGCAAGAAAGATTTGTAGCGAGGGGAATCTTTATGTGCTTAGCCTGTCACAAGGAGTAACCAATATGTAAGCTAGGGATAGCCCCCTTGATTAGACTCAACCCTAATGGTAACGAACACTCCACACTTTCGCTAACACTCAAGCGCCACAAAGCGATTGTCCAAAAGCCTAGCCAGGCCGAAACAAAGGCACCTTTCCAAGCACCTCCCCAGGCACCCGACAACCCGGCGCAAAAGAACTAACCACCCAGCCCCAAACCGCTCTTATTTCAGCGCGAACTCTTGTGAAGTAGGCTAGGTGCTTGAGTTTTTCTTGAAAGCCACTCCCAACATCTATTCGAATGGTGAAGATAGCGCTAATAATAGTCGCGTATTTTGCCCAATATTGAGGGATACACTCGCCATACTTGAGCAAAAGCATTTATCTATAAACGAAGAAAAGGATCAAGATTTCGAGGATAACAGCGAAAAGAGTAATGCCCACAGGCAGTTGACTGTGCGCGATGGGCGCGGATGCAGTTGGATAGAAAAATCCGCTGCTAGTGGCGACAAGCAATGGTATTTTGATGGCTGCAAAAACCAGGGGGATTTAGATTTTACCTATCAGAATAAATACTGCTCGCTACCCAGCTTTGAAAAACGAAAACAAAATAGACCTGAAAAATACCGATGTGCACCGAAAGCTGATCGTCTCGAAAGCTGAGAGGCGCAAAAACGCCATAAAAAAGACGACCGAAGTCGCCTTTTTTATGTGCTCATCAACAGTAAATGAGACTGGCATCATTCTGCATAAACAGGAAATCTAACGCACACCTCCAAAACCTTGGCTTTTACTTCGGCAATTACTGGCTCGGCATTACCTTTTTCCAGCGCTTCCAATACATCGCACATCCAATGGGTAAGCTGCACAGTTTCTGCCTCTTTAAAGCCACGCGTAGTAATCGCTGGCGTACCTACACGTAAACCACTGGTAATAAAAGGTGAGCGAGGGTCGTTGGGCACGGCATTTTTGTTAACCGTGATATTGGCTGCACCCAGCGCTGCATCGGCATCTTTACCGGTGTATTCCTTACCGATCAAATCCACCAACATCAAATGGTTTTCGGTACCGCCCGATACAATTTTTATACCGCGCTCAAGAAAGGTAGCCGCCATCGCCTTAGCATTTACAACAACTTGCTTTTGATAAACTTTGTAGTCCTCGCTCATCGCTTCTTTAAAGCTAATGGCCTTGGCCGCAATCACGTGCATCAAGGGGCCACCTTGACCGCCAGGAAAAACCGCCGAGTTTAATTTCTTCTCAATTTCTGCGTTAGCTTTGGCGAGAATGATACCGCCGCGTGGACCGCGCAGAGTTTTATGGGTAGTGGAGGTGGTAACGTCGGCAATTTGTACCGGTGAAGGGTACTCACCAGCGGCCACCAAGCCGGCCACGTGGGCCATATCTACCATTAAGTAAGCGCCCACTTCGTCGGCGATATCGCGAAACTTTTGCCAGTCGAGGATTTGACTGTAGGCAGAAAACCCGGCCACAATCATTTTGGGCGTGTGCTCGCGCGCAAGGTTGGCAATGTCTTCGTAGTCCACTTCACCGGTGTCTGGGTTAATGCCGTACTGCACCGAGTTATATATTTTGCCAGAGAAGTTTACTTTGGCACCGTGGGTCAAGTGGCCACCGTGGGCCAGGCTCATGCCTAAAACGGTATCACCGGGCGAGCATAGAGCCGCGTATACAGCGGTATTGGCCTGAGAGCCGGAATGTGGCTGCACATTGGCATAATCTGCACCAAACAGCGTTTTGGCACGCTCAATAGCAAGCGCTTCGGCGTGATCGACGTATTCACAGCCACCGTAGTAACGCTTGCCGGGATAACCCTCAGCGTATTTATTGGTAAGTTTAGTGCCCTGCGCCGCCATCACCATGGGGCTGGTGTAGTTTTCCGAGGCAATCAGCTCGATGTGCTCTTCCTGACGGCGGCCTTCGCTGACTATGGAGTTCCAAATTTCGGGGTCAAACGCGGCGATTGTTTGGTTTTTATCAAACATGAGATTCCTCGGCAAATATATAAGTAAACTGTTAACGCAGCCGGTCCTTTTAATAAACGTATCGAATAGATAAACGTACCAGATGGACGCACCGGATAGCCATATCTTATAAATACATCGGCGTGCAGTGGCGCAGATAGTAAAAAATTGTGGCGGAATTGTACACCAATCTGCAGCCCTCCTGGTACGCAAATTTACTTCCTTGAAACGCCGGTTATAATTGAATTCCGCCTCATCCTAAGGTAACGTGCGGGCATCGACGAGGGCCTGACTCGCTCATCCTCCGTTCCCTTTTCTTCCAAACAACCATGATACGAGGCTAAGCACTCTATGGCTCAGTACGTCTTTACCATGAATCGCGTCGGCAAGGTGGTTCCACCCAAACGCGAAATTCTCAAAAATATTTCATTGTCATTTTTCCCTGGCGCAAAAATTGGTGTTTTGGGCTTAAACGGCTCCGGAAAATCGACGCTACTGCGAATCATGGCGGGCTTGGACCAAGACTACAACGGCGAAGCGCGCCCGATGCCCAATATAAAAGTGGGCTATCTTCCTCAGGAACCCCAACTAAATCCTGAAAAAGACGTGCGCGGCAATGTGGAAGAAGGCGTACAAGAGGCGGTCGACGCTTTGAAGGGCCTCGACCAAGTGTATTCCGATTACGCCGAACCCGATGCCGACTTCGATGCCCTAGCAAAGAAACAAGCAAACTTCGAAGACATTATTCAAGCCTGGGACGCGCACAACCTGGAGCATACCCTCGAAGTGGCCGCCGATGCTCTGCGCCTACCCGCATGGGATGCAGACGTAAGTAGATTGTCGGGAGGAGAAAAGCGCCGCGTAGCCCTTTGTCGCTTGCTGCTGTCTCGCCCCGACATGCTGCTTCTAGACGAACCCACCAACCACTTGGACGCCGAGTCAGTATTCTGGCTGGAACAATTCCTTAAGAATTTCACTGGCACCGTAGTGGCCATTACCCACGACCGCTACTTTCTAGACAACGCTGCCGGCTGGATACTGGAACTCGACCGCGGCCACGGCATTCCCTACGAAGGCAACTATTCCACCTGGCTAGAAACCAAAGAACAGCGCTTGGCTCAAGAACACAAATCTGAGGCTGCACAAAGCAAGGCCATCAAAGCGGAACTCGAGTGGGTACGCCAAAACCCCAAAGGCCGGCAGGCCAAGAGCAAGGCACGCTTGGCGCGTTTTGAAGAAATGCAATCGCAGGACTTTCAAACCCGCAACGAAACCAACGAAATTTATATTCCCCCTGGCGAGCGCTTGGGTGACAAGGTTATCGAATTCAATAATGTTAAGAAGGGCTACGGCGATGAACTGCTCCTCGACGGCCTCACCTTCGCCCTGCCCAAGGGCGCCATCGTAGGCATAGTCGGCGGCAACGGCGCGGGTAAATCCACGCTATTCCGTATGATTGTAGGTGACGAGAAGCCCGACTCCGGCGATATTGTTATCGGCGAAACCGTAAAAATTGCCTACGTAGAACAGAGCCGCGAAAACCTGCAAGACGATCAAAGCGTGTGGGAGGCCGTTTCCGGAGGGCACGACATGCTAAAAATCGGCAGCTACGAAGTGGGCTCACGCGCTTACTTAGGTCGCTTTAACTTTAAAGGCACCGATCAGCAAAAACGTGTGGGAGAGTTGTCTGGTGGAGAACGCGGCCGCCTGCATTTGGCCAACACCCTTAAACAGGGCGCCAACGTATTGCTGCTAGATGAACCCTCAAACGACCTCGATGTAGAAACCCTACGCGCCCTCGAAGACGCGGTGCTGGCCTTCCCCGGCTGCGCATTAATAATTTCGCACGACCGCTGGTTTCTCGATCGCATCGCTACCCACATTCTCGCGTATGAAGGCAACAGTGAAGTGGTGTTTTTTGAAGGTAACTACACCGAATACCACGAAGACTTTATTGCCCGCAAGGGTGCAGATGCGCAGCCGAAGCGGATGAAGTATAAGCCCTTGAAGCACTAAGTTATGTTTTTAAAGTGTGAACTTTTGAATATACGCACGCCTCAGCTCAGGGCGAAAACTGAAGTTTCGAGACGCACCTTAAATACAAAAAAATGTGCGTCTCGAACTTATGGACTTTAACGATTTTGGCGCAATTACGATAGGCTAATTTATACCCAGTGAGCTGGAAACCTATTTTCGAATGGCGCCTTCACACCAAAGAACTTGAAAGGGACACACACTCCAAACTTGCCAACAGCGATCATTGGTACCGTTCATATGTTGTCGGTGGGTCTTGCCAAAGAGGACATGGTCATAACTAAGTTAACTGCGCAGTACCCTAAAGTTCCATATTGCGTAACACCTGCGTACATATGACGATGTGGTGACTGCATCTTCACTTAAGGTGAGTTCAAACTGGGTGGCCCAAGTTACTTTCGTCAACGCATTGCCGAACTTCGCCCTCGTAAAATTCCCGAAGCGTATCTGCGTTTAAAAACATCACCAGGTGAGCAGGCTCAAGTGGACTGGGGCCATTTTGGCCACATGTAGATTGGCAAAGCAAAGCGCCCCGTTATCGCGCTTGTCATGGTGTTGAGCTGGAGCCGACAAATGTTTTTACAGTTTTACCTGAATCAGCGAATGGAAAGTTTTTTGCAGGGTCACGTTGCCGCGTTCGAGTTTTTTGGTGGGGTGCCGAAAGTATTATTGTTTGATAATTTAAAGTCGGCGGTATTGGAGCGCCAGGGTGACGCCATACGCTTCCCCCCCCACACTGCTGGACTTGTCTGCCCATTACCTTTTTGAGCCTCGGCCGGTGGCGGTTGCTCGGGGAAATGAAAAGGGTCGTGTAGAGCGCGCTATTCGTTATGTCCGTGACAATTTTTTTGCGGGAAGACAGTGGCAAACCATAGAGGAGTTGAACGCACAAGCAAACACCTGGTGCCTGGGACAAAGTGCCGATCGCTCTTGCCCCGAAAATTCTGACCTAACGGTGCGAGAAGCGCGTTGAAGTTTCTGTGGGGAAAACGCACTTTGTGCGCTTTGACTTGAATGACTACTCCATCCCCCATACCTATGTTCAGCGGGTGTTGACGGTGACCGTTACACTGACGCGTGTTCGCATCGTGGATGGCATGGAGATCATTGCTGAGCATCCACGAAGTATGACAAAGGTGAGCAAATGGAACAGGAAGCGCACATCCACGCACTGTTAACCAGTAAACACCAGGCACGCTACCACCGAGGGCAAGATAGGCATCAGTCATGCCGCGCCGTCGAGCCGCGAACTGCTGGCCCGTTCCGCGCAACTAGGTAACAGCTTAACTTATGTGACGATGTTATTAGTCGATATGCTCGGTGATTACGGTGCCGCCGAATTAGAGTGTGCCATTACCGAAGCTCTGCACAAAGACGTCGCTCACCCGAATGCCGTGAGGCAAGTTTTAGAGCGTCGTCGCGCGCAGCGCAACGAGCCGCCTCCCATTGCCTTGCACGTGCGCCACATAAATGCCAAAGGCATCAGCGTAAAACCCGCTTCATTAGCTGCCTACGATCAACTAGGAACAATATCTGGCGATCATCAAACCGATGAAAAGCCCACGAACACAAACGATAAGCATGATGCGCTAACCGCGCAGGGAATACACCCATGAGTCCACTCACTGAAACCATTTCCACAAGCAGAGAACTAAACTCAAGCGGCTGAACTGAAGCTCTATATGGGGAATGCTAAACAATCCAGCCTATAAAGGTGAGGCGGCTTTTGGGAAAACAAAAACCTGGAAAAGGTTGTCTAGGATTCGCCCACAAAAACATTCTCAAGAGCAACCCAAAAAGAACTACTCGATTTACCCCGTTGAGGAAAAATTCTGGATAACCATTCCAGTACCTGCGATTATCAGCATTGAATTATTTGAAGTTGCACAAGAGCAGCTTGAAGAGAACCACAGAATGACACGAACACGACGCCTAGGCGCCAGTTATTTATTACAAGGTCTTTTAGTGTGTGCGAGATGTCAGTATTCTTTTTATGGTAAACCCGTTACGAATAAACGAGGCGAAAAGGTTGTTCATTATGCGTATTATCGTTGTATTGGTACCGATGCATATCGTTTTGGAGGGAATAGAGTTTGCTCGAATAAACAAGTCCGAACAGATACGCTGGAGACTGCCGTTTGGGAAGAGGTTCTCCTGTTGCGAAGAAACCCAAACCATATTCGAGAAGCTTATCAGTATCAACTCGATAAACTTGAAAAATGCTCTGACGATGACAAGCGTCTGGAACTAGAAAAGAAAAGCAAAAAAGTACAGCTCGGCCTAGATCGTTTAATTGATAGCTATACCGAGGGCTACCTAACGAAAGCAGAATTTGAACCTCGAATTAAAGCGTTGAAAAATCGGTTAAAAAGCAATGAAGACCAATGCGCCACGATTATTGACCATCAAACACTCAAAAAGGGCCTTCAGCTAATCGTTTCTAACTTCGAGCTGTTCTCACAGCAAGTCAACGCCTCTCTTGACAAGATAGGTTGGGAGGCACAACGTACAATCTTAGAGCACTCGTGAAACGAGTTGAAATCAACCTGAAAGAGGTAAACGTTGTGTTCAAGGTTAACCCACCGCCCATTCCTGTGAATGACAGGTCAGAAAACAGCTCATCAAAAAGTTTGCAACATTGTTGTGGGAGTAATCTCACCGATACTCGCCAACATCTATCTTCACAACGTAATCGACGAGTGGTTTGAAAAAGAAGTAAAGCCACGATGCGACGGCGATGTATTTATCTGTCGGTATGCAGATGATTTCGTCTATGGCTAAGTTTTCTAGGCGACCGAAGCCAACAGAAAAATCCAGCGGTTGAATCACCGGATTATCACTTAACTCGCGCACAGATTCAACAAAGCGGCTCCAGGCTTCAGCCTGACTCAGTTGAAATTGAACATCAGCATTAATAACGTCGGCAAATGCGGATTGCACAATGTCCTCTAGTGAGTGCCACTGGGTCTGACCCAGAGACGAAAAAAGTCGATTCCAAGCCATAGCCCTATTCCGCCACCCAGTTAGCTCTTGCCCTCGCCAATTTAATGATGAAGGACTTCAAAACATACCATTTAGAATGACACGAATAAATCTCCATTAACTTGGCTTAGGCGGTTTTCCAGGTGAAGCTGGAGGCGTTTGAATGGCACTAGTCATTATAGGTAGCACCCGTGCAAGCCCCTCAGGTATTGGCGCCCCACTTGCATTAATGGTTATATCTAATTGACCGCTGCGGTTGGTCTCAGATTCTTTAGTCGCCTTACTTGAAGCCGACCCTTTTAGACTGGCACTAACCCAGGGACTTAAGGCCTTACCAGAATTCACACTTATCTCGACAGATTTATTTGTGGTGCTACTGTCGCGATACGTTTGGTTTACTTCGAATGTGAAATGTATTGTCATTGAGTCTATTCGTAGATGCGGCACAGGGACCATTGCCAAGAGCGGCGCCTGGACGTGTATGGCATTAGCCGGGTCGTCTCCTGCTTTTTGCTCACACTAAAATCAACAGTTAATGGTTTGCCGTCGACTATCATACTTTCTATAAAGGCTTTAGTTGTGTCGGCGGCAATACTCTGCGCTTTTATAGCGGCAACCAGCGGTGCTGAAATTAAATAATCGAGGGGTAGCGCTTAAAATTCAGCGCCAATAAGATTTGTTGCTTCTGGCATGACGTGTTTCCTTCTTTGGGTTTAGGTTTTATTAAAACAACGTTCATCTGTTTTTCTAAAAACACACGGCGAAAAAAGTGCGGGACGCGCACGTCTGAATGAAAATTAGTTAGGGCTGCCCACCTTGAGTAGGTGCATCTGACGGAGTGTCAGGCACTGATTCATTGGGCTCATTGCGTATTTCACTTATACCGGTGAACGTAGTCAACAATTTATTGAGCCCAGCAGGCATCGGAATAGATTTAACCTGTATGTTTATTTTAATAGATTATTGTGTTTGCTTGCGGCTAGCCGCATCTTGTGAACTAGGTGGAATAATTTCACCGCGAATATCCAATGGTTCTGCAACTAAAAACCAGGGCCTTTTGGTCGCGCCAAATTTCCTTTTACCATCGTTTTTATCTACTCCTGCCGACTGCCTGATTTGTTCACGCGTAACCACTTCATGCGGCCATTTCAAGCTCGAAACTTGCGGAATCAACCGCCAGCGGTAAAATGCGAACCAAGGCCAAAGAGGGCACGCTCAAAATTTGCTTGTTGTTGTCCTCATCACGAAACGAAAATTCCATATGGTAGGGTTCATCGGAGGGTGGCTTTGATGCGCTGGCTTCACCACCCCCTTCGGTAGACTCGACATCGCCCGAATTGCCGTCGTCATTCCGCCAGTCGTGGGGATAACCCAACTGCAACAACATATTAAGAAACGAGCGTGCGGAATGCAGCTGCGCTTTTAAAATAGAATCCAAAGGCGCCAGTAGTGCTTGCTCCAGTGTTAGAGAGCGGCGGGGTGGTTCATTTTTACTCACTGGCACAGAAGGATTTTTATTATCGACCATAGCCTTTCCCTTCGGTTATATTCTTGGCGCTTAGTATCTCGCGTGTCGTCAAAGACAAGCCAGAGCACGGGCTCTATTCTGCTGTCACCTGAAGTACTTTAAGCTGCGATATACCTAGCTTAATTGCGCTTATTGGTACTTAAATGGAAATAAGATTAAAACTATAAACCTCAATAAAAATACACCCCCCTAAAAGTAACTCAATCGCGCCCAAGAATGAGAGTATGGGCGCCATTCGATACAACTATCGCAAGAAAAGTTAAACTAATTAGTGCCCATCCAGAAATGGCTCGTTGCGAGGGGAAATTGAAATGAAATAAAGTGACTGGAATCAGATTTAATGAGTTTTTTTCACTGGTTTAGCTTATAGATAAATTACCCGTGAATCATATTGACTAAGGAGTAAAGGTAGATGGCTACACCCCATCTAGAAACGCTCTAGGCCATGCAATCACCAGATATCCTGGCCGATTTCACCCCGAACCGCGACAGCCTTAGGTAGACGTCACAACGGCTGGTTGCCGCAGTGCTGCACAGACACGATTATAGTATTTAGTTAATAGAGACTATAAAAATAGAACAACGTATCGTCTCTACGTTGGATTAATTTTTAACCATATAACATCGTCTATAGGCTGTTTTTAATACGCCACGACAACTTTGTTTAACCTCCACTTTAAAACTTTAAAACTTTAAAACTTTCAAATCTCATCAATTACCCTACAGTAAAATAATGTGGTTATAAGTCCTTATAAAAGCATTGCTCGCGCAGCTGCCCTATCCAAAATTGCTATCATGGCCATACGCTAAGCAACCACCTGCCCTCTATAGATGCGTTTGGGTTTTTTGGCGCCTTGCTCCAACACTCTATCCATCGGCTTCTCAAGCGAGACAGCGCCGCGATACATTGTTGTATAGTATCGATCGTTTAGTGTTTCATTGTTTTTCAATACATCGGACCAGTCTTCACCAGCAAGAACCAGCAGCTCTTTAACCAGCGCCTTAGTCACCGTTTTTGCACCGTTAAAGTAATGATCAATCAATGCTTTAAATAAATCAGGATTGGCCAATTTTACACCTGGCTTTAGCTCACTTGGCACAAGACGCCTAATTTCGTAGACCAATTCAATCATCGGTTTCGTATATTGCATGCAATATTCCCCAGGCGCCACCCCAATAGTTTATTAGTGGGATTTGTAGCTGTTTACCTTATGCCTTTGTGCAAGCACAGAGCATGCCTATAAATAGGGCATGCAACACTCCACTTTCATTAACTAAGGTTCAACGCCTCAATAATCATTTTGGCGCCTATAGTGGCGCCAAAAACCTCAAAAAGACACGAAAAACAAAGGCTCAGCTCAAAAATCTAACACAATTAGTACTTTTCTAAGCCCGATACACTCTTCAGATTTATGTCCAAGTTTTCCTGAGCGCACCAATTTGAGCTTTTCTATTTTATTTGGGAGGAAAAGCGCCAATTTAGCGCAACGAACCACGTGCGATAAAATCGAGAAAAGTAAAGGGGGTCAAGTCTAGTGGTATATAGTTAATGGCGCTACTCTTCCTGTTATGGCTAGACCCCTACGAATAGATTTTGAAGGCGCTTGGTATCACGTGATGAATCGTGGTGCTGGCAGGCGTGCGATTTTTAAGAATGATGATCAGAGGCAATATTTTTTGTCGTTGTTAGGGGCGGTGACAGAGCGCTTTCAAGCAGATTGTCACGCTTATTGTTTAATGACAAATCATTACCATTTGATGCTACGTACGCCCAATGGAAATCTTTAGAGAATAATGCGTCATATCAATGGAGTGTATACGCAGTTCTATAACAGAAAGGAGCAAACAGACGGCCCCTTATTTAGAGGGCGCTATAAAGCAGTTTTAGTGGATGCCCAAGCTTATTGGTCTCATTTGTCGCGTTATATTCATAGAAACCCACTTGATGCGGGTATGGTCGACAGAATTGAAGACTATCCTTGGTCTAGCTTTCCTTCCTATATGGACAAATCACTAGCGCCTGAGTGGTTGAATACGGCTTACACCTTATCGGAATTTGGCTGTCGGAATCAATGAACAGCGTACAAAAATTTTGTTTATGGAGATGAAGTAAGCTCAGTTTACACATTCTATTCAAAGAAAAAAATTAGCTCTGTTCTGGGCGGTGATGATTTCATTTCACAAAACCCAAAAATCCAGATCGAGTATTGACGTGCCGGAGCTAAAAGCTGTTAAAAAGATTCCTTCAAAATTCGAAATAATTTTGCGCGTTTTAAAGGTTTGTGATGTGACGAAGAAGGAGCTAATGACATCTAGGCGGGGAACGGCAGTTACAAGCCCAGCGCGGTCGCTTGCCATGTTAGCGCTGCATGAGGAAGGTGATTTGACTTTGACGGAGATGGCATCGTTATTTGTTTGAGTGGCTACGCCAGTGCTGGAAGTACGATTAGAGGTATTCATAGTAAATTAGCGGGATCGAAGGAATTACAGAAGAGCTATAACTTAATAACGCTAGATTTGACCCCTTAGTCTTTCTTAGAGTGATGAGTCTGCTCTCACTAGTGAAGCTTTTCTCCATCTGAAGTGAAGAATCTAAACTGTTAGACACTGTATAAATTTATATAGTCGTATCATAAATAGTGCGATGTCACCAATATACCCCATATATGTTCCATATGTGGGGTTATTATATGTTCCTTTTTTAGCCGCTCCTCTTTTGTGGGGCTATTACGCATTATTTCTTTTCAATTGCTCCTCTTTTGTGGTATACCACATATGGAATACATGCATGGATTAATGTGTGTAAATTTTCATATGTGGTATGAATATGGGTATCGACGTTAAGGCGGCGAGCATAGAAGCGGTCGCGGCAGCCATTGGCGCCAACCTAAAAGCGCAAATTCGCCACCAAGGCTCTATGAAGTCGTTCCGAGACGACACAGGCATTGCGAACACAACACTGTATCGATTAGAGCAGGGTGAAGAAGTGTCATGGCATATCGTGATTCGGGCGCTGAAAGGCTTAGGCATGGAACACGTGCTAGAAGAGCTGCTAGTCCCGCCAAGCGAATCCCCCATTGAGCGCTGGAATTCTCAGGGTAAAGTGTCGGCTCAAACATCACGCTTAGTTTCGCGCGCGCTCGACCCGCATATCGAGGCTCCGGCTCAGTCAGTCGCAAAAGCCGTCAAGAAGGCAAAGATCGGGAGTCGTCATGCCCAGTAATGTGAAGGTGTCGGCGTGGGGAATGGATGTAGGGGTCGTCAGTTTTGATGGCGGCCGTGCAGCTAGCTTCCAGTACTTCCCGCACTTTATTGGCACCGGGATTGAGCTTTCACCCCTACACATGCCGCTAGGCGCTCAGGTGTACCGTTTTCCCGAAAATCTGTCCAACGATGGAGTGTACGTAGACACGTTTTGTGGATTACCGGGACTCATTGCCGATAGCTTGCCAGAGAAATTTGGGAACCGATTGCTCGGTACCTGGCTTGCTAAACAGGGCCGGGACTTCGCTGATCTAAGCATTGCCGAACGGTTGTGTTACCTCGGTGAGCGTGGCATGGGAGCGTTGGAGTTTCATCCGGCTCAACCAGGTCCTGCGATCGAAGGTGTAGAGCTCGACGTAAGTGAGTTAATGGATGTTGCTCAGAGGGTCCTTTCTCGGGCCAGCGACGATGAGATACCGGATCAAGATTTGGCGTTGGAAAAACTTATCAGTGTTGGTGCCAGCGCAGGGGGGGCTAAAGCCAAGGCCGTCATTGCGTGGAACGAACAAACCCAATCTATCATGAGCGGGCAAGGGGAGCTAAAATCTGGCTATACACATTGGCTGCTGAAGTTTGATGAGATCCCGAATGAAGAGCACGCAGACGCCAGTCAGATTGGCAGGATTGAATACGTGTACCATCAAATGGCCGTGGACTGCGGCATCTCGATGATGCCCTGTCAGCTGTTAGAGGATGGAGAGCGCGCGCATTTTATGACCCAGCGCTTCGACCGAACCGAGGCAACGCAAACACTCGCATCACGTAAATTGCATGTACAAACGTATTGCGGGATTGCGCATGCTGACAGAAATCCTCCCGGACAATATGGTTATGAGCACTTGTTTAAGACCGCTCGCCAGCTCGGTCTAGGTCAAGATGACCTGGACGAATTGTTTAGACGTATGGTGTTTAACATTGTTGCGCGCAATCAGGATGATCATTCCAAAAATCATGGATTTTTACTCGATGACATAGAGCCTCGCTGGATGCTCTCGCCGGCCTATGATTTATGCTTTTCGTACAAGCCTGGAAATCCTTTTATCAGCTCTCACCAAATGAGCTGCTCAGGAAAGCGTGACGGTTTTGCAGTGCAGGATTTAATCGATTGCGCGAGAACGGCTGACATTAAATCTGTTAAAGCTAAAAAAATAATTGATGATGTGCTGGGGGTGACCCGTTATTTTTCGGCGTACGCAAACGAGTGTGGCTTACGCGAAGATATCTCTTCATCGATTAAAAATAGTTTTCGGTTCTGTTTAGGTAAATAAGTATATGACCTGAATGGCAATAAGTTAAGGAATTTAGCATGGGAATTTTGATGAGGAAAATGGTCGAATATAGTATAATTCACCATGAAAAATCATACCCCATTATCCCCAGGATTTCACTTGTTAACACTCCGCCGAACACCTCGTTCGCATCGAAAAGTTATCCGAAATGAAAGGGCAGAGGGTAAAGTATTGCGTTTTGCCTTTTAACCGAAAGCCCAGATTATTTCTGAGTTTTTTCTTTCCGCATGGTCTATTTAGAGTATGCGTTTATTGGGCTGTTCTAGAGGGACGATCGCTAAATTTTCAAAAAGGCTAAGATCTAACGATTGCCAGCAGTAACAACATACTTCCAAACTGCTTGCAGGTGTCTAATGGGTAGGGAATGTGAAGTTGGCAAAAGATAGGAGCTTTGTAGTCTATTGTTAGCATGTCTGTAGCGTATTAGGCGAAAATATATTATTTATGCTCAATACTCCCGCTTACTTACACTCGCAAAAAAAATGCCATTTTTATAATCCCCGAAAGTGGAAAAAATGATGCCCCATAACACAACTAACCACAGGCCACCGCTTTGAAGCAAACTCCCGACATACGCCCCCACGAATATTGTGGAGAAACTTGGCTCGATGCACGCCTGCCGAGCGCCCGCCAGGACTGGAGGGCTAGCGGTAAGCACAGTATGCTTGTGGATGATCGCAAGGGCTTCGAGCAGCATATGGGCCAGCTTAACTGGCAGTGGCCTAGCTGTGACGTGGTCTTTATTTCCGACGTGCACGCCGACGCCGATGCCTTTTTAGCGGCTCTAGTGGCAAGTGGTGGCATAGAAAAAACAGGTGCCGCCGATACACAGTTTCATTTAACGACTAAAGGCAGGGCTGCACATTTTATCATGGGCGGCGATTTTTTTGATAAGGGTCCCAGTAACCTGCGGGTGTTGCGCGTATTGAGATTA
This sequence comes from Lentisphaeria bacterium, assembly GCA_047616325.1. GTDB lineage: Bacteria > Pseudomonadota > Gammaproteobacteria > Pseudomonadales > Cellvibrionaceae > JBLHGN01. Next base: position 20,791 of record JBLHGN010000023.1, read on the forward strand.
CTAATAGATTGCGGTGCCAGTATCGACTTATTGGCCGGTAATCATGATATTCGTGTGCTCTACGGCATGGGTTCGGTGGGCAAAAAACACGAACCACACAGTACCCACTTTTTTGTTCGTATGGGGGGCAAGGCGGTATCCTTTTTAAAGGAGTTGCGCGACGACTACCTATCGCATCCAGCCGCACTTGACGGTATACCCGACCAAGCCACCTGTAAAAAATTACTTTTCCCTTCTGAGGCCTGGTGGGAAGATTTTCCTGCGCGGGTAGCCACATTCATTTCGCCACTGGCTGTTAAACGGGAAATGAAAAAAATTCGCAATAAAACCTCGCGCTTTGAGAACCTTTGTGGAAAATCTGGTTTGTCGCTGCGGGAGGTTTATGCAGCGGCGCTGAAATGGCAGGCATTGTTTTTGTCTCCTAGCGGTGAGTTTCATTGGTTTTTCGATATCATGCGTTTGGCGAGCCACAAGGGTTCATTTCTATTTGTTCACGCAGGCTTGGATGACAACGTTGCAGGCATGATTAGCAAGCACGGTGTGACTTTTGTAAATCAATCCTTTAAAAAAGAACTGTTGGCTAATGCTTTTGAGTTCTACTACGGCCCGATTGCCAATACAATACGCACCAAATACCGAGCGGTGGATATGCCGTTTACCGAAAGGGGTTCACAACAATTAGGTGATGCCGGTATTACGGCAATTGTTCATGGACACCGCAATTTACATTTCGGGCAACGGATAGTATTTCGCAAAAACATCCTTCATTTTGAATGTGATATCACTCTGGATAGCGGCACACGACGGCGCGAAGGTTTAAAGGGCTGTGGAGCAGGTGCCACCATTTTTTCTCCCGACGGTTATGCGTTGGGCATCAGCAGTGACTATAAAAAAATTAAGGTTTTCCAGCCGGGTTAAATGAAAATTCATTATTAGTTTATGCGCGGCGACAGCATTCTAAGGGGAATTGATGTGTCTGAAGAAAAGAACGATTTTCGTTTTGAATCATTGGAAGACAGAAAAAGTATTCGCAAAATTCTTGAAGCTATGGCCGATGGTTTTGATGGTGGCGCGCTGAGCTTTAGCGATGATCAAGGTGGAATCTCCATGTCTCCTGACGGGCTTTTACACATAAAGCTTAATGCAGAAAAGGAGGATGGTCAGAATAGAATCAACCTGCGGGTTACTTGGCAAGAGCCAGACGATAAAATCCTTAAAAACAAAACGCTTAAAATAAACAAGAAAAATATTAAAAAATAGGTGGCAATAATTGTGTTTTATCTATGTGTTTATTTTGATCTTTATCCTGCGTGGTTTGCATTTTGAAGCATACAGTGCTGGATGAGAATTTGGTGAGAGCGGCTATTGCTGAAGCAGCCCACGACTATTTTGAGGGCTGCCTTAAGCGAGTGCCAGATTTTTCGCGGCGATGTTTTTTGTATCCTGGCGCGTGGCGAATAAATAAAAGGGCCTTCGGTTGGGATTTAGTTAAAGTGCCTGTCAATGTTGTGTGGGCACCCTTTTATATACTCGCTTGCTGCGCAAGTATACTTGCCAAGCGCGCCGGATGGCTGCGCATACATAAGTTTTTTAAAGCTACGCCAAGCGGTTTTAGCACTAGAGTTCACGCAGACGTACAAAAGCTAATCTACAGCGAATTACTTGCCGGCGACGGACATTCTGCCAATGACGTATTGAAAGAAGCTATTATTGCGCGACTGCAGTCCATTTCCGCAGCACAGGGCCAGTACACGCCAT
>JBLHGN010000024.1:0-22078 GCA_047616325.1 Lentisphaeria bacterium
ATCATTAATTGGTGCATCGTCATTCATTGCTATCGGCCCCTATTCACAGTTTGTCGGAATTAAGTGTTTGAGGTGCACAAAAAAAATGGGAGCACTAGGCTCCCAAAGGGGTTATGAAAAACAGCTATTGAGTGATCACAGTGTCTATAACGTGGATGATTCCGTTAGATGTGTAGAGGTCGTAGGTGCTTATAACGGAGCCTCCGATTAATAATTCCCCATCATTGATGGCGATAGAAATCATTTCTCCTCCGACAGTTTCAACGCTCGTGCCCGTGAGCGTGAAGGCACTAACCGAATCCACGCTCAATCCACTGATTACGTGTAGTTCGAGTATGTCGGTGAGGCTTGGAATGTCGGCCAGCAGGCCAGCAATCGCTTCACTGCCTAGTAGATCAAATGCGGCGTCTGTTGGTGCAAACACGGTGAATTCCCCCATCTCATCTGCTAAAACGCTGTCTAATGATGCGGCCTGTAGGGCAGTCACCAGGGTGGTAAAGTTCCCCGCTGCCACTGCTGTTTCTACTATGTTGGCCGTGGGCATGTCGGGAGCTTCTGCTGGTGGAAGCAATACTTGATCAACAATATGAATAATGCCGTTAGCAGCGGCCACGTCGGCGGTAGTAACTGTTGCCGTATTTACATTTAGTGTTTCTCCGTTAAGAGATATACCAATGGCGTCGGTGTTTAAGGTGGGCACCGCTGTTCCCGCAGCAGCAATGGCCGCTCCGGAATTTACTTCGCCAGAGAGCACGTGGTAAAGCAATATGTCCGATAAGTCTGGGTTTGTGAGTAAGGTTTCGGCGTCTATTTCTAAAATACTTAGCAGCGCTGCAAAGGCCTCATCAGTGGGCGCAAATACGGTAAATGAGGCATCCAAGTTAGCAATTGTGTCGTTAAGGTCGGCGGCATCCAGTGCCGCTAGTAAGGTGGAAAAGGACCCCGCATTGGTTGCGACATCAATCAATGAAAGCGGTGGAAGGTCTCCAGGTTCGGCGATAACCGCGTCGATTACATGAATAATGCCGTTGGTGGTGTAAATATCAGTAATGATCACATTGGTGCCGCCAACAGTAAGTTGACCATCTACAATGGCGATGTCTACGGAGTCACCGCCAAGGGTTGTTGCTTCGCTACCATTAAGGGTCATGGCTGTGAGGGCGTCTACTTGGGCACCGCTGATCACATGCTTCTGCAAGATGGTGGTGAGTTCTGGAATATTCGCCAGTAGCGCATTTGTGGTGCCTTGGCCCAACGCGTCAAAGGCATCGTCGGTGGGTGCAAACACGGTGAAGTCGGCGTCTGGGTTGGCTAGGGCTGTGGCTAGGTCGGCAGCGCCTAAGGCGGCTACCAGTGTTGTGAAGCGACCATCTTCAATGGCGGTCTCAACAATGTTGAGTGTTGGTTCTCCCGCTTCTGCTGGCGGTAGGAGAACCGCATCTATTATGTGTATAACGCCATTGTCTGCCATAACGTCGGCAATGGTGACTTTGGAAAGGTTGATGTTCAGCAAATCCCCCGTTAGAGACAAACTTGCTTGGTCGCCATTGGCCATGTCAATTTTCGACCCGGCAGCAGCAATGGCTGCGCTGGAGTCTACTTCGGACGCCAAGATTAGGTGATAGAGCAAGATATCGCTAAGGGCATCGGAGTCGGCAAGCAAAGCGTTTATCGCATCTTCTCCCAGAAGTGCAAACGCTGCATCTGTGGGTGCAAATACGGTAAAGGTAGCGTCGAGATCTGCTAGAGTTTCATCTAGGCCGGTTGTTTGCAAAGCGGTAATTAGGGTAGTAAATGAGCCGTTTTCAGTAGCAACATCCACTATCGATTTCTGCTCTACAACATGTGTGTCGTTGTCGTCGTCACCCGAACATGCACCTAAAATAAAGGTGATGGCGAGCAAGGCCATAATTTTACTGTAAATTATTTTCACGGTTATACTCCAGTCAATGGTTGTCTGTAATGTGACAGGAATACGTGGTTTAAACCTTATGGATCACATGCTGGCGCGAGAATTACTAAAATAATTAGCAACAATTAAAAATAATTTTAATTTAAATCCAAATGCTTGTTGTCGACGTAAATTTTATTTTTAACCAAATTAATTTTTTCGTATTTGCACCTGCAGTGTGAAGAAAATAAACCTATTGGAGGGAAGAAAAACAGTCTAAATAACGTCCTTTTTTCTTGTCTTTAGGGTCATATGTCTTAATTCAGAAAATATGTATTAAAGCAATTCGGGTAGAGCAGATTGCGTTTAAAGAAAATCAAGCGATGCTTTTGTCTTATGTGTATTTGCGTCGCTCTCTGCAGCAAGCTGGTTAAGGTAACCAAGGTCGTGTGTTTTTTGATAGGTTCTTTGAATAATGCTGGCGTCGTTGCTGGCTCGGTGTCGCTGAAGATTTAAGTCAACCGCTACTATTGCTTTTACTTTGTGCCAGGCATTCATTTGGGTTTCGGAGAGAATGGTTTCGATGTCGTAAAACTGAAATAAACATTTCATTTGTGCCGCCTCGAACAGTTGAATAAGCCAGCGCTCGTCAACTACCCAGCCGTCACTGTAAACTATTTTTCCTTTTAGACGGCTGTTCAACTCGGCGGCAACTTCTTCTACCGCTTTGCCATCCTTGATAATCATTTCTCTGGAAATATGGTGCATCGATTCGGCGGATTTGTCCCAGTGCGTCCAGTATTCGGTGGGTTTAATAAGCGCGCAAAATCGAGACCCGTCTTGCATGGCTAGGCCGACTTCAACAGGGTAGCTCGACGCACCAAAACCGGACGCTTCGATGTCAATAATATACGGGGTTTTGTGCACGCGTCTAAACGGACTCACGGGTTTTTTTTCAGGAGTGTGAGGCATGGTTTTCCTTTCTTTCTGTCGGTCTTGTTGTTGGCGATGGCACACTGCGGTGCGATCTGTATTGTTAAGGCTAAATATTATCGACTTCTAAATCTAAGCCCACCACTTTCAGTGCGATAAAAAGAGTGCGCGCTTATAGATGAGCAGTATCTATACGCAAGAAACGTGCAAAGCCTCCAATATTTGTTATTGCCAGTGTTTAACGCAGTAAAACGGGTTGGTGAGTGATGGGCTTCGTAAAACATGACCCGCTATCTTTATCATAGTTCATCAGCATGCAGTAACCAGGTTATTTAAGGGCATCTCTAATAATTCAAATTCGCCTCAGCGGGAGCCCTTACGTTCATTCGGCTAGGCACTCTACGCCGGAATGGCCATAGTCCTTAGCAAGTAGAGTAACGTGGCGGATGGACGTAAGGGGCTCGCTTTTCGGGGGCTTCAGGCATTCCCGATCTCTGCGTTGAGCTTTTTTAACAGGCAGCCAGCCTGCTTTCAAGCGCTCGCCTTGATATAGGAAATACCTTAAGCCCTGAGGAAATTTCAATTATTAGAGATGCCCTTAAGCCTTAAAAAAAGATCGTGCGAACTGAATAAAGAAATTTAGGCAACGGGATTGATGAATCAATTGCGGATGAACAATATAGATCGTCTGGCCCGCCGTCATCTCACTTTGGAATATACGTTGCAGCTGGCCCGAGTTAATTTCACTTTCTACCGAATATTCGGGCAAACGAACGATGCCGCGGCCCAAAAGTGCTTCGCGTTTCAGCCGGGGTGTTTATCATTTAAGGTAAGCCAGCCATGAATATCAATGCCGCCACTATTAAAGGCCCAATGAGTTTGCTCGGGAGCGCGCAAGCATCGGTAGTTTTGAAGGTCTGCGGGTGTAGTGGGGTGGTCAAATTCGGCCAGGTAATCCACAGAGGCGCAGTAGCAGTAGTCCATTAGGGACTTGGCTGTCATAGTTAACGGTGTCGTATTGGTTGCGTGAAACGGCAAATAAAAATTTTGTCGTGCTAGGTCGCGAGTGATGTAGCTGCAGTCGATATTAAAGCGAATGTCCGGGTAGTTTTGTTAAAAGTTGTAACATATGTCCATGAGAAAGCGTTCGCTAAACATTGCCGGGGCGGTGATGGAAAGGGGGCCTTCAATGGCATCGTTTTTGTGATGCATATTGCGGTCTAGGTCGAGCAGCTCGTGACGAACGGTATTCATGCTTTGCAAAACGCGTTCGCCCTCTTGGGTTAAGCGAACGCTGCGCGTTGATCGAATAAGAAGTGGCGCGCCTAACTCTTTTTTTAGCGTTTTAATCTGGTCGGACAGGTAGCCACGCGACATGCCAAGATTTTCTGCGGCAATGGTAAAGCTCAAGTGCTGCGCTACTTCGTTAAAATAGCATCATGCGCTCTAACATCTTGTGTGTTTTGGCGATAAAGCAAGACCTCAATCGTTGGGGGCTATTGGTTTTTATCTGTTAACAGTCTTTACTATTGTACTGTATACCGAATAATGATTTCGATTCTAAGGGCTAGAATCCGTTAAAAGAAGAGGTACACTTAAGAGCTCGTAACTAAATTATTTCAGTACTAGGTGGTTTTATGTCGCACTATCCCTTGGCTAAGTATCTTCCAAATGTCAGCCCTCTCGCCTATGACTGTATGGGCTAGGCGGCACGTGGGATGCTGCGCCGCCGCCTTCCGCTGAGCGCTATCGGCAGGCTCACGAGGTGGTGGATGCTTCCCTGGAGTGCGGCATTAATCTTTTTGATCATGCCGATATCTATACGCTGGGTAAAACTGAGCAAGTGTTTGGCCGAGTGTTAAAAGAGCGACCAGAGCTACGCTAGCAAATATATTTGCAATCAAAACGCGGTATCCGCCTTGAAGACGACAAAGGCCCCAAGCGTTACGACTCTTCAAAAGCGTGGATAAGCCATTCCGTGGACGGAATCTTGCGTCGATTAAATACAGAATATATCGATGTATTGATTTTGCATCGCCCCGATCCACTGATGGAACCCACTGAAGCGGCCTAGGTGCTGCAGTCGGTTAAGCGGGCGGGTAAGGTGAAATACTTTGGTGTGTCTAATATGCATCAACACCAGATCGCATTTTTACAAGAGTAGCTAGGCGAACCCTTGGTTGCCAATCAAATAGAGATAAGCTTGGCGCAATTAGGCTGGGTCGACGAAGGTGTATACGCCGACAACCCCGATGGGCGCGATGTAAATTTTAGCGGGGGCACCCTGGAATACTGCCGCCGACAGAACATTCAAGTGCAGTCGTGGGGAAGTTTGTGTCAGAGCCGCTATAGCGGCAAAGACACCAGCACCATGCCCGCTCATAATCAGCAAACCGCGGCCTTGGGCAAAGTATGCCGGCGAACACCAGACTAGCCCCGAAGCCATAGTGCTAGCGTGGCTAATGCGTCACCCGGCAAAAGTTCAACCGGTAGTCGGAACCACCACCTCCAGCGAATAAAAGCCAGCATGCAGGCGGTGAATGTTGAGCTGACTCGAGAGCAATGGTACGCACTTTATGTCAGTGCGCGAGGCGTTGAATTGCCCTAGCCCATCGGTATATGTCCATTCTTTTAAACACTTCTTTTTATCCGCACCTATGTGATTGTTAACGTTAGTGCAAATTGACAAGCTGAACCATATACGTTAATTTGGGCACCTCCTTGGGGGTGGCTATGCCTGAGACGAAGATGTTCCATGAGCATTATTCGAACCCTTTGAACCTGATCCGGTTAATGCTGGCGTAGGGATAGGAACTCTTGCATATCTGTTTGTGCCTGAGAAATATCGGTGTTTAGTTTTACCCTACCTTATCGATATTTTTTCCTGTCTTTTTACCTGTAATCCGAATCTCTTATTTATTTATGCTGCGGCCAAGTTTGGCTTTAAACTCGGTTATTTAAAACGTGGCTATTTTAAAGAGTTCTGTTATGTCTATTGTTTCATCAACTAGATTTTTTAGTGCCTTTTCTCTGCGAGGCCTTACTTCGTTTAATTTCCGCACTTTATGTTTCTTGTTTGTATTTTCGACCTGCGGGATTCGTGCCCACGCACTGGATGAAAAATACGAGGAAGTGTTTGTTAACGGTGAAATACGCCACAACGCAACACTTAAGATTAGCAACAGTATTTCTGTAATAAGCGAAGAACTTATTGAAACACGCCACGCTAAAAACCTTGAAGATATACTCAACCTCGCACCCAATGTGAATTATGCCACCGGCGCCTCGCGTGGGCGCTTTATTCAAATTCGCGGCATCGGTGAGCGCAGTCAATTTATCGACCCGATAAACCCTTCGGTGGGGGTGATTGTGGATGGTATTGACATGACCGGTATCGCCACCGGTGTAACGGCGTTGGACAGCGCACAAATTGAAATATTTAGAGGCCCGCAGGGCACGCTCTACGGCGCCAATGCCCTTGCCGGCATGATAAACGTAGTCGGCAACGCGCCCACTGAAAGTTTCTACGCAAAAATTCAAGCGGGTCTTGGTAGTTATGGCAGCGCCGATGCCGCAGTAACGGTGAGTGATGCTCTCACTGAAAAACTGGCTTGGCGCTTAGCTGCGAATAAAACCGTGAGTGACGGCTTTATAGAAAATGACTATTTGAATCGGGACGACACCAATAATATCGATGAATTGAGTCTGCGCAATCACATTAGGTTTGCAGCCACTGAAAACCTTGAATTAGATTTGATTACTTATATTATTGATGTTGATAACGGCTACGATGCCTTCAGCCTCGACAATAATCGCATCACGCTTTCCGATCAGCCCGGTCACGATCGTCAGACTACTTATGCCAATGCGCTACGTACAAAATATAGTGGTTGGCAAGCGGCACAGCTAGATGTTTCGTTGAGTTATGCGGATTCGGAAGTGGACTATGGTTATGACGAGGATTGGTCTTTTAGAACTATTTGCGCGGAAGATTCGGAATGTGCGTATTGGCAGTATTCCACCACCGATAACTATTTAAGAGATAATACAAACTTATCCTTGGATATTCGTCTTACTTCTCAAGATCCCCAAGATGAATCTAGGGCAGTGAAGTGGGCGGCAGGATTATATCATCGGCAACAAACTGTTGATTTATTGCGCACTCGAACCGATAACGACCCTGGTGGAGATAGCTTCTATTTGCCAGTCGCTGTGCCTGAATTAACATTATATAGCAGCGAATTCGATACCGTAAATTCGGCCATCTACGGTCAGTTAGATTTCACTATCGCACAAGATTTTACACTTATTACTGGCCTCAGGTTTGAACAGCGCAGCGCAGACTTTATCGACGGCTTGAGTAAACTTGGCTCTGACGAATCTCTATGGGGAGGCAGAATCGCGCTGGAATATAACCTGCCGAACAATAAACTTGTATACGGGCTTATTTCCAGAGGCTACAAAGCCGGTGGTTTTAACCCTAACCCGACCTTGCTCGATCAAGAAAGAGAATTTGATACGGAGACCATGGTTAATTACGAGTTGGGTCTAAAGGGCCGATGGTGGGATGATAGCCTGGTGGTTCAGGTTGCTAGTTTCTATCAGGATCGAGCCGATATTCAAGTCAAAAAATCTCGAGCTGATGGCGTTATTGGCGACTTTGAATTTATTGAATTTATCGCTAATGCAGCCACGGGATATAACTATGGTGTGGAAGCCGAATTGCAGTGGTACGCAAATGATATTGTTTCTCTGTTTAGCTCGGTTGGCTTATTAACGGCAAAATTTGATAAGTTTATCAACCTTAGTCACGTCGACCGCAATGTGGACACCGGAGAAGGGGTAGACATGAGCGGCCGCGACCAAGCACACGCGCCACGCTATCAATACCTGCTGGGAGGTCAATTCGACTTTTCAGAAGATGCATTTTTCAGATTGGAGTTTGAAGGTAAAGATACATTTTATTTCTCAGAAAGTCATGATAAACAATCGCGTGCCATGCACTTGATTAATGTGAGCGTTGGTTACACCATGGGTGAACTGGAACTGAGCTTTTGGGGTAAAAATCTCAGTGATCAGCTTGTGGAAACCCGAGGCTTCTATTTCTCGAATGATTTTGGCAACGATCCGCGTAAGCTTTATGCCCCCGAAACATACAGTCAAAAAGGTGCCCCAAGAACTTTCGGCGTGAGTGCAAGTTATACCTTCTAACCCTTATAGTGAGATAAAAAAATGAAACTAAGTGCAGAGTTAACTTTATACCCACTACAAGACCACTACTTAGATATTATTGTGGCCACCATCGAAAAACTAAACACCTACCCAGGTGTTTATGTGAATACCGTTCCTACGGCGACCATATTGGTGGGTGATTATGAACACGTTATGTTTGCCGTGGTTGACGTAATAAAGTGGAGTTTTGATGAGTTTGGTAAATGTGTGTTTGTGGCCAAATTTTTGCCCGGCTACGAGGCGGTTTAGATAATAACCATGGAATTTGTCGAGCGCACACTTCACGAAGTTATTCAACAGAGTTCTATTGAGTGGCTCGCCGCATTGTTGGGCGTGGCTTATCTTGTGCTCGTCATGCGGCAAAGTTTGTGGTGCTGGCCCTGTGCCTTGCTTAGTACTGCTATGTATACCTGGGTGTTTTGGGACGTCTCTCTATTTATGGAGTCTGCCCTGAATGTGTATTATATGGCCATGGCCGTGTACGGCTTTTGGTGCTGGAAGGGCGGGGCTGATGCAAAGGAAGGAGCCAAGGACAGCGCCAAGAATAGCACCAAAGAAACTATATTGCCCATTTCTACCTGGAGTTTCAAAAAACACAGTATTGCCATTACAGTTGTTATTGGTTTAAGTGTTATGTCAGGGTATTTTTTGGATACTAGCACTCGCGCCGCGCTTCCCTACTTAGATTCCTTTACGACTTGGGGAAGTGTGTTAACTACTTATATGGTCGCGAAAAAAGTATTTGAAAACTGGATATATTGGCTGGTGATCGATGCTGTTGCATTGTTCCTTTACATCGATCGCGGCCTCTATGCCACAACGGCCCTTATGGCCATTTATTTGGTGCTCGCTGTAATCGGTTTGTTTGCTTGGGCTCGGCAACTTCCCTCTGCTCAAATGCAGCCCGAAACTGTATGAAAATTTCGCGCATACAATTGTCTGCGCTTTCGCAATGGCCTCATTGGCGTTTGGGCCCCAGCGAAGAAAAATTAACTCATGCGCCGATATTAAGTTGTCAGCTAAAAGGCGGGCTTACAAACACGAGCTATTTGCTGCTCACGCCAGAAAGAAAATTAAAATTACGCATTAATTCACTGAATACCAGGCTTCTGGGAATCGATCGTTCACTTGAAGCGAAGATAGTGACGGAACTGGCCCCATCCGGTATTTGCCCTCAACTTCTCTATTCAGACCCACACCAGCGTTACAGTATTTTCGAGTATGTAGAGGGGCGAGTGTGGGGTGCTGTAGATTTTAATAGTAAGCAGCAATGTCAGCGATTATTGGGCCTGGTGGATGTCTTTCAGGGCGTTAAATTCGAGCACACGTCTTTCAGTTATGCGAATCACCTCAATACATATCAAGGCGCTACTTGTGTTGGTGAGAATCTAACGCACGAAGAATCAGAGCAGCTGAATAATTTTATCGTAAGGTTTAGAGCCTTTGAGTCCAGTTCTTGGGTGCCCGTATTAAGCCATCACGATCTGGTGGCTGAAAATATTGTTGAGCACGAAGGGGGGCTAAGTATTTTGGATTGGGAATATGCGGCCCTCGGACACCCAGACTTTGATCGCAAGTGCATAGCCGCTAAGTCTGCGCTAGAAAAACTGTGCCCCAATAGCAATGATATTATATACGAATTGATGCATTGGATGAATCGCCTGTGGGAGGCCGTGAATAAATAGCGGAGGGAGTAAGCCTTAAAAAGAGGTTAAATTGTCTTGAAAAAAGCGCTGTCCTAGATTCTTTACTGCACAATTGGCGGTAATTAACACCATTTCTCCCAAATCTATTTATACTGCAACTCACCGCCTGCCCCTTACAACAGCCTCTGCCGGGATTACCGGCCAGGAAACCACATGATTCGTATTGCCGAACTTGCTCTACCTTTAGATCACGAGCCCAGTGCATTGCGCCAGGCCATTATCGCCCGCCTCAATATTGTAGAAGCCGATCTTATCGACTTTACGCTGTTCAAACGTAGCTACGACGCGCGCAAGAAAAATTCCGAAATTAAATTTATTTACGTCGTCGATGTTGATGTCCTCAACGAGCAAAACGTTTTGGGCCGTTTTACGGGCGATCATCGAATAAAAATGACCCCCGATACTGGTTACTACCCAGTGGCAAAGGCCCCCGTCAACCTAAGGGAGCGCCCCATCGTAATCGGCTTTGGGCCTTGCGGCCTGTTTGCTGCACTCACCTTGGCGCAAATGGGGTTTAAGCCCATCGTGCTTGAACGTGGTAAAGAAGTGCGCAGTCGCACCAAGGACACCTGGGCGTTATGGCGCAATAAGGTCCTATCGCCAGAATCCAACGTTCAGTTTGGTGAGGGGGGCGCCGGTTTGTTTTCCGACGGTAAACTCTACAGTCAAATAAAAGACCCTAAATTTTACGGTCGCAGAGTGATGAGCGAGTTTGTGCGCGCCGGTGCGCCAGACGAAATCATGTATGTCAGTAAACCGCATATAGGCACGTTTCGCTTAACGGGTGTCGTTTCTGCCATGCGCGAGGAAATTATCGCCCTGGGCGGCGAGGTTAAATTCGAAAGCCGGGTCAATGACTTGCTTATTGAGGATGGTCGAGTAAAAGGGGTTGCCTTTGAAGATGGCTCTGTAATAGAGAGTCGCTACGTGGTGATGGCCCTGGGCCACAGTGCTCGCGATACCTTTCGCATGCTGCATGCTCGCGATGTTTATTTGGAAGCCAAACCCTTCGCCATCGGTTTTCGCATTGAACACCCTCAGTCCCTAATTGATCGCGCACGCTTAGGGAAATACGCCGGACACCCAGATCTGGGGGCCGCCGATTATAAGTTGATTCATCACGCAAAAAATGGCCGAGCTGTATACAGCTTTTGTATGTGCCCCGGCGGCACCGTCGTGGCGGCCACGTCTGAACTGGGCAGGTTGGTAACCAACGGCATGAGTCAGTATTCGCGCAACGAGCGCAATGCCAATGCCGGTATTGTTGTAAATGTTGACCCCGAGGTGGATTTTCCCTGTGGCCCACTGGCCGGCGTAGAATTACAGGAAAGACTGGAGGCGAGAGCCTATGTGCTCGGTGGCAGCGACTACTGTGCGCCAGGGCAGTTGGTGGGTGACTTTGTTCGCGAACAGGCATCGACTGAGTTTGGTGAAGTAGAACCGTCCTATAAACCCGGTGTACGCTTGGGTGACCTTTCCACCGCCCTGCCTGATTATGCCATTCAGGCTATTCGCGAAGCGCTGCCTGCGTTTGGCAAACAAATTCGCGGCTTTGATCGCGCCGATGCGATACTCACGGGCATAGAATCGCGCACTTCTTCGCCCGTGCGTATAAAGCGCGATGCCAGCACCTTGCAAAGCATTAATACCCAAGGTTTGTATCCTGCGGGGGAGGGCGCAGGCTACGCCGGTGGAATATTGTCTGCGGGGGTCGACGGCATTAAGGTTGCAGAAGCTCTGGCGTTGGCGATGATTGCATCTTAGCCGCCGTGGCTCTGCTAAGCCTTTTGCATTATGGTTGATAGTGCATATGCTTGTTTAAATGGCGGTTCGCCACATACGGACAATAACGGCGCTAGAGACATGGGAGCTACTAGACCACCGAATTCTTGACCTAGTGTATTAAAGATAATTGGAATTGAGGCAGTAAAATGATGAATCCAATGGCGTTATTGGTTGGTGTGGGTTTGGTGTCTATTGCCTGCCAGTATCTGGCGTATCGCTTAAAAATTCCGGCCATTCTGCCTCTGCTGGTGGCGGGTTTGTTGTTCGGTCCAACTTTGGGTGTGCTGGACCCCGGCCAGCTGTTTGGCGATATTTTATTTCCCTAGGTTTCTCTATGCGTGGAGATCATTCTTTTTGAAGGCGCGCTTAGACTAAAGTTTAAAGATCTTGCCGACCACGGCGCCATGGTGCGTAACCTCTGCACGGTAGGTGCGGCGGTTACCTGGATGGTGGTTGCTCCCGTGGCTCATTATGCGCTTGGCACGTCCTGGCCAATGTCATTTTTATTGGGTGCCATTTTGACGGTAACCGGGCCGACGGTAATTGTGCCCATGCTGCGCACCGTGCGCCCCAGCACCAAAGTGTCCAACATTCTGCGTTGGGAAGGCATTGTTATCGATCCCATCGGCGCCCTGCTGGCGGTACTTGTGTATGAATATATTGTTTCGGCTCGTGGGGCTTGGTCTCACACGCTGTACACCTTTGGTTGGGTGTTGACGGTAGCTTGTGGTCTTGGCGCTTTAGTGGGGTACTTTTTTGGTCTTATGTTGCGCAAAAATTGGCTGCCGCCCTGCCTGGAAAGTACAGCCGTACTCACCTTAATGCTGGGTGCATTTGCCCTATCTAACATGCTCGCGCACGAATCTGGATTGTTGACCGTGACCATTGTTGGCATGTGGCTGGCGAATATGAAAACGTCGACGTAGATGGCATTCTAGAATTTAAAGAAACCCTAAGCGTGCTGTTTATATCCCCCCTATTTATTCTGCTGGCGGCCCGGCTGGATTTCCACTCTATTGCGAGTGTGGGCTGGGGGGCAATTCTGGTATTGCTGGCCGTTATTTTTGTTGCTCGTCCGCTATCGGTGCTTGTTTTCTCTTTGGGTGCCGGCCTTACTTGGCGAGAGATAGGATTGTTAAGTTGGATAGCGCCACGCTGAATTGTGGCGGCAGCCGTTTCTGCGCTGTTTGCTCTTAAGTTAGAAAAGTTGGGTTACGCAGAAGCCGATTTATTGGTGCCGATGGTGTTTTTAGTGATTATCTCCACCGTGGTACTACAGAGTTTAACCGCGACTCGCGTGGCCAACTTCTTGGGCCTTCGCGCGCCGGCGCCTAACGGAGTATTAATATTTGGCGGCAGTAAGTTTGCCCGTTTATTTTCCTTGGAAATGATCACTCAAAAAATACCGGTGCGAACAGTCGATACAAACTGGGACGCTATACGGCAAGCGCGCATGGACAATATCCCCACATACTACGGCAACCCCATTTCGGAGCACGCAGACAGAACATTGGACTTGTCGGTTTTTGGTCGTGTGTTAGTGATGGCGCCCTACCGCCAGCTCAACCCCCTGGTCACCTATCATTTCTAGCACGTATTGGGCAAAGGTAAAGTTTTTGGGCTAAGCGCCAATGAGCAAGAAAATAGAGCGAGTCATCAAATATCTGAAGCCTATGCCCGAAAGTTGGGCTTGTTTACTGCAAATGCTACCTATGGGCGTCTTTCTGGCCTTGTTAACAAAGGGGCCACGATTAAGTCCACCCGCATTTCCGAGGCATTTACCTTGGAGCGTTATCAGGAGACTTACGGTACAAGAGCTATGCCTCTGTGCGCTTTTGATCCCAGTGGGCGTATGTATATTTACACCATTGATAATGAATTTAAACTTAAAGCCGACTGGCTTATTGTAAGTCTGGTAACGCCCGAAACAGCGGAGGAAAAAGCCTCACGCGAAATCGGTGAAGAAACGGCGCGTTTGGCAAAAGAAGCGCCGCAACTGAATGCTGGTGAAGATTTTCGCGCCGAAGACGAGGCTTAGCCTGCTTCGGAAGCAACCCTGGGAAAATAGCGTTAGCTGAAAATCTACTATCTTCTTAAGGGGCTGTTATTGAGTTAAGCGTATTTGAGGGGCGGGTAAAAAGCATAGGTGTTTGATAAGGCTGTTACGTTTAGTTTGCCAATTTGATATTCGTTCGGCATAGCAATATCTAATTTGGCCTGGCCAGTCGAAGAAGTCGTTTGACCTTTGTCGTTTGAATGCTTGTCAGGCAAACACCAAGCAGTGCTTGAAACTAAAAAACACTACCGCTATTCTCTCGGGTCACCGACATTTTGGTTTGCACGTGTTTGTCTGGCGTTTTTTTCTGTTTTGTCGCGGTTGCAGATAGCATTCTGGTTGCGCATGGCGCTGAGCGAGAGGTAAGACCCACATCGTGCCTATATGTTGGAGCCGTGCGCTTTTCACTCTATGGAAAGTAATCTGTATTTAAAATAGTCGTTGAATGTTGGTTTTATTGGGATTTACCAAAAAAATAACTAGATTTTGTGGCAGAGTATAAAAATTTTGAAACCTAATGTAAAAAGTGAAATTAAAAAAACTGAATCGATGGTCGTTGGCAGAAACTTGACTCCGCGCCAATTGCTTATTTGGACGGGGGAAAAGTTGGCGCCAACTATACCTGCTTCCAATATGGTGATGCGCTTTGATTTGACGGGCAAGTTGGATTGCCAGCGCTTTGCCGATGCCTTTGCCGAGGTTGTCGCCATCACGGACATCTTGCGCACTACCATTAATGAAACCGCCTCCGGCAACCCTGAGCAGATTATTAATAGTCGTATGGATGAGGCCCTGCAACCGGTGGATGTTAGTCAGCACGTTAATCCGGAACAAGCGAAGGATGCATGGGTAGCGCAAGACGCCGTAAAAGCCTTTGACCTTACTCGCTGTGGGTATAGAACTGCGCTGATAAAATACGGCGATGAGCAGCATCACTGGTATTTGTGTCAACACCACGTGATTACTGATGGCTGGTCGGCCCAGATTATATTTGATCGAGTCAAGGCAATCTATGAAAACGGTGCAGAGTCTCAGACACCACCCGGAGCAAATAGCTACAACACATACTTGGATTATGTGGACAAATATTCCAAGTCTAATCCCTACCTGAGAGCAGAAAATTATTGGAAAGAAAAACTAGCTGAGGCGCTAGAGCCCTTAAGGCTTTATAGCCGATCACGAGACTTTTCCTCCCGCACTGAACGGGTATCTGTGCATTTGGATTCAGAGCATACGAAGGCTCTAAAGCGTGTTGCAAAAGAAGTTGTTGCCTTAAATGGCGACATGGGAATATTTGTTTTATTTTCCACCCTAATATTTGCTAGTTTGCATTTAGCTTCAGGAAATAAATGCATTGGCCTAGGCGCGCCCGTGCACAACCGCTCTCGTAAGTTCAATAAAATTTGTGGCATGATGATGGAGGTGTGCCCCTTGGTCGTTGAGTTTGACGAGCGGGAAACCTTTGCTTCTCTCATGGAAAAAGTGAGAGATGACGCCTTCTCTACCATCGCCAATGCACAGTACACCACGAAAAACCCAGCCCACTCGCGTATTTACGATGTGTCGCTTAACTTCCTCAATCCGGCCTTTGGTGATATTGGCGAAGCTAAAACGCTTGCGAGGTATCAAACCGGTCTGCATTTTATGCCAGAACCGCGTGTAAGCGAGAATGCCGATACACAGAGTAAAAAAAACAAGTGGGCTGCCGGAGAAAGCTTGGCGGTGGTTGTCAACGACTTTGGCGATAGCGATCGATACATTGTTGATTTGGATTTTAATACTGGGATTTTTGATCCGCAGCTTCGCGAAAAAATGGCTGGGCATTTTTCGAAATTAGTGGAAGCTTTTATCGTCGACCCCAACATGCCCATCGACAGTGTCGATTTGCTTTCTGAGCCTGAGCGTCGTTATTTATTAGAAGAGATCAATCAAACACAGGTCGACACCCCGCATGAATCGGTAATTGAGGCGCTTGAGCGTCACGCCAGTCAGACTCCCGCTTGTATCGCGGTTGTGTATGGCGCTTCCGAACTCACTTATCTTGAATTAAATAAACGGGTGAATGTATTATCCCAGCATCTGACATCCCTCGGTGTTGGTCCAGAGGTCTCTGTAGGGATATTTATGGAGCGCTCGCAAGAGCTACTTGTGGCGCTGTTAGCCGTCATGAAAAGCGGCGGCGCATACGTACCCTTTGACCCCCATCACCCGGCCGACCGAATAGAGCTAATTTTAGAGGACGCCAAGCCACGGGTTTTAATTTCCGACTCAGCTACAGTGTCTGCACTAAAAGTAGACGAGACCACAATGGTACTGTCGCTCAAGGAGTTGTGGGCAGAGGAACTACCGCTTCAGAATCCGCAACGGCAGTTACAGCCCTCTCGGCTCGCCTATACTATTTTCACTTCGGGTTCTACTGGTCGTCCAAAAGGTGTGCAGATATCGCATGCCGCGTTAAATAATTTTTTACATTCCATGGCTAGAAAGCCCGGCCTAACATGTGATGACAGGTTGTTGTCAGTCACCACTATTTCTTTTGATATTGCCGCCCTTGAAATGTATTTGCCAATACTGATGGGTGGACAGGTGGATATTGCTGATCAGGAAACCACGATAGATCCGGCTCGATTACGAGCACACTTGGAGCATGCCACCGTGTTGCAGGCCACTCCAGCCACCTATCGCATGCTCCTAGAGGACGGATGGAAAGGCGACAAAAAATTAACTGTGTTGTGCGGAGGAGAACCCTTTCCGCGAGACTTAGCTGACCAATTAGTGGCTACAACGAAAAGTGTGTGGAATATGTATGGCCCCACAGAAACCACCATTTGGTCCACCATCGACCAAGTGGGCCCAGAAAATATCGTGCCTATCGGACACCCCATCGATAATACTCAGGTATACGTATTAAGCCCATCTAATCTGCCCGTGCCTCAAGGGTGTATTGGTGAGTTGTATATTGCTGGAGATGGACTGGCTCGAGGGTATCACGAGCGACCTGATCTTACCGAGAAAGTGTTTGTCGATAACCCCTTTATCGAAAATACTTTAATGTACCGAACCGGAGATCTCGCACGGTTTTTAATGGATGGCCGTTTGGAGTGTATGGGGCGGGTTGATTTTCAGGTCAAGTTGCGCGGCTTTCGCATAGAGTTGGGCGAAATCGAAACACTGCTCGGCCAACAAACAGAGGTTAACCAAAACGTGCTAGTGGTAAGCGGGGAGGGCGACGATAAAAAATTGATCGCCTACGTCTCTCTACTTGCTCCCGTTGACGCAGCGGAACTTCGTGAACGTTTGCGCGAAAAGTTGCCCGCTTACATGGTGCCTGCAGTGGTGGTAATCCTCGATAAACTGCCACTCACGGCGAACGGTAAAATCGACAGAAAACAGTTGCCAGAGCCAGAACAAACTGATTTCAGCGTATCTAGTCAGGTTGTCGCCCCTAAAACGCCGACAGAAATCAAAATTGCACATATTTGGCAGGAGGCGTTAAAACTAGAAAATATAAGCATTAAAGACAGCTTCTTCGATATTGGTGGGCATTCGCTTGTTGCTGTAAAAATTATGAACGCTATCAATGCTGCATGCGAGGTTGATCTTTCCCTGGGGGTGATTTTTGAAACACCTACTATCGAAGAGATCGCCAAACGTGTCGAGCAACCAGAAGATGGTCGCGATAGTTCAGTCATCACCCTTAAAGCTGGATCAAAACAACCACTATTTTGTATTTGTGGTATTCATATGTATCAGGACTTGGCCAATAATATTCATACGGACAATCCGGTATACGGCGTTTTTTTGCAGCAAGAAACCGAAATATGGCAAAGAGATAATACCAAAGCGCTACCTACGGTTAAAGAATTGGCCGCACTCTATCTTGAAGCCGTTCAAAATGTGCAGCCGCAAGGGCCGTATAATTTAACCGGTGTTTCCTTTGGTGGCGTTTTGGCCTATGAGATGTCTCAACAGCTTATTGCGACTGGGCAGGAAGTGAATATGCTTGCTCTGTTAGACACTGTGCTGCCCAGTGCTATAAAAAAACGTACTAGTTTAATGCTTAAACATCATTTCGACAGACTGCGTTCACGCGGAACTGGCCACATAAAACATGTGTTGTTTAGGCGCTTGGGACGCTTGCCCGTAGTGGGGCGAATTGCCAGAAAAAAACTGCGGATCATTAGCCAGTTACAAGGTGTAGTTCACGATGACGTTATGGATTTCCGGCGCAAAAGTTATAGTAATGCAATGAGACTTTACGGTAAGGTGATTAAACCATATAGCGGCAGAGCCCTAATGTTTTGTGCGGTTGATCGCAACGATGCGCTTATCGGGTGCGACGTTAAAGACTGCGGCGGATGGAGCGAATTAGTCGATAAGCTGACGTTAATCGATGTTGAGGGTGACCATGTGGGGATTATGAAAACCCCCAATGTGGTGACAATTGCACAGGCCTTGGAAGCGAGGATAAATAGCGAGAGCTAGCTCGTCACCCACGTAAAATAAAAAGGGGTTCTTTAACGGGCCCCTTTTTTATGGCCAACAAATTTAGCTTTACTGTCGATGTAAAAAGTCGACGGGAAAAGGAAAGTTAACCATGGAGCAATCTTCGCTATCGCCACACACACCGTTACCTGTTTCATCTAAATAGGTGTTGTTTAAATCGAAGCCACTGTCGTGGTCATCGAGTAGGGGGTTATTGTTGATAAAACAATCAATTTCTCAGCGGTCGTTTACCCCACAGCTTAGCCATTCGTTACCTGCCCGGTATTGATCCACCGAATATTTTGCAATATTTTGAATAAATATATATTGGCTTGTGCTTATTATACACAGATCGTCTGCGCCATTGCAGGCGGTACCGTTGGGGGTGAAGTCGTCGATCATTGGTACCGTGAGAGGGTTAATATTATAAATTTGATAAGCGATCGTCTGTGCCGCCAGTGCCGCACCATGACGAGTAAAATGAATATTGGTATTGGCGCTGGTGCGAGAATCAAAATTAAAAATGGGTGGAAATGGCGCGGGAACACCGAGTTCCAGAGGCTCGTTCGTGAGAAAAGAGCGCTGTGCTAAGCGCTCACTCGCATTTTTTCCGGTATCGATGGCCCTAAACATATTCACAAAAGAAGTGCCGGTGGCGAGAGAATCCATGTTGGCGCCATAGCTAGCGGCAACTTCCTTAATGCACTGGACCCGCGCTAAATGGTTGTAAATTGAGCCAAACGTAGAGATATTCGACAATTCGTCATCGTCGCTAGGTAGCAACAAATTCATAAATTTAGTGGTGGTGCCATTAGCCTGTTGATAATTGCGAATCTCTTTCAGTGTTCTATATACGGCTTCAGGTATATGAGGGGGAACTTCTAATAAACCATTCTCTTCGCTGATGTCAGAGCGCATGCCGATAAATGTCGACGCTACAATGTAGTTCCACTTGCCATCGCCCGCAAGGTCGCCAAAAATTTCCGGCGACGAGTCGGCGCCGGAATTACAGCCAGCTTCATACTTAGCTTGTGTACCGTGTACCGTGTACCGTGTACCGTGTACCGTGTACCGTGTACCGTGTAGCTGGTGCATGCCGTTAGACGCATCTTCGCTACATGAGTTGCGCGACAACCAGGAATTAAGCGGTGTGCTTGCAGCCGTATTCGAATAAATACTTCCCGGCACTTCATTGCCCGTTAAACGTTCATATATTTTGGCAATCATATAGGGCAAATTGTAGTTCGGAAATGACGCCGAGCTAAATGCTGTGGTACTCGCGCCAAACCAAAGGATATCGACCGGAGTGCTTACTATTTCCCCAGGTACTGGCGTTGGCAGAGGTGTCGTCGTTGGTGCTGAAGTGCTAGTTGGCGAGGGGCTCGTGGTGGGATTCGGGCTCACAATTGGCGTGGGCGTTGGAGTGGTCGGATTTCCTTGCGGGTCACCGGTAAGCGATTTGGACCCCGAACCGCCGCATCCGCTAATTAAAATAAGCAGTCCAGCGTGCACGCAAAGTGATGGTATCAGTTTCATAATCTTACCATGTCGCATTGTTATGCTTCGGCCGAGGAGACCTATATTGGAAGATAAATCTAGTAAGAAGTTTATTCGCTTTCCTTAAATAGATATGTATAAAAATTGTGCGCTATATTATTGGTGGGCGGGTATGTAGCTGGTTATACCAGCCAATTTGACCGATGACGGCTCACAACCGCGCGCGAAAGCGGAGCTGCAATTATCGACCGCAAGCCATTCAACGGGTCATTTGGAAACGATTGGGGATCGGGAAGTGGGTAGTCAAAATGTTCGTAGTCGGCTGCATAAAATTTTATCGTTGCTTCAACGTCCTGTTTCGTTACCTTTATCGGTGACGATGTACGTTTTAGTAAATGGCCCACTGTCGATTCTGGGAAAACAGTTCCGCTAATTTCGTCTAGGCGAGGAATAATATTGTCTAGGCCGTCTTCGAGTTTAAATACCTCGGCACCCTCCGGAAGAAGATCAATTTGAGGACGAATATGATTCTCATATATTCGCGGGTCTTGAGAAGCCGCACCCAATACAACCTTCAGCCATGTGGAAAAGCCCAAGCGGCTTGCACGCGAAATTCCAGACTGGAAACCATATTCACTTTTTAGGCGATTCAAGGGGTCGCGTACAATAGCAAATGCATAATCGAGATTAGGTGGAAGAAGTGTGGTCAGATCGGCCGCAGACATATGAGACACCGACTGGATTATATCGCGCTTGCGCGAATTGTCGTCACGGCATTCCCTGATCGATAGCTTGCCAAATCGTCGAATCATGTAATCTTCTACGCTGGAGCCGCCGGTTTTGGGCACATGAGCAAAAAAGATTGTGCGTCCATTTACAGTGGCAAGGGGCATATATGTGTTCCTCTGAATAGGTTCTACTTTGATTATGGGCACTAATTAGCTAAAACCGACGCTGTCACTTGGTTAACAAAAATCTTAGCTTCGAGCTTAAGTCGGTGTGTTATTAAGGGTGTTTTTTTCAATTACAAAATTGAAGGCTTCCAGTATTTCAGCTTGGATCCAGACTTTACATGATTGTCGGACTGAATTCTATTCCTGCAAGACTCTAGACTAATTCGTAAATTGCGTGGGGACATAAAAGAATATTTTGGGTGTTTTTCAAAACATGCAGACGTGTTGGCATTGAACTACCTTCGGTAATTATAACTTTTTGCCTTACTCTGCTAAACTATCGCCCCTTTGATGCTCCACTCCACGCTAATTTAGCCTTACTCAAAACTTAGAATTCATGCGAATAGGAGCTCACCCTTGGATGCAATCTACACTGAATTAACATCTAGCGATGTAATGGGAGTAAAGCCTATGCGTTTTATCAGTACTACCGACCTGATGGATCCGAATTGGGATTTTCTTGCTCCATACAGCGAAAATCCGAACCTGATATGGGAGACGCATTCGGGTCAACCACGTAATATGTTGGAGCGGGGCCTCACTCGCCCCCATATTGGACGCTGGCGAGCGGCTTTATCCGCCGCCCGTTCTGCACGCTCTTCATTACAAACTTCACTTTTGGTTTCACATTTGCCTTATATGGGAGGTGTGACCAATGTATTAAGGCGGCAGCTTTGCCCCGAAGTTCCACAAATTGCCTTTGCGTTCAACTTTACGGATCTGCCCTCTGGACGCCGTTTGGCTAAGTTACGCAAAGCCTATCAAGGAATTGAAGAGTTTGTTGTTTTTTCCCGCTATGAAATAGGGGTTTATTCTGACTTATTTGATATTCCCTCAGAACGTTTCAGCTTTTTGCCCTGGGCCATGGATACTCCCGTTCCAGGGCCTGAAAATCCGGTTGGCTTTAAGGCGCCTTACCTCTGCTCTATTGGCGGTGAGGGGCGTGACTACGCTTTGCTGGCTAGGGCGATGAGGGCCTTGCCTCATATTAACATGGCCATTGTCGCGCGACCGTACTCGATTGCTGGCGTTGATTTTCCTTCTAATGTGGAAGTATTTACAAATCTTTCTTTGCCTAAAACATGGGCGCTAGCGGCGTCGAGCGAAGGTATGGTAATACCGCTTAAAACAGATAAAACGGCCTGTGGGCATATTACTTTGGTCGGTGCTCAAAAGCTCGGTGTCCCGCTAGTAGTGACGCGTTCTGTTGGAGTGGAAGACTATGTGAGCAATGGCATTTCCGCTGGAGATCTCGCGCAGCTGAAGCGGACGATCGAGGCTCTTTACAGTGGTGACCCAGAAATTATTTCGACAGCTAAGGTTAGCCAATCTCAGGCCGTTGAGCACAACAGCCCCCAGGTTTGGCTTCAATACTTTAAGCGTTTGGCTGAGCGTTTTGAAAAATTGG
This sequence comes from Lentisphaeria bacterium, assembly GCA_047616325.1. Taxonomy (GTDB): domain Bacteria; phylum Pseudomonadota; class Gammaproteobacteria; order Pseudomonadales; family Cellvibrionaceae; genus JBLHGN01. The sequence continues at coordinate 21,947 of JBLHGN010000024.1, forward strand.
TGCAACCTGAAAAAGGCGCGTAAATTAACATGTTTATAGCGGATAGTCTCCTGTCAGCCTTAGCGTGTGTTTCGATATCTAGTAGTATGCTTAATGTATAGCAATGGAATGCCCATATCCAAAAGTAATGGT
>JBLHGN010000025.1:0-22023 GCA_047616325.1 Lentisphaeria bacterium
AGACTACATGTAGCTTTTTCAATTTCTTACTTATTAGAGGGATCTTATTATGGCCATGCCCCCATGGAAACCAACATCTGCCGTACAAAAAATACTCAAGCAAAAAACTCAGCTTACAGATTCCGAGATGCGAAACTTTGCCTATTTTTCCGACAACACTAAGGCGCGGTGGGCAAAGCGGTACGAATTAATATAAATTTATTCCCTGAGTTTGCCTTACTTGTGGACCCGGCTTCGCACGATGGACAGCAGACTATTCGTCAAATTGAAAGCCTTCGACAAGCGGGCGGAGCTCACCAGGGCAGCATGGCGAATACCTCTAATGCCTTTAAGTTTATGGCGCAAGCGCATAAGTTAACTGTGTATTACACAATTTTGAATGGTGAAGATGATAGGAAAGAGGTGTTTATTACGGATATTGGGCCGTGCTTTAACCAAAGCAATGCTGACAAAGCCGGTTTATATATGTTTAGCAAATGGAAAGGCAAATATTTGGAAAGCACTAGTCTAAATTTGGAAGACCAGCCTGTTTACATCAATGGAAGGTGCGATGATTTGACTGAGGCAATAAAACACGGTAAGAAACGAATCCCAAACCTTAGTTCAGATTTAGCCGTTTTCTACACTCCATCACACGTTGTCAATGAAATGGGAGTTTGGCGTTCGAGCAAGCAATCGGCACAAACAAAAGACGCCATTGCAAAACTAAGTGAAGTAATGAAAAAAAACCAGAAAAAACGCGTATATTGGATTGCAGAGGCAGAAGGTGCCTCCGTCGCATGCGAGGCGGCAAATGCGGTGAATGGTATTATGGACAATTTCAGAATGCGATTTATCGACCCTATAGCGGATGCAGCCTCGCTGATTCCAAAACTTAAGAACAAGGGCATTCGGCTGGGGGGAGGTGACGAAGACACGGCCTCAATAACTTACACTGGAACTAACAGAACTTCAGATTTAATGAAAAGCAGTCAACTTGCACAACTGACAAGAGAGCTTCAAGCGACTCGTCCAACACCTTTAAACAAGTACGCCCACGAAGCGATGGTAACAGAATTAGCATCTTCTCCTATAAATGACACTATCGGTACTAGTAAAAGCTCACTCAAAAATCACCAAATGATGCAGCATAGGCCAGGCAACCCTTCACAAATAAAAAAAGCGCCTCACATCAAACACATTGCATTAACGTTCGTTACGGCATTAAAGCGAGTGTAATATGCAATTTTCGCACAACGTTTTTGGGCCCGACTTTAGCAAGGCAGCTCTTGTCACTTTCGATTTTGGCAACGTCGAAGTAACTCTAAGAATGCCCGAACAAAGAGAAGGGCTAAGTAGTTTTCTAGAGAATACAAACCTTGAAAAAATACACGATGATGTAAGCAACGCATGGATTACCCACCCGCTTGGTCATCGATACAGAGAACTCGCCTCTCAGTCGTGGAAATACCAAGATGAAATCACTGAAAACTATGTCGCCATACTCAACCTGGAAATTGAAATTCAAGAAATTTTGGAACTAGACAAAAAAAACAACGTCCCGTTTAGTCGACAAGGGTTTCCGGCCTACTTATTGTCGCTATATAGATCGATGTGCATTGGAGGAACTAGTATAACGCCAGACTCTGAAGACGCGACGCACGAATATGAAAATATGCAGCTGCCTGAGTCGGTAACAGATATTGTCGTAGTTAATAAAAATATTCTCGACTGGGTTGTCATTTCATTTGGCGAAATTTTTCAAGGGCCTCCTGATCAACACGTTCACATTCCATTAAAAGACAATGCAATTCTAATCATTAAATACAAAGTCGGATTTCTAGTTCGATACGGCGAAGAAATATCCCTCCCTGAAAGCGAGTTAGAAAAACTTCGCAAGGAAATCGCTCAAGAGCTTTTAGATAATATCACCGTCACCTACTCTCCAGAGTTACTGCAAGTTATAAGCGAACAAAATTGATTTTGTTTGCTTAAAGCGTTCTTATGGGGTCGGATCAAAATAACCCTTTATGCCTTTGTTAAAAATTAGGCGTAGTTGGGTTTTTTTGGGGGTTAAATTTGTATATTGGCTGAGCTTTGACGGCGGCTAGGTGAGCAGACCGAACGAGACTTAACACCACACATATCTCTAGCTTTTTCTACTGTGTGAGATACGCCTCTCGGGTTGCTACAATACGAGGAAAGTCATGTATTATGTCAATTCGCTACGCCAAAACCACTCGTTTAACCAACGCTATATCTGCGTCTTGCATGCCAAACTCTAAACAAAATTCTACCCATTGCGTATGGTAGGCACTTTTCACTTGCTGTGCGATCACCTGCGCCGCATCTTCTTTAAGCCCGAACAAGTTGGCGTAACTAAGTGCGTTTTCCAAGCTTGCTTTGGCGCCGAATTGGCCGACACCCATTGACTGCACCCTACTTTGCGTAGCAACGATCGGCAACATGTCGTATGCAGGTGAGAGCTGCCACTTGGCATTGGCAATATCGTATACGAGTGCGTGATTGCGAGCGTGGTCATCGGTATTCCCCATCACTATATTGGCGAGCATGCGGGTAAAAAGCTCTTTGGCATCATCGCGGTAATTGGCACAGTGTTTACGAATTATTGCTGCCAAGTTGCAATAGGAATACGGATTACGTTTTGAATCTTCAATGGCGCGAATACGGTCTTGATGAAATACGCTATTGGCAGAAATAAAATGCATTGGCGCGCTTTGTGAACCATCAAAGCGTTGCACGGCATATGCATGCTTTTCACCCAATTGTATTAGTCGTGTTTGCAGAATATTAAGCTTAAGAACGTTTTTTAAAAATTGCATGCTGCAATATTCAAGCAAAGGTACATCCACCATATCGCCAGACTTACTAAACTTTACCAGCCATCGCTCATTGCCATCGGTAACCGTCACTTTCGGCCTCGCACCGCCCATCGAAGAACCAGGTTCAAGCAATGCAAGTTCTTCTGGTGCTAGCGTTTGTTTTTCTTCAAGCTTTTCTGCCACGCGGGCAAGTTCTTGTAAGCGCGCCATAGTTGGCAAGTTCGTGGGGGGTTTAGCTTGCCCACGTGAGAGACTAAAGCGCAGCCAACCCACCCCGCCGCCACTAGTGCGAATAAGGCGCTCCAGTTCATTTGCGGGTGCGTGCTGGTGACGCAATAACATAATTCTTGTACCCCAATCATCGGGGGCGGCATCGCGAAACACGCCGAACAGGCCGTGCATATTTAAAGCTCGGTAGCGCTTAGTAGATAGGGGTAAGTTAACGGGGTCTAATGGGTAGGCCCACCGAGCGTTCAACCAAAGTTCACTGTATTGAAAACTCCCTGCACCCAATGAGGCGTCGATGGTGCCGGCTAAATGGCCCGTACCTTGGGCGTCTGGGGCAAAAACGTAGGCTCTCTCGTGAGGCATCGCTACACCTTTGCCCTTACAACGCGGTTGCGCCGCCCTATTTCGTCTTTATGGGGCGCAGCCAGTTCGGCAATGCTTTCGGCCAAGCCGAATGTATCGAGTATTAACCAATACACGCCTATGGCCGTACCCAGCTCACCCACTTCGGCGGCGCGATAGGCGCCACGCGACAGCAAGCAGCGCTCGGCGGCCTCAATTTGGCTCCAGCCCCGCGCTTTGCGGGCTTCTTTGATATTTTGGGCAAAAATGGCGTGTAGTTTTAGCACATCTTCGCTTAACGCTGCTCGGTAGTTGTCGCGTGGCATAGAGGTATACCTCAACATATAATGTGCTTACATATATACTATATAGCCATTTTTGTCCATGTATAAGGTTTTTTAAAGAAAACATAGGGTCAAACCAAACTAAGACCACAGGGTCGGCTTTGAACCACCCCTTACCAACAGGTGAATGTGATTCGACGTTACCATGTAATTTAAAAAGCTCAGGTCAAAGCGCTTTTTGGTTTCACTGGCCAGTGAAACCAACGATCTCGTTTAAATTTAAGTAGAAATTCTTGTTAATGGAAGCTGTGGGTAATGTGCCAGATATATCCAGGAATAAAATATCGATGGCTCTTGGCATATATCTTCTTCCTTAAAGATTGTTTTTGAAGCATGAAATGGGCGACTTAAAGCGACTTTTCAGTGTGGTATTCCGCTTTTTTACTAAACTTTCAATAGCTTGTATTGGTCCGATTCCAAGCTCCACATAAGCCCAAACTCCGCAAGCTTTGAGCCCAGCGGCACTTCTGTCCCCGTACATGTCCTTACAAATTTGTCACGCAAAAATCACTCAAATACTACCCAGAACGTTGAACTCCCCCGATCTGAAAAATGAGAACATTAAAAATTTTTGATCCAAAATCAGATTTTCAATATAATTATAAATAATTACAAAAGCTTGTTTCATTCTTTATAGGAGTATCATTTTATGGACCACAGGAAATCTTTACCCCGAATATTCACAACAATCGCCTTGATTGTCTCGGTCTGCTTCGGGTTCTCGCCAGCTTGGGCACAACAGGAAGGCTCCCCCATCATTGACGTTATGCAGACTAACGCTACAACCTTAGAGTTTTTTGTTTACAACAGATCAACGGCCAAGTTGAGTTATCGCGTAAACGGTGAAGAGCTGCATATTGTCAAAATGGCCCCTGGGGAGGGTTTTCTCTCATACACACTCGAAGGTTTGCCGTTAGGCGCCCTGGTTGACTATCGTGTTACGACCCTGGATAAGTCTTGCAATTGCCTGGGAACCACGCCCATATCATCGATTCAAATGGTTGGCGATATTAACCCTACACCTACACCTACACCTGCGCCTACGCAGGAGCCAACGCCAACTCCTTGGCCAACACCAACACCAGATCCAACTGGCCTTATAGATTTGCCAGTCACATTTGAAGAAACGGGTATCGACTATAGCCTTATTTCTTTTGGAGGCAGCACCTTTGTTTCCTTGACACCCGACCCCGATGATTCATTTAATACGGTGGCCATGATAAACAAAGATGACGGTGCGGTTTCGTGGGCTGGCGTTATAATCGGCGACCCGGTCACGTGGACTCTGGCTAAACCCATCGAACTGAGCGACTCTCGCTCTATAATAACCGTCAGATTTAACTCGCCAGATGCAGGAACACCCGTTCTGCTAAAGATCGAACAATTCGGCAACAGCGACCTTTTCGCCGAAGTGCTGGTAAACACTACAGTCGCTGGCTGGGAAACACTATCGTTTGATTTTAGTGCGGCTACCGGCGGAAGCTTCGACCCATCAACCGTTGCCTATGATGTACTGGTAATTTTCCCCAACTTTGGATTTGACGGTGATAGCGCTAAAACCTATTACTTTGATGATGTCTTGCTGGCTGATGATACAAATACTCCCGCTCCCGATAACAACTTGGAAATCTACACGAACTCCATTCAAAGCCCATGGGTAGACTTTCTGTGCTGTGGATTCGACGAAACCTTCACAGAGGTTGAAGACGAAGACACCTCAAACACGGTAGCCGAGTTCAGTATTGCCGGAAGCGCGGGTTCGGTAAACGGTTTCTCGCTTGATGACGGCACAGCCCCTCTGAACCTAGGTGAGTTTAGCGGTGGCACTTTTGAATTTGACTTGAAAGTTGTAACTGACACCACTGGTGACTGGATATTCAAGCTTGAAGGCACAGGCGGTTTTGAAAGTGGTGGAACTGGTGATTTACTGCTAAGCGAGAGCAATGAAGGCGTCGACCCAGTTACAGGTGAATGGCAGCACTACACCTACAATATTGATGACCTTGTTGCAGAAGGATGGGATATAACAGATCTCACTACCATTCTCTGGTTCCCAACTTGGGGGCAAGGCGCTGGTGCGGTCTACCGAATTGACAATGTCTTTTTTAGCAAATAATTAAATAGCTATTTCGTAAATTACAAACGCCGGCCATGCCGGCGTTTTTTTGTCTGTAAAGCGCTAATATTACCTAAAAGCTAGCAATGCCTCTTTAGTGAGGCACGACTCTTTTGCAAACATCATATTTCTAGTATGCAATTATTCGAAGTAGATTAGGTTATGAGTTTGAATTAAATATAGGGGTCAATACATTAGTGGGCCGGCCCAAGGTGAACATCTTATTCCAATCATATTTAAGCACAAAATCTGCCCTTTTCTTAAACACTTACTTTCCGCCTAAAAACTTGAATCCTTAGCTTTCCATACGTTTTAAACCAAGTGGAAATTACCAAGCCTAATTCCTATCAAGCGTTTTATAAATATCGTTCAATGCGATTATCCAAGTCGATAGCTGACGTCATGCGCATAAAAACTTGAAGGCTTTGCCCTCCATACGCAAAGATCTGATAAGAGCCCAGAAGCCATACTCGCGACACAGATTATTCGCAGAAACAGAAAAGACGTTAGGAGATGACCATAGTAAGCGCTACGAAAAGATCAAAGAGGTTTACAGCAAGTGGGGTCGTAAGAGACATTTTCGGTGCCATAAGTTTTATCGGCCCCAAAGAATCATGAACATCACTAAATGGGGCGCACAAAAATTCACCATAAGCGGCTGCGCATGAATGTGAGTCGCCGCTCAAAACATAAACTCGCGACAATTTTTGGCTCCGACAATAGCCATCAATTGTGCGAGCGGCCCGTTATAAGATCAAGAAATAAAACTAAGCAGTAAATAGCTAGCAAGTATCACCGCAACCCACATAACCATACTGCCAGCCGGGTAATTTCGTGAGAGTAGTCCACTGAGGCTATTATTTTTCACGGATATATAGTCTAAACACAGATCCAGCTTTACAAGAAATGCTTGTCGCAGTTCACTATCGGCTTTCCAAATAAATGCAAATACCTTTTGTAAAATTCGTGGAAAAAATCGACGATAAAACCAATCGAAGTCTAAATTGGTAGAGGGTAATTCTGGCGGATATAGCCCTCTTCGGTTTAACCAAACGAATGCTAGCGCAGAGAAAAATAATAGCTGAGTCTGAGCCAATACATGGGTTGCATCGTAAGGATTGTAACCCGTATCGAGGGGCAGTAATGAATAGAGTGCGGAGGGATAAACACCGATGAAAATACAGAGACCCGCCGCAATCGACATGGCTAACAGCATATTGTTAGGTGGGTCGCTAACGCGAATACCCGAGTCGTGTGCGAAAAAAGCAAAATAGGGAATTTTAATGCCTGCGTGATGAAAAACACCGGCAGACGCAAATAGTAGTGCCAACCATATCCAGTCATGGCCAGTTTCTAAAGCAGCAGACATCACCATGGATTTACTGACGAAGCCACTGAACAGAGGGAAGGCAGAAATAGATGCCGCGCCCACAATGCAAAGCGCTGTTGTTTTCGGCATCGTTTTGTAGAGCCCGCCGAGCTCAGAGCCATTAATACGACCCGTCATATGCAATACGGCACCCATTGTCATAAACAATAAGCCTTTAAAGATGACATCATTGAAGGCATGCGAGACTGCTCCATTAACCGCCAGTGCTGTACCAATACCGATGCCGACTACCATGAAGCCGACCTGGTTGATTAAGCTATAAGCCAGCACTCGACGTAAATCATTTTCGATCACCGCAAAAAAGATGGGAAAACACGCCATACTTACGCCGATGTATATCAATAATTCTGTACCTGGGTAAGCACGAGCCAAAGCATAAACAGCGACTTTGGTGGTAATAGCGCTCAAAAAAACGGTTCCGGTGACAGTGGCCTCTGGGTAAGCATCAGTGAGCCAGGTATGGGCGATGGGGAAAGCGCACTTAATGCCGAAGGCTATAAAAATTAGCCACCCTGCGGTTCCCTCCAAGCCGATAAGTCCGAATTCTAATGAGCCGTTCTCGGCCGCATAAAATAAAGCACCGACTAAAAGGATACCTCCAGATAATACTTGTATGATGAGGTAACGCATGCCGACAAGATAAGCGCGTTGAGTTCGGCGCGCCCAAATAAGAAATACAGATGTAAACGCCAATAGCTCCCAAAAAACAAATAGCGTCAACAGGTCGCCCGCAAACACCGCGCCGAGACCACTACCGGCATACAACATCGCGGCCACTTGTTGTAGCGTGTCACGAACATGCAGAGAGTAGACAATGGCAATGAAAGCCGCGATATGAAAAACATAGCCAAACATAAGGCTCAGTTTGTCAACGCGGTAAGGCATTAACTGATAGTCCAAAAAGGCGAATTGTAAATGAACCCCTTCAGGTACCATCCACAAATGGATGGCCCCCAAAATCGGTGTCAAGACCATAACCGCACTGCGCACTTTTCCTTGCGTTAATGCCGCTATCAGCGCGCCAATAAAGAAGGGTATAAATGGGGGAATTTCAAGCATCCACATAATGATTACCCGTACCTAACAACAAAAATTGCCTGGGTGTTGTCTCCTATTAACTTGGGCCTATTCATCATTGTCCACCTCGGTGGGATCTTCATAATAGTTTTCTGGACGCATCAAAAAAGTACGCATCCAGGTAGCAACGAATACTAAAATCACACAACCTACAAATCCATATAGGGGATAAAAACCCAACAGATTTTCCCAGCTGTGCACCACGTGACGATGAATGACAAATTCCAGCAGAAGTAACAATACGCAACAACCATAGAAGACGTACATAAGCCCTTTCACATTTTTGGGTTTGTCAAAAAATGAATTTTCTAGATCCACTTTGCTTTCCGAAGACGGCTTATCATTCTGCATGGGGTGTTCTCGACGTGTCTAGTATGGCAGTCGCCAATTCATAGATCGGCTGGGGATAAACAAATAGAGCCAGGCAAGCTAGCGCGGTTATGCTCAAGGCTATCAGCGATGGCAAAGGGGCTTCTTTAATTGCCATTGGTGTAGATTTGCTATTGTCGCCCGAGAAAAAAGCGTGATACGGAATGGGCAAGAGATAGGCAATATTGAGCAATGAACTGAGCATCAGTATCGTCATTAGAATCAATTGTTCGGCTTCTATTGTCCCCATTAACAAGTACCATTTGCTCCACGTACCTCCAGTTGGCGGCACACCAATAATGCTCAGGCTAGCAATAAAAAACGCCAACATGGTAATCGGCATTTGTCGGCCAAGGCCGCGCATTTCGCTGATATTGGATTTATGAGCAGCAACGAGAATCGCGCCCGCACAAAAAAACAAGGTAATTTTTCCAGCCGCGTGGGTTGCGATGTGCATGGCACCACCAACAACGCCAGAGGAGGTTGCCAACAATGCTCCAATGGTAATGTAACCCAGCTGGCTAATTGTCGAGTAGGCCAGCCGAGCTTTAAGATTATCCTGCCGCATAGCAATTAACGATGCAAATAAGACAGAAAAACCGGCTAAGTAAAGTAGAAACTGGGTGCTGGGCAATATGGCTAAAAGATCAAGACCAAAGATAAACACACACACTTTTAGCACAGTAAAAACGCCGGCCTTTACAACAGCAACTGCGTGCAGTAAAGCGCTCACCGGTGTTGGTGCAACCATCGCTGCGGGCAACCATCGATGAAAAGGCATAATTGCCGCTTTGCCAATGCCAAAAATAAAAAGAACTAAAATAGCGCTTGCAAGTGCGGTATCAACGTCAGGGCTAAAGACTCCCCCAGGTTTAAAGTCTAATGTGCCTGCTACAAACCAAGTACTTATAATAGCTAACAATAAAAACACAATGGAAGTACTAAGCAAAATACCTAGATAAACCCTACCACCCTTTTTCGCTTTCTCGGTTCCCGCATGAGTAACTAAGGGGTAAGTAGATAAGGTCAACACCTCGTAAAAAACAAACAGTGTGAAGAGATTTTCTGCGAAAGCAATGCCCATTACAGCGCTAATAGCGATCGCAAAACACGCATAGAAACGTGTTTGATTTTCTTCATGATGGCTACGCATATAACCAATCGCGTAGACTGTCGTAATAAGCCAAAGGAAGCTAGCAACTAACGCAAATATCATCCCCAAAGGTTCAACGACAAAGCTTAGCTGCAAACCCGGAAATAGTTCCCACAAAAATACGCGGATAATTTCTCCGCTGGAAAGACCTTGATATAAATTAACAACTAAATAAATAAGGGCTAGGCTGGTGCTAATGGTCACAGCCTCACGCCAATTTGGTTTATGTCCCACGCCAACTATGCCCACGATAGCCATCAAGGGTAGAACCATACATAGCAGCAGCATCGCCTCTAACGAAACATTCATAGACCTACCCCAAACAAGCTTTCTGAGGCCGCTTGGGCTACTTCAACAGTAAGGCGGGTGTCGATGCCAAAGTAGATATTGGCCATCACCAATATCCATATGGGAATAAGAAAGGATAACGGGGCTTCTTTAATGGGTTCGCCATTTTGCTCTCCCGACACTGTGCGTGGTTTAAAATAGGCTTCCTCAACAATTCTCCATACGTAAACGATAGCTAATAGCGAACCCAATAAAACGAGTACAGCGATAGGCCACCAGCCTTTTTCAATGAGTGCTGTCACTAGATACCACTTGCTAACAAAGCCAACCGTCAACGGCACGCCTATTAGACTTAAGCCGCCTACCACAATAGCCCCCATAGTGAGGGGCATTTCACGACCTAAACCCCGAAAATGGCTCAATTGAACACTGCCGACCCGGTACATCACGGCACCTAAAGCTAAAAACAACGCGCCCTTCATTAACGCATGGTTAAATAAGTGCAATAAAGTTGCCGTCAAACCAGCGGCTGTAGTAATGCTGTAACCCACAATCATGTAGCCGATTTGAGCAATACTAGAATAGGCAAATAAGCGTTTAACATTTTTTTGATAAATTGCAGCGGTTGATGCGACAAAAATCCCTAGCAGACCGAGCACAACAAAAAGGAGTTGTAAGGGTAAAGTAGTAAAGGAAAAAGAAAAACCAAATATGGAGTAGGTAAAACGAATAAGTAAATATATCGCAACCTTTGTCGCCGTGGCTGCAAAAAAGGCCGTGACAATTGATGGCGCATAAGTATAGGCATTGGGTAGCCAAAGATGCAGCGGAAACAAGGCTAATTTCAAACAAACCCCAACAATCACAAAAGCAAAGGCTGTAAACACCGTGCGTGTTTGGGCTACTTCTGGCAGACGGCTGGCAAGGTCATTCATGTTCAATGTACCTGTCATTTGGTATATCAAACCGATACCGATCAAAATGAAAGTGGCGCCTATTGTCCCCATAATCAAATATTGGAAGGAAGCCCAGAGTGCTCGCCTATCATTACCTAAAGCGATAAGCGCATAGGCCGATAAGGAAGATATCTCCAAGAATACGAAAACGTTAAAAGCATCCCCGGTCGCCACTATGCCCAACATACCGGTTAACGATAACAGGTATAAAACATAAAATAATGTGTGTTTGTCTTTAGGGATTTCTTTTGTAATGCTGGTGTGCGCAGCTAACAATATAGTCGTGCTAAGCGATGAAATAATAAGGAGTAGAAAAGCATTTAGCTTATCGATACGATATTCAATTCCCCAAGGCGGTTGCCAGCCCCCCAGCTCATAGGAAATTGTGCCCGTAGCTAGAACCTGCTGAAGTAGCAAGGTGCTGATTAAAAGCGCTACGCCGCTCGTTATCAAAGCAAACAGCCAAGCAATACGTGGTTGCCGCAAAGTAAAACACAAGGGCGCTGCCATCAATGGTATAACGACTTGTAAAACAGGTAGATGTGTTAGCACGTGGAATTATCTTTCTCTTGAATTTCTTGTTCTTCGATACTGCCATAAGCTTCTTTAATTCTTACCGTCAGCGCTAAACCTAAAGCTGTTGTCGCGATGCCAACCACAATGGCCGTTAGAATTAAAACGTGAGGCAAGGGGTTCGAGTAGCTGTCAATACTATCGTCCAAAATGGGTGCCGCTCCACCAGTGACCTTTGCGATACTGATATAGAAAATAAACACTGAGGTTTGAAAAATAGTTAAGCCAACAAGTTTCTTAATCAAATTGCCATGGGCGATAACGATATAAAAACCAATCATCATCAGTACGACCACAATCCAATAATTATAAAGCCCTAAAAACATTAGCCGCCCGCCTTTTTTTTGAGTAGGTTATCTTCTTCACGCCCCTGGAAACTAAAGAAAATAATGATCATTACTGAAGCGACAGTAAGACCCACTCCCGCTTCAATCAGCAAAATTCCCAAGTGTTGACCCGCCACAGGATCGTCTGACAGTACGTTATAATCAAAGAAATTCCCCCCATTCAGCAAAGAAACCACACCAACACTGCCGTACAATAAAACACCCAGTGCAGCAATCAAACGAGTAAACGACTGATTAATAACACGGCGTGCCGTACTTAAACCAAACAACATAGAGTACAAAATTATAGCTGCCGCAAAAATCACTCCAGCTTGAAAACCGCCGCCAGGGCCATAATCACCATGAAATTGAACATATAAAGCAAATAGCAAAATAAACGGGATCAATATTTTAGTGATGATACGCAAAATCAAATGATCTTTATGCATAGAATTATTTAACGCGTCTATGCTTGCATCACTCGCTGATGGACGATCGACAGACAGCAGTGCTAACACACCTATACCAGCTGTAAAAATAACAACTACTTCACCAAAAGTATCAAACGCCCGATAACTCGCAAGGATAGAGGTAACAATATTAACAACGCCTATTTCTTGCATTGAATCGTTTATGTATCGAGGTTCAACATGGAGATGGATCGGTGCATCTACAATGCCAAAATAAGGCATGTCTAAAGTGCCGTAGATCAATAGTGCTCCTGTAACCGTCACTACAAATAATGCCAGCAAAGGTTTATGGCGAACGGAATTCTCGCTACGCCCTGTCATTGCTATTGCCACAAACATCAGCAGAGTAGCAACACCTGCGCCAACAGAAGCCTCTGTAATTGCAACGTCAACGGCATCCATCGCCACAAAAAAACAAGCAGACAGCAAACCATAAATACCAGTAAGCATTACCGAGGCAAAAAGATCCTTCATTTGAACAATCGCAAGCGCTACAACCACGAGAAATGCCAATAAGACGATATCAATTAGGGATTCGATGAGACTTCTCCAGCTTTATTTGCGCCTTTTTTATCAAGCATAGGCATGATGTCATGGTGCATCGCTGCTTTAGCCAAAGCATGACTAGCAGATGGGTTAATAAAGAGGGTCATAAATAAAATCATTATTAATTTAACGAGGACGAGGATTTCGGGGGCTTGAAGCATTAAGCCAATTAAAATCATTCCTGCGGCTAATGTGTCAGTTACGCCAACAGCATGCATCCGAGTATAAAAATCAGGAAATCGCAAAATACCAACACCACCCGAGAGGCATAGAAAGACCCCAATTAACAAACACAATTGACTGCCAATACTGAGGACCATATCCATTAAGACGCCTTATCCTTTAGATCTTCTCCTAAAGGAGCTTTTTTTAGTCCCAGCGCATCTGAATAACGTAGAACGCCAATGACACTAATAAAATTGATTAGCGCATAGACTATGGCGATATCAAGAAATTCTGGCCGCCCCACTAGAAACCCCAATAGTGAAAGAAGGAGTACCGTTTTTGTACCGAACATATTGACCGCAAGGATTCTGTCATAGAGTGTTGGCCCAACCACTCCTCGAATGATGGCTAACAACATCACAACTAGAACGGCTATGGTCGCTGCGATTAACATTCGATTTCCAGCTCACAGACTCTGCGATTCATTTCACCAGCTTCTAAGGCGTCGATATTTTCTTTTAATAAGGAGTGGACCATGATTATATCCCCCGTAACATCCAAGGTAACGGTGCCGGGCGTCATAGTAATTGAGTTGGCATAGATCACTTTTCCAACGTCAGTTTTCTGGCCGGCATGAATTGGCGAGAATGTTGGCGAAATTGATTTGTTACCCAGCCAAATATGCTTCACCACCACTAGGTTAGCCACAACAACTTCCTTTAGCAGCCACAAAATATAACCGGGTACTTTCGTCCAATGTAGGTTCAATAGTAGAGATTCGTGATCAATAACGTCCATTCTATGAGCGATGTAAATAACGAAAACGATAGAGGCTAAGCCGAGTGACAAAATGAGGGGGGTATAGTGATTCGAGTTGAGCAACCAAAATACGCACAAACCTAAAAATAAATACAGAGTATGTCGAATCATCTAATCATTGCTCCAGCTTGTTGTGAAGTACGTATGGCTACTTTTCATAAATAAGGGGCATCCATTTATATTAATACAGTTATTAAGGGGCCGCAAATGAAGGCACAACATGGTTCACTCTATTTACAAAAGCAGTGCAATCCGCTAAGGCCCTGCACCCAAGCCCTCCGATTGTAATAACACGCCGACTATTTCACGGTAAACACCGGTGTTCCGATAAAAACCGAATCGTTCAAGACCGCCTGGCAAGAAATTATGCGAAAAGCCATGGAAGAACGCCTGACAGAGCACTTCACCTTTCACGATTTAAAAGCGAGAGCGATCACGAACAACAAAGACATGCGCGGGTGACATAAATCTAAAAAGATGCAGCGGGTATGCGACAGAACGTTGGGCATAAAAGATGCCACTGAATTATGGACCAATCCTAGCACTAGTTCCACATAAAATAGCTTAAAGCTAAATACGAAACGCTAACCATGTTCGGAAAACGGTTTAGAAGCATCCCAAAAAATTGGTATGTGTTGACGAGGAAAGATGTAGAGAATGGGGTGAACGACGGGGATTGAACCCGCGACCACCGGAATCACAATCCGGGGCTCTACCAACTGAGCTACGCTCACCATATAAAGGCTATTTTAACACACGAATCACGGCTAACAGCAATACTAGCCTAAGACTTTTACGCTTAGATCGAATCCTTTGCACCAAAACCACAACGACTTTATGGTTAAAAAATGGCGCGCCCGGCAGGACTCGAACCTGCGACCCACGGCTTAGAAGGCCGTTGCTCTATCCAGCTGAGCTACGGGCGCTTTGTGGAGCCATATAACATAGGCAGGCTCGATATGGTCGGAGTGGAGGGATTCGAACCCCCGACATTCTGCTCCCAAAGCAGACGCGCTACCAGGCTGCGCTACACTCCGACAATTGTTGACCCCTGTGCTTTACAAGAGCCTACTTTCGAGAGGCGTGCATAATACCTATGGGCTCCCACGCCGTCAACGCAATTTTAAAACAATTATCTAATCTTGCCTCATTCGCTTAGCCAGGAACCAGCAACATGATTTTATTGATTTATTTGGTGCTTTTGCCCAGCTATGGGACAATGGCCGCCCTTTTCTATCACCCTAATTTATAAGGATGCCGAGCTCATGACCGCGTTGGTTCTTGATGGTAAGTCACTTGCTTTAAAAACCGAGGCCGAACTCACAGAAAGAGTACGGACGCTTCAACAAAAAACGGGACGCACACCCATTCTGGCTACCATTTTGGTCGGCGATGACCCCGCTTCGGCCACTTACGTAAAAATGAAGGCCAACGCCTGCTCGCGCATCGGCATGGAATCTCTCAAAATTGAACTGCCTTCGAGCACAAGCACCGACCAACTTATGCAAACCATTCTAGATCTTAATGCCAACCAAGACGTGCACGGTATTCTTTTGCAACACCCAGTACCCGAACAGATTGACGAGCGCCTCTGTTTTGACGCCATAGATCTTAGTAAAGACGTCGATGGCGTAACCTGCCAGGGCTTTGGGCGCATGGCAATGGGCGAAGAAGCCTACGGCTGTGCAACCCCTAAAGGCATAATGAGACTACTAGAAGCCTACAACATCCGCCTAGCGGGTAAGCATGCGGTGGTGGTTGGCCGCAGCCCAATACTAGGCAAACCAATGGCCGCCATGCTGTTGAATGCACATGCGACTGTGACCATTTGTCACTCGCGCACAAAAGATTTAGAGAGTCATATTGCGCTTGCCGACATTGTTATTGGGGCCGTTGGCCGACCGGAATTTATAAAAGCTGCCTGGATAAAAGACGGTGCTGTGGTGGTAGACGCGGGCTATCACCCCGGAGGTGTCGGCGATATAGAGCTTGGCCCTCTCACCGATAGAGCCAGTGCGATAACCCCTGTGCCGGGCGGTGTAGGACCCATGACAATTAACACCCTCATATACCAAACAGTGGACTCCGGCGAACGCAAGATACTAGACTAGATTACCCCTACCCCAGCCAAGTCACTCTGATAACTTTATGGATAAACTCATGGATATGCCCATGGTCAATTTATTGGATAGCTTTACTGTTTTTTCACAATGATTCTGAGATTTACATGAGGCTCGATAGGTTTTTAAGCAACAATTGTGGCATTACCCGCTCTCAGGTGCGCAGGCAGGTAAAAGCAAAGCGCGTTTTGGTTAACAACAGCGTTGTTACAGACCCAGGCTATAAGTTTAATGAGCTAGTAGACGTTGCTACGCTGGATGGCCTTACTATAGCTGCCGTAGGAAAAATGTACTATATGCTTAACAAACCCAGCGATTACATTTGCGCAAATAGCGATGCCCAGCACCCAACAGTGCTAGACCTGATAGCCAAATCAGAAAACTTCATTGGTGCACAACAAAATTTCCTACGCGCACCCATTAAAGACCTCCAAATAGCCGGACGCTTAGATATCAACACGACAGGACTGGTATTAGTTACAAATGATGGCGAATGGAATCACCGAGTTACCGCCCCCTCCTCTGCGTGCTCAAAAACCTATTGCGTGGAACTGGACTCTGCTTTTGATTGCAAGACCTTGGAACATTTTTCCAACGGCATTCAGCTTGATGGAGAAAGAAAAAAAACGCTACCCGCTACGCTCAAGGTGCTGAACTCACACTCAGTTAAACTATCGATACAGGAGGGAAAGTACCACCAAGTAAAACGTATGTTTGCAGCAACGGGAAATCGTGTAACTAAACTTCACCGGGAATCTATTGGCGACATTCAACTCGACAGCTCATTGCAAGCAGGTCAGTACCGCGAACTTAATTACGCGGAAATAATCGCATTCGTGCCACATACAGCTATTGACAAAACTAGCCCTCACACAGGCGGATCCCCATGAACCACGCAACATCATTTAACCGCCTACTCATCAACTTAGACAAGTATCTGCTACAAAAAACACAGCACGACGAAACGGGTTCCGGCGCAGTAACACCCCCATCGATATTGGTGGTAAGCGATGAGAACTTGCAGTCAGAGCTTGTCTATTTAAAAAGGCTCCAAGGCACCGTACACGTCATCACCAATCGATTTGACCTATATTCGTTCTGTGGCGATCAAGATATTAGCGCCAACTTTAACGATTTCGACTTCATTTCTCTGCCCCAAAACCGCTACGACATCGGCATTTACCGCATATCCAAAGAGAGGGCGGTTTCTCACCATGTGCTAAACTCTCTTTCTGAACACATTGTAGCGTCGGGTTTAATACTGCTGGGCGGGAAAAAAAATGAGGGGATAAAAAATTACACAGATAAATGTAAATCGCAATTGGGCATGTCGGGTAGCCTTGTTAAACACGGTGACTTTTATATCGCCTCGCTGACACAGGCAAATGCATCACTTATTGAAGATAAGGTTCAGGCACTACTAGACGACAAAGACTATACAACATGCCAAGAGGTGCCAATAAAATCCAATAAAGAAGCTGCGCCACACGTATTTTTCAGTAAGCCCGGATTATACGGATGGGACAAAATAGACAGAGGCAGTGAATTTTTAATCGAAACGCTTTTATCTGAGCGAGACTTATGCGGCACGATGAACGATGCGACCAGTTTGAATTACCTAGATCTGGGGTGTGGGTATGGCTTTCTCAGCATCATGCTGCTCGAACGACTGATTGCTAAACTACTTCACAGTACAAACGCTCAAGACAACGCCGAACCGAAAATACACCTTAGCGCCACCGACAACAACGCTGCTGCGGTCGCCATGTGCGAACACAATCTTGACGCCTATATCGCCAAACATTCACTAGCACTATCTTTCGAAGTAAGCGCCGACGACTGTGGCGCCACGCTATCTGGCAAATATGAAGTGATACTTTGCAACCCACCCTTTCACCAGGGATTCTCCACCGAACCAGAACTTACCGAAAAATTCATTACAGCAGCTAAGCGACTAATATCTGCCTCGGGTCGCGCCTACTTTGTTGTAAATGTATTTATTCCCTTAGAGAGACTCGCTGGCAAGCACTTTAAAAAGGTGACTACCTTGGCCAACAATCAACAATTTAAAGTCATAGAGCTTAAGCACGCGCTGAATTTAGGGCTCATGTAATAGAGAGGGGGCCATCAACTGGAAGTTCTTTTGTTAGCTCTTCTTTTTGCTCTTTTACACATTATCGTATGCGCCTCATAGAATAATTTTGTTGCTTACCTGCCGCGCCGCACACGGATAACAGCGCCTCTTTAAGCCGATTTTTGAGTGATTCTTTTAGTTCTCCATGCTCATATTTAAGGCACACGGCTACGGCGTTCTCGTACCTCGGCAAAGTGAGCGCGTATATATGTTGAAAGGAGGTTTCATCCAATGCACTTTCTTTTAAAGTAATTCCCCCTAAAGACCTTTTTCCCAATGTGCTCGTAAGCTGTTTTAAATTTTCAAAATTTATGACTAATATTCCGTCGCGCCCAAGTCGCTCGCTCAATAATGTCATCCATTTATCATTTACCTCAACCGAACGGGTAGCACAGGACGGATCATCTTTCGCTCCGGAAAAAAGGTCTTCAATAATTATGTCTTCTTTTGGAAGCTCCTTGCCATTAGCCTGCTCAATGTAAGCGACGGCGTTTGTGCAAACTAGCGAAGTGTTCTTGCAGGTCACGCCAAAATATTTATCGGCAATATACAAATGGGTTTTATCGAGATCCACTCCGATAACTTTTTTAGGTGAAAGGTAATAATTGAGGGCATTAATTACGGCACCACCACCAACGCCAAGCACTAAAACTCGATTCAAGTTAGTATGATTTGGATGCAATAGCGCCGGAAGAAATAGCAAATCCCACAAATTACCCCCCAGCGGGCGCAAGGGATTCCACTGACTGTGAAAAACCCCATCGGTATACAGTCGCACACTCTGCCCGGCTGTGCGCACTTCATAACGCACTCCGTCATGATGCTTTAACCATACTACAGCCAAGATTACCGCCTTAAGGGATTCAAAAGTATCATTATAGTTGCATGTAAAATACGTAAGTTTAAACTGGATTTGAGTAAAATTTTGATTTTATGGAATAAATTGGCAGCGATATTATTATGCAGCCTTGGATGCTGAATGGTGGCGGCCTTCATATTCTGCAAGCATCATGGGTTTTTTGTGCCAAATAAATCACGAAGGTCTTGCTTTGTGTGCTCAAGGCGGTACTTGGACTGTGGTGATGTACGGGTTTTTGTCAGCTAAGGCGGATCGCAGTAGATTAACTCAATGCCAGAAATATGATAGCCTGCTAAGAACTGATAAGCACAGCCGTTGATCAACTCTACGGGATAATCTCCCTCAAAATCTTTAAGTGCTTGCGCGTCGAGATCAATACCGATCTTGTTAAGTGCTGACGGCATTCTCATCATGATCGCACCACCGCCCAAGTGGGTTACTATATAAGTGTCGTGCGGTGGCATCATGGCAATGACGTTTTAAAATAGGCCGGAGGCTGCTTTAGATCCTAAATAACTCATCGGTATTATTCCAGGCAATCGAAAATATAATCCGCAGCATAGCGAATGCTACCTATGCTGTAAAAATGATGGTTTTCACCCCTCGGTTCGTACTCATAACAATATGAAATTGTTGAATATTTACAGTTATAGCTGAACTTTAACTTAGATTCAGCTTGAACTCACCAACATTTAAACTAAGCACACACCCGTACCACGCAATCCGCAGTACCCACTAGGATTTTTTGCCAAATATTGCTGATGGTATTGTTCGGCATAATAAAAGGGCATATCGTAGTTTATCTCCGTAGAGATCCTGCCGAAACCAGACGCCGTTAAGTGCAACTGGAATTTTTCCTTGGAATGTTGCACGAGTGCCCGCTGAGGTTCCTCCGTAGTATAAATAGCCGACCGATATTGAGTGCCAACATCATTTCCCTGACGCATGCCCTGCGTGGGATCATGTGCCTCCCAAAATGTTATTAACAGGTCTTCAAGCACATTGCCCTCATTTTGATAAACAACCAATACCACTTCTGTGTGCCCCGTCAAACCAGAACACACCTCTTCATAACTAGGATTTTTGGTGGCCCCACCCGCATAACCCACCGCAGTTGTATAAACACCCTGCTGCTGCCAAAACTTCCGTTCCGCACCCCAGAAACACCCTAAACCTAATACCAGTGTCGCGTGGCCAGACGGAAAAGGGGGTTTAATATCTCGCCCAGAAATATGGTTATTATTGGAAAGTTCAATAGCGTGTTCGCGACCGGGCAATAATTCAGTTTGACTAGGTAAATCAGTTCTTCGAGCCATAGGGTAAGTCCAAGTAATATTAGTTTTGACGACGCTCTAGATCTTGTTCATTCAATTAAATAAGGCATTGTTTAGTCAATATCTAACACCAGACCACTTGCATTGACGGGATAAGGCGTGGACCAACTTTCACAACTGGCGTTCAACTTATCTACACAACGGTCCGCCATCGCACTAAAGGTGGGTCGCCCCGGGTCGGTCATCACCACTCTAACCCCGGCCTTATGCGCACGCCTCGCCAAATTAAATAAGGGATTCACCATGGAATCCCAAAAGCATATGTCGGCGGCGATCATTACATCAAACTGCTGCAGATCAACTGTCCTGATATTTTCGTAACGGCATTTCCATGTTTCAATATTGACACCATTTATATCTGCGTGGTGCAGTAAGTAGGGAAACACAGCGTCATCGGCATCAAGCGATGTTACTTGAGCCGAAAAAGCCTTGGCGCAGAATATTCCCGCCAAGCCCCAACCACAACCCACTTCAAGTATTCTTGCAGATGCAGGAGGGGGAGCACCACCCAAATAGTCCATTAATAGATAAGTGGATTTCCAAAATTTATTGCCGTGTATCGAGGGCACGCCAGTTTTTTTGCGCAATCGTCTAATATCTGGATGACCATTTTGTAAAATGGTTAAACCAAAGGCCATTTTTTGTAAAGCAGGTACAGTGATCACAATTTAAACAACCCCAACAATAATATGGCTAATTTATGATTAATTGTGCGAACGCACACGCTCGTTCGTAATATGTGCAAGTGAGGTAATTGTAACATGCTGTAATTCGAAACGTGTCACTACAGCTATCTCCACCGATGGCCTTTTGTCCTTGCAAAGCGCCACACCCGATGCATAATGTCTAGTCTTCCAAGGCGAATAGACCTATATGAACATGCCACAGTTTGAGTCTCCTTATTTTGCTGCAATAGACTTAGGGTCTAACAGCTTCCATATGCTCATTGTGAGAATAAACGAAACGAAAATCGAGATTGTCGACAGAGAAAAAGAAATGGTGCAGATTGCCAGGGGCTTGCAGCCAGACGGCACACTCGACGCCGAAGCCAGAGACCGCGCCCTCCAATGTTTGCAGCGTTTTTCCGAACGCTTACGCGACATACCCAAACGACAAGTGCGCGCTGTAGGTACAAAAACCCTCCGAACCGCTCGCCAATCTAGGGCGTTTTTAAAGGCGGCTGAAAAAGCCATTGGCGTACCCATCGATATCATATCGGGTTACGAAGAGGCCAGGCTAGTATACGCAGGTCTATCCAATACTGTCACAAGTGACGGAGGCCATAGATTAGTCATAGATATCGGCGGCGGCAGCACCGAATTGGTAATAGGCAAAGACTGCGACCCCATGGTGCTGGAAAGCCTGCCATTGGGCTGCGTTTCGTTTTCCGAGCGCTACATACTCAATTCCGGTGGCGTAACGGCAAAAAATATGCGGCGGGCTTATTTGGCGGCCTGCTCCGAACTTGAAAATATTCGTAAAATTTATCTTAAAAAAGGCTGGGAAATCGCCTATGGAACATCGGGAACGATGAAGGCCGTCGCCGAATTGCTCGTAGAGCACGATGGTGGCGCGGTTGTACGAAAAGCATC
>JBLHGN010000026.1:0-21875 GCA_047616325.1 Lentisphaeria bacterium
TTTATGGCATCGCGAGGGCAATCAGTTTATGCACTTCAATGTCGTGCAGCCCAACGGTGTGCTTTATGGTGTAATCATTTATGAATTTGATGATGATCGGCGTTTGCTGGGTACGTTATTTGCCGAGCGGGCAATTTTTCAGGCTAATCACTGGTTATTGGAAGATGTTGTAGAAAATCGAATTTACGAGACGCATACTGAACGTGTTAGTGTCCGTTCAAAGCCCTGGAAAACTGAGTTGTCGTCGAATCTGTTGAATATTCTGGTATTGGATCCTCTCGATTTGTCTGTGCTGGAGTTGTGGCGTTACGCTAATTATCTCGACAGCCAGAACCTTAATAGCGGGCCTTACCGGTTGGCATTTTGGGAGAAGGTGTTGCAGCCTTTGTCGACTCTGGCGCTGGTGTTGGTGGCTATTTCTATTGTGTTTGGGCCGTTGCGTGAAGTGACGATGGGTTTTCGGATTTTTGTTGGGGTATTGATAGGGATTGTGTTTCGGACGGCACAGGATATGCTGGGGCCAGCTAGCCTGGTGTATGGATTTCAGCCTATTTACGCTTCGTTACTTCCTGTCTTGGTGGGTGTTGTGTTCGGGGTTTGGTTTTTGCGGCGGGCTAATTAGTGCCCATCCATAAATAGGACTCTACTGCCGTGCAATTAAGACAGCCATCTTCGCACCACTAGATGGTGTTACTTGCAATAAGCAAACGCCTGTATCTGGTGATGTAAATCTGTCTATTTTAATTTCCCCTCGCGACGAGCCATTTATGGACGGGCACTAATTAGAGGTTTTGGCATGTTTCTTTTTTTAAGGGTACTGCGCTTGCTACCTATTCCAGGAAAGCTTGTCGGTTTGAAGTGGAAAGCAACACGTAAAATATTTGTTTAGGAAGCAACAAAGACCATGTGGAATATTGATTTTGTGAATATGAGTATTGCCGAATAAAAAACGTATTAAAATAAAAAAACATAAGAAGGTAAATATCTTAAGAAATATATCCGCTTCTAATGCTAGCGCATTGAGCCCTAGTGAAATTCAAGAAGTCTCCACCGCCTTAACTCCCACATGATCTCGAAGATCGATGTCCTAGCTCAGGCAGAGGCAAAACTGTTTTAATCCATCAGTACTATTTGCTCTTGCTAAAGGTGGGCTGGAAAGTGCCGACTGTATTTGAATCCGAGATGTCTTAAAAGTGCGTAATAGGCTAGTTCCAGTTCATAAAACTCTCGTTTAACCATCAATACACGCAATTTTATTGGCGACGGCCACAACCGTTTTACAAGAGTGCATTCGTGGCAATAAGCGTTTGATCCAAAGACTACGTTTGTCATTTTTATTTTCGCACTAATTTATAAGCGAGCTAGGCCTTGAATAAATAACGTCCGTAATTGGGCATCGCCTCGCGTTGTAATTCCCCCCAATAACATTATTAACGCCACTAAAATGTTGCACCCAGACATCATGTATTGACCTACTCACCCTCAACATCGCGGATTACCGCGTACAATGTTGGGCATTGGAGTGAATCTGGTCGGGCCCACCTACAGCGGACTGTACGACGGAACATGGGATCACGCCGCCCGGCCTGACAAGGCCAAAACCACTATAGGTAGTGTTGCTGGCAGGCAAACAGGATAGGCAAGGTTATTTCAATGGTTGGATACATAACCATATGATCTACAAACGATTTCAATTTTTATGCGTCTGAGCTATAGGGTTAAGCGTACTTTGTTTCTTGTCCGGTTTTTGTAACTGTGGGCTACTATCAGAATTGCCGCATACGCACTAAGCTCGCAGAGCTCCTCAAAAAGGACGTGATGCTGTAGCGTTTCTAGGTCTTCAAAATACTGACCGGAATAGAGCAGGCACGCTGCCAGAGACAGCATTATTCCTCGCTCCGAGAAAACCAAATCCAGCGCCAGAGTTTTATAATAAGCCACATTGCGCGCCGCGTAGAGAGCGATGGCTAAAAACCCGCTCGCAAGCATAACGTTGCGGCCGGTTCCAGAGCCAAAGAATATCAAGATATCGGGGACGTTCAGCTTTTCAACATCAAGTTCTCTCAATACAAAGCTAAAGCAGAGAAAAGCAAAAAACAGCGTAATGAGTTTGTCGCTTCTTTCGTTGTGGAAGGTCGGAACAATAAATCCAATGCTGGCAACCGTCAGAGTTAATACCTGGATATTTTCTAAAAGGCCATTTTCCGCATAGATCACTGCGCCCTCAAGGAGGTAAACATGGTAGCAAGACCCTACGATCAGACTTATGTAGATTACAGAGATGGCGATGGGGCCGGCTATTAGTATTTTCAAAATAATAATAATACTTCTGAAGTGAAAGGCGCGAGTCTTTGCGTAAGATCCATGTTCAGCGGAATGACCGAGTCGGAAAACTCAATAACAGCATAAAGTGGAGCACCACGCTCGCTCATGAGTGAATCGGACGAAGTCTAGGTACGGGGCAGGCCTCACTTTTTTGATGATAGCAGAGAGTCAGCAGCGCATCAACCAACGATTCTCGGTCTAATCGCAAAGCTGCTTCAAAAACACTCAAGCTAATCAAAGGCCAATCGCTGTGTTGGAATTTTACAGCCAACAGCCAACGGCCTGTGCCTTGAGAATTCCAAATTTAAGAGAACTCCGGAAGCTCAAACAAGCCGCGACAACGTTTCCGCCAACCCGCCAATCTAGTTGTCGA
The DNA here is from genome assembly GCA_047616325.1 of Lentisphaeria bacterium. Taxonomy (GTDB): domain Bacteria; phylum Pseudomonadota; class Gammaproteobacteria; order Pseudomonadales; family Cellvibrionaceae; genus JBLHGN01. Next base: position 2,699 of record JBLHGN010000026.1, read on the forward strand.
CAACCCGCAAAAGTAGTTGACGTGTGATAGCGCAGGGAGGGTAAGTGGCGGCAGTATAGTGCAATAAATCCGCATGAGCCCCCGCATATAATTACATATAATTACATATACGAGGACGCAATACCGCGAAGCAATTCCTAGAAGCAATCAAAAGTTAGCAAAAAATGGCGTACGCTAGTGTTTAGGTTTTTAAGACGAGTGCCCTAAAACGGCAAAAAAATGACAGGAGGTTCCCGCGATAACAAACAGGTGCCACACAAAATGTGCGTACTTCACTTTGCCATCTAGGGCAAAAAATATTACCCCAGCGCTGTAAGCAAGGCCACCAGATACCAGCCAAAATAAACCCCATGCGGAAACGTGCATCAGCATCGGCTTGATGGCTATAACCACTAACCAGCCCATAACCAAATACACAACGGTAGAAGCCTTTGAATCTTTGGCACCGTCCAAAGACTTTAAAATGATGCCAAAAAGTGCGAGCGTCCACACAAGGCCAAATAGGGTCCAGCCCCAGGTGCCCCGCAAGACCCCGAGGGTAAAAGGGGTGTAGGTTCCGGCAATCAACAGGAATATGGCACCATGATCAAGAATTTTGAATAGCTGTTTTGCTTTGCAGGTGGGAAGCGCGTGATAAAGCGTTGAAGTGAGGTAGAGCAAAATGGTGGTCACCGCAAAGACACTCACTCCAACAATGCCCCAGGCACTACCTTTCTGGACTGCACTCACAATCAGAACTGGCGCGGCAATAAGCGCCGCAAGTGCGCCAACTCCGTGGCTAACAGCATTCGCTATCTGCTCGCCCAAAGACTGCTCCATTGCCGTGAGGCTCGATGTATCGGAACATTCCATTTTTTTTTGCATCAACATCACTCGGTAAAACTAACACTTTTAGTCAGTTAGGCACACCACATTAGCACAGTGCACAAGATTTGACCGCTGAAGCACGATTTAACTCTCAACCAAAAAGATTAAAATATGATCATATTCAGGTTAAAGCGTAGCAGTTTTTGACCTAGAATAACCAATTTAGGGATTTAGACGAAAATAATTGGGGCATTAAACGAAAAAAAACCACGATTTTAGGAGAATCGCGGCTTTTTTATTTTTGCGGGGGGGGGGGGGTAATTTAAAAGTTACTTAGAACTTAAGTTCTATACCTACACCAATATAGTCACTATCGGTAGAAGTAAATCCAGGTGAATCTTCAGAAGTATCATAATCGTCATCAGACTCGAGACTAGTATAGTAACTAAACAATTTAAGAGTCTTGGCCAGCTTATAATCCACGCCAACACTCAAAGAATTACCGTTCAGGTTTTTAATATCTGACTGGCCATATTGCGCATTAAAAGCCCAGACATCCATTTTGTATTTCGCAGAAAGCAGCCAACCGTCGAGGTTATCACTTAAATTGTCGCTGTCTACAGTCTCGAGAAGTGCGCCAAACTGGAAATTGGAGATAGTGTACTGCCCCACCAAACGCGCCACCGATACATCTTCATTTTCAACGTTTTGATCAAACGCGGCAGCCACATAGATGCCATTTTGCTCAAAGGCGACGGAGGTAGAGATGCCATCATCAAGGGCTTCAGATTCACTGGAAATATAGGCCACTTTGGCCACTACCGACCCAAAAACAGGTGTGCTGTAACTTACGACATTGGATTCACGGTTGTCGTTAACCGTGATCATGCTTTTAATGTCACCTTCAAGATCGTTAAACAAGTCTATTTTTTTCTGTGCTTCTTTAAGTGGTGTGTCGAACTTACCCGCTTTTACGGTTCCGAAATCACCTTTAAGGCCTACAAAGATATTTCGCTGCGTAAAGGTTTCATCACCGTCATCCATGTTAACTTCAAATTCTGCTTGGTAGATAGCTTGTAAGCCACCCTCTACGTCCAGATTTCCCTTAAAACCCAAGCGAGAGGCATTGCTGACTAATTCTGTGGTGCTAGCACCATTTTCATCGGCATTTTGAAAGGAAACATTGGCTTTACCGTATACAACAGGCTCAGCAAACGCAGGTGAAATAAGCGAGCATATGGCTACTGCAGATAATAATTTTTTCATAATTTTTCCCAAGACAAATATTTTGGTTATGTTAAACGTTAGCAATTCAAGCCAGGCTGACTCGGCCCCAGACCTTTGGCTGTAAGCGGTGGAATGTAGCAAGAATATGACACAAATATTTCACTTATATTACAGAGTAAAAAAATGTATAAATTTGACTCAAAATTAATACGGACCAATGAGGCTTAAAAAAAGGCTCGCTTTGTCATCGAAGAATTTTAAAAAACTTACAAAAAAGGGCTTTATTTTCCCTTCTTTTTCAATTCCTTTTCTACGTCACTTAAGGATGTGCGACGTATGTCCATACCGCGTACAAGATAGATAACCTGTTCGGCGATATTTCTGGCGTGATCGCCAATTCGCTCAAGAGAGCGCAGCACCCACAACACATGCATAACACGTGTGATTTGCCTAGGATCTTCCATCATGTAGGTCATCATTTCTCGCATGGCCGACTGGTATTCAACGTCGATATCTTCGTCGTCACGCACTACCTTTATCGCCTCATAGACGTCGCCATGAGCAAAGGCGTCCAGTGCTACTCGCACAATTTTTTGGACGTTATTGGCCATGTGGCGCAACTCTGAGGACCCCCGTTTTACAACGCCCTCTTTACTCAAGGCGATTACCATGCGTGCTATCTTCGTGGACTCGTCGCCCATCCGTTCGAGATCGCGAATGGCCTTGCTAACCGTCATCACCAACCGCAGGTCGGAGGCTGCGGGCTGACGCTTAGCCAGAATGGCCATAATCCTCCTGTCTATATTTAACTCGTACTCGTCAATTTTATCTTCGGTGACCAAAGCTTTTTCGGCCAATTCACAGTCGCCCGTTTCAATGGCTCGAATCACACAAGAAAGTTGGTCTTCAACTAGCCCTCCCATTTCCATCAACGAAGTTTTTAACTTTTCCAAGTCTTCATTGAATTGGTGAGAGATATGCTGGTCGGAATGTAGGTTATCCATTAGTTTGTCTCGCTTTAACCGAATCGGCCTGTAATATAGGCTTCGGTAAGTTCGTGATCGGGGTTAGTAAATACCAAGTTGGTATCATTCACTTCAATGAGTTTGCCAAGGTGAAAATACGCCGTGCGGTGCGACACCCGTGCGGCCTGCTGCATGGAGTGGGTAACGATTGCTATGGTAAAATTTTGGCTTAGCTCAGCGATAAGTTCTTCAATTTTTGCCGTGGCGATGGGGTCTAGCGCCGAGCAGGGTTCGTCCATTAATATCACTTCTGGGCTAACAGCTATGGTGCGGGCGATGCAAAGACGCTGCTGCTGGCCTCCAGATAAACCTGTGCCGGGTTGGTGCAAACGGTCTTTCACTTCATTCCACAAGCCGGCTCTACGCAGGCTTGTTTCAACAATCTCTTCCATTTCCGCTCGAGTATTGGCCAAGCCGTGAATCTTGGGGCCATACAGTACATTTTCGTATATCGACTTGGGAAAGGGATTTGGCTTTTGAAACACTATACCCACTTTAGCACGCAGAGGCACAACGTCTAGGCCGCTGCGATAAATGTCTTCGCCATCAATGGTGATACTGCCTTGAACACGACAGATGTCGATGGTGTCGTTCATGCGATTTAAACAGCGTAAAAACGTAGATTTACCGCAACCGGACGGTCCGATCATTGCGATGACTTCATTTTTTGCGATGTCTAGATCGACGTTAAATACCGCCTGTTTATCCCCATAAAACACATCGACATCTCGAATTTTAATTTTGGGATTATCACAAAGAGGCAAGCCAACAGTAGTGTGCTTAGTCGCACTTTCATTATTTATTGTCTGTGCATCATTCATGGCATTATCTCTAATTCTTTAATTTCTATATATGTGTAATTACAGCTGCATTTACCCGTCGAGAAAATACGCTGAAAAAACTACCAACGGCGTTCCAAATGTTTACGCAACCATATTGCGAGCGTATTCATGGTTATCAAAAATGCCAAAAGCACCATTATGGCGGCTGAGGTACGCTCCATGAATGCCCGTTCTGGACTGTCGGCCCAAAGAAATATTTGAACCGGTAATACAGTTGCAGGGTCACTTACAGAAGTAGGTATGTCTACAATAAAGGCAACCATGCCTATCATTAGCAACGGTGCGGTTTCACCTAGGGCTTGCGCCATGCCAAGAATGGCACCAGTCAACATACCAGGCATCGCCAAGGGCAGAACATGGTGCAATATAACTTGCATTTTTGAGGCACCCATTCCCATCGCAGCTTCCCTTATAGATGGCGGTACGGCTTTAATGGCGGCTCGGCTTGAAATAATTATTGTCGGCAAGGTCATAAGCGTAAGCACAAAACCACCCACCAGCGGAATTGAGCGTGGCATGCCAAAGAAGTTTAAGAAAATGGCCAAACCCAGCAAGCCAAATATAACCGAGGGGACGGCAGCGAGGTTATTAATATTTACCTCTATAAAATCGGTGAACCTATTTGTTTTGGCATATTCCTCTAAGTACACAGCTGAGGCAACACCAATGGGAAAAGATAGCGTTATCGTCACCGCCAAAGTAATAAGACTCCCCAAAAGAGCACCGAGAATACCGGCTTGCTCCGGCTCTGAGGAGTCACCGGTGGTAAAAAAGCCTGTATTGAATTGAGTTTCCAGTTGCGCATTATCAACCAGGCTCTCTACCCAAGAAACCTGAAAATCCTTTAAGCGTCCCAAAAATGGTTCGTCGCTGTCGCGGCTTTTAAAATACACATCAACGTCGTCGTCCGCCAACAACCAATAGGTAGCTGTAGTATTTAATAGTTCAGGGTACGACCTCATCCGTTTTTGCAGATCATAATTTGCACCCACGCTTACCAGAGAATACAGCGCTCGCTTTTCCTTGCGCTTTTTAACGGCGGGAAAGCGTTTGTCTAAGGCATTGCGAATCACCTTGTCATAGTTTGCCACTAACAATTGATTTTCATCTGTAACGTCTGAAATTTCCAGCAAGTCACTGTCTAGGCTAATTTCCAACTGAATATGCGTTTGGCGAAACGCGCCTATACCATTGCCTACGATTTGAAATAACAAAGCGAATAAAACGATAATACCAATGGCAACCGAGACAATACCGTAGGCATGAAAACGCTTTTCTGCCCGATAGCGTTTGGCCAAGGTCTTCTGAACGCGCTCGGCGGTTGTTAGTGGATGCGATTTACTCATACTGTTCTCGATATTTTCTTACTACGTGCAATGATATGTAATTTAACGATAAGGTGACCAAAAAAAGCATCAGGCCCAGAGCAAATGCGGCCAAAGTTTTTGGTGAATCAAATTCTTGATCGCCAACCAACAGGGTAACAATTTGCACCGTTACGGTGGTTACCGAGTCGAGCGGATTGGCCGTGAGCCTAGCCGCTAAGCCCGCCGCCATTACTACGATCATCGTTTCGCCGATAGCTCTGGATGCGGCCAATAAAACACTGCCTACAATGCCGGGTAATGCGGCGGGAATAACTACCCGCTTAATGACTTCAGATTTTGTTGAACCCAAACCTAAGGCGCCGTCTCGCAACGATTGTGGCACGGCACTGATAACATCATCGGAGAGAGATGAGACAAAGGGAATGATCATAACGCCCATCACCAGGCCCGCCGCTAAAGCACTTTCTGATGTTACGGTTAGGTATTCATTTAAACCAATAGCTAGGGCCGCGTCGCGAATAAAAGGTGCTACGGTAAGCGCGGCAATAAAACCGTAAACCACCGTGGGGATACCCGCCAATATTTCCAATAAGGGTTTAATGGTTGAGCGAACTTTTCTGGGAGCATATTCAGATAAGTAAATAGCCGACATTAAGCCAGTGGGTACGGCCACTACCATGGCTATAGAGGCTATGAGAAGCGTACCGGCAAACAGCGGCACAGCACCAAAACTACTTTCGCCGGTTACCTGGTCAACTCGCATCGCCGATTGCGGGCTCCACTCAAGCCCAAACAAAAATTCGCTTAAGGGCACGGAATGGAAAAAGCGTATCGACTCAAATAGCACGGAGAAAACAATGCCAACCGTGGTTAAAATGGCGATGCAAGAACAGCCTAGCAGGGCATTGCGAAATATATTTTCTACACTCACTCGAGCGCGCATGTCGGGCTGTATTCGCATCCAGGCCAAAAACGTCACCACCAACATCAATAGAACAACGACGATACTAATCAGCCAGAGGCTGTACTTTTGGCAAGTAAGAACAAAATTGGCCGCCTTAATGATGTAGCTGGGAGCATCACCCACATGCTGACCGTAGGCAACGTTATATATTTTGTTTAACAGTAGGCCAATTTCATTTTCGTCTGTTGCCCCTATTTCGCTGGGCAGCTCCAGAACCACCAAGGCTTCAATAATATCCGATTGAAAAATGCCCCATAGCCCGACGAGAAAAATCGCAGGCAAACCAGCCCATAGCGCAGTGATCAAGCCATAATAGTTTGGCAGTGAGTTGAGCTGAGAGATGCCGCCTATATTGCGAGACAAGGCGATTGAACGGTCGCGGCCAAGAAAAAAAGCAGCGATCAAAATAGCGCTCATTAAAACCAACAAAATTGACGTATTCATGAACTCCCACTGCTTTATAGATATGCAATGATTCGATAACTACATTATTGAATCAAGAATGCGTAAGTAAATAAACGCCACTCTGACGAATCAGGGTGGCGTAGTGCAACTAATAAATTTTATGCCATAAGTGTGAGCTATAGGCTTTTTAGTATTTCGCCTTTAGCCACACTAGCACCAATTTCTTTTCGTTTATCAACATTGAGAGATATCAAACCCTTATCGGTAAGGTAACCTTCGTCACCCCAGGCTTTTTCACTGGTAAATTCATCCAAGTATTCTTTGATGCCTGGAATTACACCCATATGACCCTTTTTAACATAAAAATAGAGGGGGCGAGATACAGCATAGCGGCCATCGGAGATCGTTTCAAACTCTGGATCACTGCCATCAATTGCAGAGGCCTGCACCTTGTCGCTATTTTGGTCGAGAAAACTAAATCCAAAAATACCCAGCGCATTCTCGTTTGCATCTAATTTTTGCACAATCAAATTATCATTTTCACCCGCCTCAATAAAGGCACCGTCTTCGCGAAGAATATGACAGATTTCTTTAAACTTGCCTTTATTGGATTTTTTGAGGCTTGCTAACCAAGGTATTTGCTTACATCCACCCTCCATTGCCAACTCAACAAACGCATCGCGCGTACCCGAGGTGGTGGGTGGACCGAGCACTTCTATCTTAGTGGCTGGCAGCGCAGCATTTACTTGCTTCCAAGTAGCATAAGGATTATCGACTAAGGTCTCGCTACCATTGGGGTTGGGTACTTTTTTTGCCAGCGCCAGAAAGATATCTTTAGTGGACAGTGACATCTTTGGTGCATTTATTGAGTTGGCCAATACGATACCGTCGTAGCCGAAGAGAACCTCAATAATTTCACTAACGCCGTTAGCTTTACACATTTCAAATTCAGTGCTTTTAATGCGGCGTGAGGCATTTGAAATGTCGGGATGGGACACGCCCAAACCTTTACAGAATTCTTTGAAACCACCACCCGTTCCTATCGATTCTACGGTGGGGGTCTTAAATGAGGTGGTTTTTCCAAAACGCTCGGCCACAACTTTTGAAAAAGGAAATACTGTTGATGACCCCACAATACTTATGGAATCTCTTCCTGCAGAATACGCAGTGGTAGAGGCAAGGAGGGCGATGCTGACGGCGATATTAGGTAAAAATTTCTTCATGGAGGTACTCCAAACAATGGATTGTCAATTTCTAAACTTAAGGCAAGGCCTTATGCGCTTGCATGCTAGCCTTCAATTATGACAATTTTGTTACACGCTCCAAGCGAGCATTGTGAAATTTAGGATTACTTAATGCCCGGACTTAAACAGGCACTAACAGCGTCACAGGAAACAGAATCACGGAAAGTAACGCACAAAAGCCATGACTATAAGCCATTGATTTTATAGACATTCCCACCTGGAACCGACTATTATTTGAACTAATAACTCACCCCTATGAGCCCCCCCCTCCACCACTTCTACCATCCACACATCTTGCAAAGGCCTTTTGCTGCCCAAGCAAGTGAAAAAATTATGAAAAAATGGCTTTTAATGTAAAGAAAAACAGGATGGAAAGAGCCGCGCCTGCGGGCAAGGTAATTAACCATGACAAGAATATTGAGCCGATAACTTTGAGATTGAGTGCGCCGATACCTCGCGCCAAGCCAACCCCCAGCACAGCCCCCACCAAGGTATGGGTTGTGGAGACAGGCAAACCAAACGCCGATGCCATCACTACCGTTGCGGCCGCCCCCAACTCTGCGGCGAAGCCTCGACTCGGGGTAAGCTCGGTAATCTTTTTACCGACGGTGGCCATCACCTTATAACCGTAAGTGGCCAAACCGAGCACAATACCGGCGCCACCCAACAATAAAATCCAGTGGGGCATGGCCGCCTTAACGCCAACCGCCCCATTTTTTAGAACACTGACAATGGCAGCCAAAGGACCCACCGCGTTGGCCACATCGTTTGAACCGTGAGCAAACGCCATTGCACACGCGGTAAACACCATAAGTACAGCAAATATTTTTTCTACATTGGCAAAGCGGTTGCCGCTCTCCTCTATTTCATCCATTTTTACTTTGGAGAGAAAGTAGATACCTATCAGCGCTACAAATATGCCTATTCCCGCGGCAATAAGCATCGTTTGACCAAAGCCAATGGAAATAGATAGGTCTTTAAATACGTGTTTCAGGCCTTTCAACAGCGTCACCATCGCAATCAAAAAGCCAACCGCAAACATATAGACGGGAATGTAGCGACGGGCATTGGCCATGGGCTGCGCCGTATTAAATATGAACTTTTGAACACTCATAAATAGAAGAAACGACATGGTGCCAGCAAGCACAGGGGAAACCACCCAACTAGCAACAATGTTACCCACCTTGCCCCACGCCACGGCGTCAAAGGAAATGCCCACAGCGGCAAAGCCAACAATGGCCCCGACAATGGAATGCGTAGTAGACACCGGCCAGCCCCACATGCTGGCAAAAAATAGCCACGTACCTGCAGCGAGAAGCGCGGAAAGCATGCCATAAACCAATAATTCCGGTGTTTCCGAGAAAATCATTGGGTCGATAATACCTTTGCGAATAGTCGAGGTGACCTCGCCCCCGGCAAGATAGGCGCCAAGGAATTCAAACACCATGGCAATGACAATGGCCTGACGAATGGTGAGTGCACCCGACCCTACTGAGGTTCCCATAGCATTGGCAACATCGTTGGCACCAACCCCCCAGGCCATAAACAAACCAAAAGCACAGGCCAAAATAAGCAGTATGGTGCCGTAATCTGAAAGTACAGACATAAGTGGGTTCCTACTAGATAGTCTTAAAGAAAGGGGAAGGTTAGCGAGCGAGAAGCAGTAGCAGTCGGCTACCTACTTTTTGTGAATTATCGGCCAGCTCGCCGATAAATTCGATCGCGCGATATAGAAACATAACCTCTACCGGCGGCAGTTCGGATTCAAGCTGAAACAAACCGGCACGCATGGTTCTCTCGTGACCATCGGCCTTCTTTTCGAGATCATTAAGTTCTTCAACGAGCTTTTCGACGATAGTCAATTCGCGACCACTGAAGCCAGACTCGAGTAACTCGTCTAGCTCATGAATGGCGCTTAAAGCTTTTTTTGCCGTCGCGATAGAGGTGGATAAAAACTCCACAAGATTACTTTGTAATTCTTGTGGAAAGGCCATTTTACGACCGAGCATAAGACCTGCAATATCTTTTGAAATATTGGCAATTTTATCTTGTACGGTGAGCAGCTCTAACAAGTCGCCACGGGGAACAGGTAAAAACAGACTTTTAGGCAGATGTAGCCGCAAGTTTCTTTTTAAGTCGTCGGCTCGGTTTTCGATATCGCAAATAGTGTCGTAAACCTCACTGGCCTGCTGCCATTGCCCCTGTTTAGAAGCTTCGATGAATTTCAACAGTTCATCGGCTGCAGAGGTTGAAACCTCCATATGCTCTTGTATGGGCCTGATAGGGGATTTTCCGAATAGCTCAATAAGTGTGTTTTTTATCGCCATTGTTCTTCGTCCGAGTTCTTATTATTGATCTTTGAAATTCTCGCTGCATGCCGACGCGGAAGTTTGCCGGCTGGCAGAATCGCTGATTTTGTTGTGGCTGTCAAAGCTTTATTGGCGTCGATTTTGCCTATCAGAGCCATCGAAAAGTCGTCAAACCAGTTAGCCATTCGCATCATTACGTACATCCAAAAATGCAGAACCCCACAATATCATTACTTTTTCTTGGAGTGCTTCATCAAACGGCGCTTCTTGCTTATTTGTCGCTCTGTGAGTTTGTTTTTGCGATCCGCAAAGGGGTTATCACCCTGCTTAAATTCTATGCGAATGGGTGTTCCATGTAACTTTAGAGCTCGCCGAAAGGTTTTTTCAAGATATTTTTCATAGTGGCTAGGCACTTCGGAGGTTTGATTGCCGTGAATCACGATGATGGGGGGATTGTGACCACCGGCATGCGCATAACGCAATTTGATTCTACGACCACGCACCAGTGGCGGCTGGTGACCGCTAACAGCATCTTCGAGCACCTTGGTGAGGAAGCTAGCCGAAAATCGCTCGGTGGCCGACTTAAAGGCTTTTTCAACCGACTTATACAGATTGCCAACGCCGGTACCGTGCAAAGCCGAGATAAAGTGAAGATCGGCAAAATCAACAAATCGCAGGCGTCGCTCCAACTCGGACTTAATAAAATCCTTATGATCGTCTTCGAGGCCATCCCACTTGTTTAGCGCAATCACCAGCGCGCGACCGCTGTCGATGGCCTGCCCCATAATGTGTAGATCTTGGTCTACCAAGCCCTCTTGGCAATCGACAACTAAAATAACCACATTGGCATCATCGATGGCTTGTAAGGTTTTAATTATAGAGAATTTTTCCACCGTCAAGGCCACATTTTTGCGGCGCCGCACTCCGGCGGTATCGATTATGGTGTAGGGCTCACCGTGGCGTTCGTATTGAATGTAGATGCTGTCGCGTGTGGTTCCAGGCTGATCGAACACCACCACCCGGTCTTCGCCTAGCATTCGGTTGACCAGGGTTGACTTGCCAACATTGGGACGACCGATGATGGCCATTTTAATGCCCCGTGGCGCCAAGGTTTCAACTTCATCCGTTTCGGGAATTTCACTGAGAACGGTTTCAATAAGGCTGGTAACACCGCGACCGTGAGCGGCGGCAACCGGGTGTACCTCGCCCAGACCTAATTCGTAAAAAGGCGCTATGGCGACATCCGCGTTGAGGCCGTCAACTTTGTTGGCCACTACATAAGCACGCTTACCAAGGGTTCGTATGTGATCAGCTATCGCCTGATCGGTGACAGTGAGGCCATCGCGAGAATCCACCAGGAACAGGACGATATCCGCTTCCACAATCGCCAGACGCGACTGATCGGCCATGGCGCTGTCAATGCCCATTTCGTCTCCGCTTATGCCGCCGGTATCCACCAGCATAAAGCGTTTGCCGGCCACTGTCGCCTCACCGTATTTACGATCGCGGGTGAGACCTGAGTAGTTAGCCACGATGGCATCTCGACTGCCAGTCAATCGGTTGAACAGGGTGGATTTTCCTACATTGGGCCGGCCAACAAGGGCGATAGTCGAAATCATTGTGAACTCTTTTAATGGGGGTATTTACCCGCGCAGTTTACGCGGGTTTTTGCAGAATGTGACAACATCATTTTTTAAGGCATCGTTTCTACGGCAATATTGATCGCCATAAGAGGTTTAAACGACGCGCAGCGATGAAATGGAGTGGTGGAGGCAGAATTTGCCGCACTTGCTGGCCGGCTAAGCCGACATGTGAGGCAAGATACACCAGCCACTCCAACCAAGTCATATCCAGCAAACCTTAACGCTTACTTGCCAACCTCATACACCGACAACACACTGTCATCGCTCAATATATACAGTTTGCCATCGTCCGAGACCATGGGTGATTTAAATTTATCGCCCTTGGGCTTAAAACGATACACAAAACTGCCATCTTGTTGCGACATAACATGCATATAATCGTCTTTATCTATAACTGCGACATAGTCGCCGATGACCGCAGGGCCGTTAATTTCTCGATTTTGTAACTGGTTGTTTTCCCACAGTACATCACCGCTGGCAGCGTTGTAGGCAATCACCTTGGATTTATCGGTACTGACAAAAACCTTGCCTTGATCTACAGCTACAGGGTAAAAACTGGAAGCGGTTTTACTCCAAATAGGATTCCCTTTTCCGCGAGCTAATGCGGCAACATTGCCCTGATAACTAACGGCATATACTACGCCGCTGTCGACAACAACATTGCCCTCTATATCTACGATGCGCTCCAGATCTGTCTTGCCTTTCGGCTGAGCAACGCGGGCCTCCCATAAACGCGAGCCGTCTAAAGCAGAAAAGCTTACAATTTGACCGTTATCAAAGGCGCATATCACTTGCGTGGTGGTAACCACGGGCCCAGATGTGCCGCGCAAACTCAATATGGGTGTGAGGTGGTCGTAGGACCAACGCGTCTCACCGGTTTTGGCGTCGTAGGCAAACACACGCCCGTCGATGGTTTGAGCCACCACAATGCTGCCGTTGGTGGCCGGAGCCGATAGCACTTCACTGCTGGCTTTGGATGTCCATTTGACCTCGCCGTTGGTAGCATCAATTGCCACCACATCGGCGTCAATTGTACCTACCATTACTAGACCAAAACCGGCACCGGTGGCTCCGGAAATTTTCACATCCAAGTCTGTTTTCCACAGTCGCTTGCCGCTTTCTTTGTGGAAGGCAAACACAGCGCCGGTGGCATCGGCAGAATACACCACGTCGTTTACCACTATAGGCACTATTTGCTTATACCGACGACCACTCGATGAGCCCGAAGATGCCTTCCATACCCGATCTACCGATATGGTATTGGTAAATTTTACCAACTTGGCGACTTTGTCTTCTTCTTTTTCTTTATTGGAGGAGCACGCAGCAAGCCACATGATTGCACATAAAAGGCAAAACAAACGCAACATCAAGAGTTCCCCTCACTCGCTTGAGGTGCCTGGCTCGGAGTAATGGGTTCAACACCGGGCACAGCTTCTTTCAGAGCGTTTTCCTGTTCGTCAGCAGGCGTGGATTCAGCGCTTGGCTGTGCAACGCTGGCCATCACTTCAGCACCGTCGAGCTTCATGGTAAGTAAGCTGCGGCGTTTGTATAGCTGAGGGTCGAGATTGTCGATGGCTTCCTGATAGGCTGTGCGTGCAGCGGCAGCTTGACCGAGATAGGTCAGCGCGTCACCGCGTATTTCAGCAAACAGCGATATAAAAGCCGTTTCAGCCGCGGAGGAGACCAGAGCTATGGCGCCATCGTAATCGCCCGAGGCAAGCTTCACTCGAGCAAGTCGCGTCGCGGCCAAGGCTTTTATTCCATTGTTTGCACCATCTTCCACTACCTGTGACAAGTGGCCTTCGGCACTTGGGTAATCGCTATCTTCCAAGGCGAGGTTTGCTAGAGCCAAGTGCGCTTGATCGGCGTAGAGACTGCCAGAAAAATCTTTAACTAAGGCCTCGGCAAGAAGCTGAGCCTTTACTTTTTGTTCTTGGTTTAAGGTCTGGCTAGGGTCTTGTTGCAAAGATTCCACAAGTTCTTGATAGCGCAAAGAAGCTTCTTCAGCGTGCACCTGTTTTTGGTGTTGCCATTCATTCCACCCGTAATAGCCCAAGGCCACCACTACGATGGGGAGTACAACCGACTTCCAGTATGCTTTCCACCAGCTTTTAAGGGCTTCGATTTGTTCTTCTTCTGTTAAATGATCGGCCACGCGATACTCCTAAGCTAAAAACGCTGATAATTCGTTTATATTTATTGTGTGTTGTTGATCTTCACTGCGTAAATACTTGACGGTGATTAGTCCGTCTCGCACTTCGTCGCTGCCTAATATTAAAGCGATTTCTGCGCCGCTCTTGTCAGCTTTTTTCATTTGGCTCTTAAAACTGCCGCCACCGCAGTGCATTTGTAGGCGAACAAACGGCAACTCGGTGCGCGTTTTCTCGCACAGTTTAAAGCCTTCGCTGAGCACGTCTTCGGCTACCACCAAGTAGACATCAGCTACCCGAAAAATCTCCTCAGATACCACATTTAATTCTTTCAGCAGCAAAACCAAACGCTCCAGCCCCATGGCGAAACCCACCGCCGGCGTCGGCTTGCCACCCAGCTCTTGCACCAAGGCATCATAGCGCCCTCCGGCGCACACTGTGCCCTGGGAACCCAATTTATGAGTTACCCATTCGAACACAGTTTTACCGTAATAATCCAGCCCACGCACCAGTCTCGGATTAACGGTGTAATCAATACCAACGCCATCGAGCATCGATCTTAGTTGATTAAAATGCGTTTGCGACTCTTCGTCTAGGTAGTCAATCAAGCTCGGTGCATCGTTGAGTAGTGCTTGGGTGTTTGGGTCTTTACTGTCTAACACACGCAGCGGATTTTTATCGATGCGGCGCTGGCTGTCTTCATCCAGCTCGTCTATATGGGCTTTTAAAAAATCAACCAATGCCTCGCGGTAATCCGCTCTGGCAGATGTCGATCCTATGCTATTTATCTGCAACTCGACAGCGTCGCTAATACCCAGCTCGCGCCACAATCGCGCCGTTAGCATCAGCAACTCAGCATCGATATCCGGGCCGCTCATGCCAAAGGTTTCAACGCCTATCTGGTGAAACTGCCGCAGCCGCCCTTTCTGTGGCTTTTCGTAGCGAAACATGGGGCCCATATACCAGAGTTTCTGGGTTAGCACGGCGCGGTCAAATAATAACTTATGCTCTTCGCAGGCGCGCACACAGCTCGCTGTACCCTCTGGTCGCAGGGTCAGGCTTTCGCCATTGCGATCGTCAAAGGTATACATTTCCTTTTCAACGATATCGGTCACTTCACCGATGCCGCGTTTAAATAACTCGGTTTTTTCAAGCAGAGGAAAACGGATTTCCTGGTAACCGTAGTTGTGTAACACTTCGCTCACTTTTGCTTCCAAATACTGCCATATGGGCGAGTCTTCCGGTAGTAAGTCGTTCATACCACGAATGGCTTGTATTTTGTTCAATGTAATATCCTGAAGCTTTCGATGATTTATCGTTAGATGGCGTATCGTTGAAACTGGCCTATAGCGCGCACTTTTGCCCTAGACGCCAGAGATTAGGCTTTAGCGATAAGGTTTTTCTCCAGCGCTTCTTTCGCGGCGGCTTTAGCGCGAATTAAACGTTCCAAATCATCGACAAGGTTTTCTTTGTCAAGTTTCTGACTGGGCAGGCCGTCTATGTAAACCAGGTTTTTTGGTGTGCCCCCAGCCAAACCTATGTCGGCTTCGCGAGCCTCACCAGGCCCGTTTACCACACAACCTATCACCGCCACGTCCATCGGCACTTTGATGTCTTCAAGTCGACTTTCCAGTTGATTCAAGGTGTGGATAACATCAAAATTCTGCCGAGAACAGCTTGGGCAAGCAATAAAATTGATGCCTTTACTGCGCAATTTGAGGCTTTTAAGAATATCCCAACCTACCTTTATCTCTTCAACGGGGTCGGCGGCCAGCGACACGCGAATGGTATCGCCAATGCCATCCATCAACAACATGCCCAAACCCACGGCGGACTTTACTGTACCAGAACGCAAACCTCCGGCCTCGGTAATACCCAAGTGCAGAGGCTGCTCAATTTGTTGCGACAGCAGGCGATAAGCGCCGACGGCCATAAATACGTCCGAGGCTTTTACGCTGACTTTGAAATTCTGAAAGTCCAATTTATCGAGAATATCCACGTGACGAAGCGCCGATTCCACCAGTGCCGCAGGTGTCGGTTCACCGTATTTCTTTTGAATATCTTTCTCTAGCGAGCCAGCGTTAACGCCGATGCGAATGGGGATATTCAAATCACGAGCCTTATTTACTACCGCGATAATACGTTTTTCTCGACCAATATTGCCTGGATTTATACGCAGGCAATCTACTCCTAGGTCCGCTACTCTGAGGGCGATGCGGTAGTCAAAATGAATATCTGCCACTAGGGGTATGGTCACCGCTTGGCGTATCTTACCGAAGGCCTCTGCCGCTTCCATTGAAGGAACCGAGACGCGCACGATGTCGGCGCCCGCCTCTTGAATACGCTTAACTTGAGCAACCGTAGCCGCAACATCCGTGGTCTCTGTATTGGTCATACTCTGCACACTAATGGGGGCATCGCCGCCCACGGGCACATTTCCCACCATAATTTGGCGAGTTTTACGACGGACTATGGGTGATTCAATTTGCATACAGCCTCTGTTATTACCTGTTATCTGCTATTACTTGTCACTTGTTGTCACCTGTCACCTGTCACCTGTCACTTGTCACCTGTCACCTGTCACTTGTCACCTGTCACCTGTCACCTGTCACCTGTCACTTGTTGTCACCTGTCACTTGTTGTCACCTGTCACTTGTTGTCACCTGTCACCTGTCACCCGTCACTTGTTGTCACCTGTCATTGCCCGAATTATTGCTCTGTATCATCCCGCCAATGCAAATATCACCGATCTAGGGTGAGACGCAGTGTTTTAGCGCTGTTGGGAGACACCGTCGACACCACGCGACCGTTCATCATAAGGTCTACCGCCTCCGCATTCCCAAGCATAACCTCAAAGGGTGCCAGGCCAAAAACGCGCAGATTATCCCCTTTCGTTTGTAGTTTCGCAAACAGAACCGTATCTGTAGCATCCTTAATATTAACCCAGCATTCATCGCTAAAACTGAGCATCAGAATATCCTCAACGGCGTCTTGAGATGCATCGTCATGGAGAATGGCCTCACTTGCCGTTTCGTGCAAGGCGATTGCTGTGACGGCTTCGGATGGATCATCGTGGGGGATCGCTAGCTCGTCTTCGCCGGACAACACTGTAACCTGTCGTTCTGCAAGTTGTTGTTCCGAAGCTTGCCGCTCTGAAACTTGCCCGCTAGCCTCATCCGTTTGTGACTGACTGTTGCCCTCAGTGGCGTCATCACGACCGGGATAAAGCAACACCACCAACACCCACACAGCAATAATGGCGAGCGATGCCTGCAACAAACTAATTTTTTGTAGGGATTGCTTTAACAATGGCGCCGTAGCGGTTCTAAAAGGAATCGATTCGAGCGAAGCACGGGTGTTGTCGCCAATAACGGCAACACTTTCGCCTTGTGCGCACCCCAAGTCCACCATATATTCGCGGTACCTTTGCACAAAAGACTCGGGTGGCTCGCCAATACATTTAGCATATGAACGAATATAACCGCTTATAAAGGTATCTGTTCCCAAGTGGGCAAACCCGCCCTGCTCTATGGCTTGCAATTTTTTAATAGCAATATTGGTTTGCTTTGCAATTTGCTCAAGCGTAATGCCCTTAGCTTCTCTTATGGCAGCCCACGCCTGTATAGAATTTGCTTCGGTTTCTTCTAAGTGCTTTTCTGAACTATGCATATTCTTGTCATTCATAAACAACCAATTATTACTTTGTTGACTCTAGAATACGCTTATATTCGAGATATTCTTGTGAATAAGGATGTAAGTTTTTCAGTGCCAAGGCGTAACTTGCCTCTTTGTCTTGGTTTCCAAAAACTCGCTCAAGACGAATACCCAACCACAAACTTCGCGCTGACTGGCGCGAATTCGCTGAAAAAGTATCCAAATATTTTTTTGCAGCCACGTAATCTTTATCTTCAAATTTAATATGCGCCAATTCTAGGGCGGCTGCGCGAAATCTCTTATTTACATTTAAGGCGTATTCGTAAGAGGCCGTGGCGCGTACCCTGTCGTTCAATTTTTCGGCACAATAACCGATATTAAAAAGCGCTTGGGCTCGATTGGTGTAGTTGAAATCTTTGCTCACCTTTTCGAAGAAGGATAATGCCTCTTCACATCGATTTTGCATCATCAGAAAGCGCCCGTAAGAAAATTCAATGCCAGAGCGCGAAAAATCTGAACGACTTTTTAGGGCGCGCTTAAAACTTACTTCGGCGTGATCCATTTCACCATTAGTCTGATGAATTAAGGCCATACCTTGATGAGCTTCAGCCGATATTGAGTCTAACTCTATAGCGTTGGTAAAGGCGCGCAGCGCATCGTCGCGTTGATTTTGCTCCAGATAGGCCATACCTAACTTCACATTGGCTTCCAGGGCTCGCTTTTTATCGATTTTTTTCCCTGGTTTATCCATGGTAGTCACGCAACCTACCAGCAAAAGCGTTAGCGCACTGGCAAAAGTCGAGAAGAATTTTTTTGTCATATAGATGAACCTCTCTCTCGTTATTTTTATCATTACTTGTTGTTTTTACCGCTAGTCATTGTTTTTATCACCGCTCGATATTCATTAGGAATATCAAGCGGTTACCAGCACAGAACTTACAATAGCAAACAAATCCGACAACTAATGACAACTACTATTGTTACTGCCCTATCATTAAGCACTAATCATTTCGGGCATGCGCTAATTTTTATTATTTGCGATCCACTCTGCGCAAGGCATCTTAATAAATTAAGGAACCAGCCGCACCGGAATCAAATCGTCGTCTGACGTCAGCAGTGCCGCGGTATCAATTTTATAGCGCTGGCTGCGCTTGGTGCGGTCATTTACTTGACCCGCCAATTGCCCACATGCGGCATCGATATCTTCCCCGCGCGTTGTTCTTATTGTTGCGGTATAACCTGCATCCATCAAAATCTGCTGAAATTTGCGCAAGGAATTATTGCTGACACGCTTGTAGTTTGACAGAGAAAATGGATTAAAGGGGATTAGGTTAATTTTAACCGGAACATTTTTCAATAATTCGGCTAATTCATGAGCGTGCTCCGGCCTATCATTGACCTGGTCGATAAGCGTATATTCAATGGTTATTTTGCGTCGTACATCGGGCAAACTTTTGATATAGCGTGTAGCGGAATCCAGCAACAGAGCTATCGGGTATTTTTTATTGATAGGCACCAATTGGTTGCGCAGGGCATCGTTTGGGGCGTGTAAGGATATCGCCAAACACGCGTCCGTTAC
>JBLHGN010000027.1:0-21816 GCA_047616325.1 Lentisphaeria bacterium
AATGTACGTTAACATCTCCACAACCATTTTTTGAAATTTAAGTTGGGTGGAATAATAAAGGCCTTCATCATCCAAAATACAATAACAATAATCCAATTTGCCCGTGGCCTTTTTAACATTACCATTCCATAAATACCACTTAGCGCTGTCCAAGTCTTTTGTTACCCTAGCACCTTCCTCAGGATCAGACAGTACCAAACCTTTAGCGAATTGACCGAGGACGGTTAGCCGCATCGGTACATGGAACCAACCCAAAATATGTTCCACCTCAGGGTGCATAATGTATTGTAACTCTCGGACAGCATCGCCACCATCTGATGAAAACGTGATCTGTTGGTTGGCTTGCATACCTTGGTTTTCCAGCACAGACATCAATCGCTTTTTGGAGTTTTCTTCCAGCGTCTGAACGAACCCAAAACGTTTTCCGGTTCTTGCTTTGGAAAAAAATTTTCCGACGATGACTTGAAAATGACTTTTCTTGTCACAGCAGTTTTTGACGTAACCACCATCAATACCTACCGTTAAGGGCTTATCCGGTTTCGGTAACTGGCCCCATTCATAAGCGCAACCCGAAACAAACTCAGGCGTTTCATCAAGCGCTTCATCTTGGTGATTTGCCGTTTTGTGAAGATGACGTCTTATGGTTTCTACGTTCAATGTGGCATGTATCGGCAACACATCTTTGAGCAAATCCGCGGACAATCCGTAGGACATTAACGAGGCCCGTTGTGTCTCAATATACTGTAATTCAGGGCTAATATACTCAGGCAACCATTCTGATAACAGACTGAGCGTTTTCTCTTTTTCAGAATGGCAAGTACAATGATATAAGCGTTGATTGGGAAGAGATGCAATGCCAAATAACGTTTTGCATTGAATTCTTGTGCTGACTTTAATGCGTCTTCGTTGCTGGCAGTGGGTGCAGCAACGGTTGGCCTCAGCATACTGCTGTGTTTGTTTTGCAACAATGATCGTTTGCAGTTTCTTCAGCACAACTTTTGATTCCGATAAGGATAAACCTATCAAATATTCTTCTGTTACACCTTTCACCAATTGAGCAATGTCTTCAATAATCGGCTGGCCTTGTTCGTTTTCAATTTTGACCTGAATGGGGATTTTCATTGCGAACCACTACAAAGTAAAAATTAAGCCAGCTCGCCCAACGTTTGCTTAAAACAAATATTTATTGCCGAGCGATCAAAGCGTTTGACTTCATATACCTCGATCAGTTCACGAACATCCCCAATCGTTGTCGTTGCTTCATCTCCATTACAAATGGTATCCAGTACATCAATGAGAGCCAGGGCTTCATCGCCACGATAACAGGGTGTTTTATTGACTAAACGACCCTGACCACCGGTATAAAAAGGTGTGGTCGATTCATTATTTAATTGGATATCTTCGATGCGAATATCACAGAGCCAATGATTATAAAAATTGTAGCAGTAAGTAAAGCGGCCACCGATATCGAAGGTAAAATCATCTAATTTAACATAGTGAGGATTATCACAAAAACTCATGCCGCCTTCGTAAGCAATGCCATAGTCTTTGCCATAAATATGAAAGCAGTGTAAGCACTCATTGTCCCAGCCCATGGCGATCTGGATGATATAATGAAGGTCAGCGATTGAGGTGGATCCCAATAGACGAAGTCGACGCCATATCATGGGGCTGATGCCTCGGAGGGCAATTTTGATGGAATAAACAGTCACGATGGAGGTCTCTCAAGTCAGGCAAAACTTGAGCCTCTCGCATCTTAAGTGGTTGTAAAAGTATCAATTGGGCTGCCCCACACTTTGTGGCGCCCTCCCAAGGCAAGTAGTCTGCCTTATTCAACCATAAAAAAACCCGCCATGGCGGGTTTTAAATAACAACGATCAGCGACCCTTGTATTAATTACCGTCGTGACCTTGGTCCGAATCTGATTCAGATACTTCGGGCTTTTCAATCAAATCCTTAATTGAAAGCTTAATTCGGCCTCTAGCATCAACATCCAAGCACTTAACATCAACTTCCTGCCCCTCTTCGAGATAGTCACTCACTTTCTGTACACGCTCGTGGGCGATTTGAGAAATATGAACCAGACCGTCTTTACCCGGCAAAAAGTTAATGAAAGCACCAAAATCAACGATACGAACCACTTTACCTTTATAGGTGGCTCCAATCTCAGCTTCTGCGGTGATTTCTTCCACTTTATTGATGGCTAGTTGCATACCCTCGGCGTCGCTGGCATAGATTTTAACAGTGCCGTCATCGTCGATATCGATAGAAGCACCCGACTCCTCGGTAATGGCCCGAATTGTAGCGCCACCTTTACCAATAATGTCGCGAATCTTGTCAGGATGAACTTTAATCGAATGGTATTGAGGAGCCGATTCGCTCAATTCTGTGCGCGAAACCGCAATCACCTTGTTCATCTCGGTTAAGATGTGAAGACGAGCACTGAGGGCCTGCTCTAAGGCGATCTCCATGATCTCTTCGGTGATACCTTCAATCTTAATGTCCATTTGCAGTGCGGTAATGCCGTCTGCCGTTCCTGCAACTTTAAAATCCATGTCGCCAAGATGATCTTCATCACCCAGAATATCGGTCAAAACGGCAAAGCCATTCTCTTCTTTAACCAAACCCATGGCAATTCCGGCAACAGGTGCACGCAAAGGAACACCAGCGTCCATCAAAGCCAAGCTTGCGCCACACACCGAAGCCATAGAACTGGAACCGTTTGATTCCGTTATTTCGCTCACTACGCGCATGGTATATGGAAAGCTTTCGGCCGCAGGTAACACGGCGGCTATACCGCGACGAGCCAAACGACCGTGGCCTACTTCGCGGCGACCGGTGGCGCCCACACGACCGCACTCACCGACTGAGTAGGGAGGAAAATTGTAATGCAGCATGAAGTTGTCTTTACGCTCACCCTCAAGGGCATCAATAATCTGAGCATCTCGCGCTGAACCTAAAGTAGCTACAACCAATGCCTGCGTTTCACCACGAGTA
Source organism: Lentisphaeria bacterium (assembly GCA_047616325.1). Classification (GTDB taxonomy): domain Bacteria; phylum Pseudomonadota; class Gammaproteobacteria; order Pseudomonadales; family Cellvibrionaceae; genus JBLHGN01. The sequence continues at coordinate 2,998 of JBLHGN010000027.1, forward strand.
AACAACGCAGAACCGTGTACTTTTGGCAAAACACCCACTTCAACTTGCAGAGGGCGAACTGTTTTGCTGTCGCGCCCGTCAATTCGTGGCTCACCGGCTACAACTCGACTACGAACAATCTGCTTCTCAATTTTAGCAAATACAGACTTCACGTCATCTGTTGAGAATTCAGCATTATCACCTGAGGCCAATTCCTTAACAGCCTGACCACGCAATTCATTCAAACGATCGTAGCGCTTGGCCTTATCGGTAATGCGGTAAGCCACACCGATAGAGTCTTCAAAGTCACGAGCCATAGCATCAACTAGCTGTGCGCTAGCACTCTCTGCCGTCCATTCCCATCGGGGCTTGCCAGCATCTTTAACTAATTCGTTGATTGCGTGAATAACGGCCTGCAACTCTTGATGAGCGTAAAGCACGGCGCCCAGCATAATATCTTCGGGTAACTCTTTTGCTTCCGACTCCACCATGAGTACCGCATCTTTAGTGCCGGCAACCACCATGTCGAGCTCAGACACTTTTAATGCAGAAAACGTAGGGTTCAATATATAGCCTTCTTCTTGACTATAACCAACTCGTGCTGTTCCTACTGGCCCATTAAAAGGTATTCCTGATATGGACAATGCTGCAGAAGTACCAATCATTGCCGCGATATCGGGGTCAACGTCTTTTTCAGCAGACACAACTGTACACATCACCTGAACTTCGTTCATATAACCTTTGGGAAACAAAGGCCGAATTGGGCGATCAGTCAATCGTGATGTTAAAGTTTCTTTTTCTGAAGGACGTGCTTCACGCTTAAAAAAGCCACCAGGAATCTTTCCTGCCGCATAGGCTTTTTCTTGATAATGTACAGATAAAGGGAAAAAGCCTTGGCCAGGCTTGGCTTCTCTTGCGCCAACAACGGTACACAATACCGAAGTTTTACCCATAGTAACCATTACTGCACCAGTCGCCTGACGTGCAATACGACCTGTTTCTAATACGACGGTATCGTTACCGTACTGGAATTTTTTTATTACCGGATTCACATTGTTATCCTTTATTTTGGCTGCGCCCCATTGCGCCGTGCCTATTTTCTATTTACTTATAATCGCCTGAAAAAAACATCCGTAAATTCTTCAAGGTACTCTGCAACAATAGAGCACTTACACCATTACCCTGCTCGAAAATTTTGAAAACAAACATACGACGGGCCGGTTGAGACTCTACTGCTAATAAACACCGCAGATCCTTCCGAAGTGGCGTTTTTCACAGCGTTAAATACGCGGCGGAAAAACGAAAATCTTAAGGTTTAAAACCAAAAATGCCCGCACGAATGCGGGCATCATTAACACTATCGACGCAAGCCCAGTTTCTGAATAAGAGAGGCGTAACGAGACAATTCTTTTCCTTTGAGATAATCAAGAAGCTTACGGCGTTGATTTACCATACGAATCAAACCACGACGAGAGTGGTGATCCTGCTTGTGATCAGCAAAGTGACCTTGCAGCTTGTTGATATTAGCAGTTAAAAGCGCCACCTGAACTTCTGGAGAACCAGTGTCGCCTTCGGCTGTTTGATGTTCTTTAACAATTACGTCTTTTTCTGGAGCACTTAGTGCCATGTTACTTTCCTCTTAAGGTGAATATGCACAGTTATCTAGTATAGTGTGTCAGTATATTTCTCTGCACACCATATAACTCGGAATGTGACGGCCGGCCCGTGCATATTTACAGGCAGGTCGTATTGGGTTGCCCCCAATTCTTGCTTTACATCTATTAACAACCGATCAAAATATTTTAGAGTAATTTATAGCAAACTAAGCAGCTACAAACCTCTGCAAACTTAAGCCTCTATAAACCCCTGCGTCTGAGCTCAGTTTCTAAAGAATTTTTGACACTACAAAACATGAGTGGCAACGCGTTTAATGCGTGCTAGGGTCCGCAATAAGCCGCTTTGGCGCGATTCGCCCATCATCGGTTATTTGCCCTACGCCTAAAAATTGCCCACATGCGTCAAAAACGCGCACTGTATCACCTTCGTCACCGATACGATAGACTTCGTTGTCCATAACGGCTTGGCCCCGCTTAAAATAAAATGCCGAGCTCTCTTCAAGGCAGAGACTTCCCAACCCTTGTAGCGGCGAATCAACAGGCAACAGATGATGATCCAACACTTCTGCATCCTGCTCTAAACGTTCACTTTGCAAGTCGGCCAAACTCACCGCCTGGCCAATATCGTAAGTTCCCGCCCGGGTTCGGCGCAAGCCCTCTACGTGACCCCCAACCCCAAGATCACGCCCTATATCTTCGGCAAGACTACGTATGTAGGTGCCCTTACTGCATTCAACTAATACCCTGGCCAATGCGCGCACACCGGGAATAAAGCCCAACAACTCAAAACGATATATCGTTATCTGACGTGCTTCGCGCTCAACTTCAATGCCCTGACGAGCCAATTTATATAAAGGTTGTCCGTCTTTTTTTAAGGCTGAATACATAGGTGGGATCTGAGCGATATCGCCACGATATTTATCGATGGCTCCCTCCACATCTGCACGGGTAAGGTGTGCAGCATCGAACTCATCGACAACGCGACCTTCAGCATCGGCGGTATCGGTATTTACCCCCAAACAAAACGTACTTTCGTAGGTTTTATCTGCATCGAGTAAATACTGCGAAAATTTGGTTGAATTGCCAAAACAAATCGGTAGCACACCCGTCGCCAATGGATCGAGCGCTCCGGTATGGCCTGCTTTAGAAGCATAAAACAAGCGTTTGGCTTGCTGCACGACATCGTTGGAAGTCATACCGACAGTCTTGTCTACCACCACCACCCCATCCAAGGGGCGACCATAATTACGTTTACGTCCCAATGCAATTCGCTCTCTATATCACTAATATCACGTTGCGCTACGCTTCATCGTCAGCTTTATGGTGCGCTTTGTCAGACGCCACGGCTCTGTCTATTAAACTAGACAGAGCCTGGCTTTGTACCGTGGACTTATCAAAGTAAAACGTCAATTTTGGCGTTACCCGAATATTGAGATCTTTGGACATTAAGTTACGAATATAGCTCGCGGCATTGTTAAGTATCTTAACCAGCAACTCCGACTCTTCAAAATTGTCCGTTCCGACAAAGGTGACGTAGATCTTGGCGATTGCCAAATCTTTATTCACCGACACAGAATTTATATTCACCATCCCCAAACGCGGATCGCGAACCTCTTTCTGAATTATCTGAGCCAGACTGCGCTGGATAGCGTCCGCAATGCGGTCGACACGTTTAAACTCTCTTGGCATTGCAACTTCTTCTTAATGGATTAAAGTTCACGCGCCACTTCTTTCACTTCAAAGACCTCTATCTGGTCTCCGATCTTCACATCGTAGTTTTTAACACCAATACCACACTCGGTGCCGTTGCGAACGTCGGAAACGTCATCTTTAAAGCGGCGTAGGGATTCTAACTCACCCTCAAAAATCACCACATTCTCGCGTAATACGCGAATAGGCTTGTTGCGGTAAACCGTACCCTCAGTAACCATACATCCAGCGACCTGCCCAAACTTAGGCGACCTGAACACATCGCGCACATCGGCGATGCCAACAATTTCTTCGATTCGCTCGGGGGAAAGCATGCCACTAAGCGCACTTTTCACTTCGTCGAGTAACTGATAAATAATACTGTAGTAGCGGATCTCGACCGATTCAGCCTCGGCTATTTTGCGCGCGGAACCGTCCGCTCTCACATTAAAGCCAAGCACTATAGCGCCCGAGGTAAGTGCTAGATTGACATCATTTTCTGTAATGCCACCAACGCCACCGCCAACAAAATTAACCTGTACTTCTTCGTTGCCTATATCAGTCAATGCTGACTGAATGGCTTCGAGCGACCCGCGAACATCGGCTTTCAGTACAATCGAAAGTACTTTGTTTTCGCTCTCGCCGAGCCCGGCAAACATATTTTCGAGCTTTGCGGCCTGATGACGCTGGAGTTTCTCCTGACGCTCTCTTTCTGTTCTAAATTCAGCCACCTCGCGAGCTTTTCTTTCGTCTGGCACCACCAAAAATTCATCGCCCGCATTGGGCGGTGAATCAAGACCAAGTATTTCTACTGGGGTTGATGGACCGGCATCGGTAACACGCTCACCGCGCTCATTAGTCATAGCGCGCACGCGCCCAAAACTTTGTCCGGCCAACAATATGTCGCCACCTTTTAGATGACCACCCTGAACTAAAACTGTCGCAATGGCGCCGCGCCCTTTATCTACGCGAGACTCGATAACAACGCCGCGCGCTGGAACATTGACTGGCGCTTTAAGCTCAAGCAATTCAGCTTGTAACGCGACCGCCTCAAGCAGCTCTTCGATTCCCTTTCCTGTGTGCGCAGACACTTCGATAAACTGTGTGTCGCCACCCCAATCTTCGGGAATAACCTCACGTACAACCAACTCATTTTTAACGCGTTCAGGGTCGGCCCCTTCTTTATCAATTTTATTTATGGCAACCACAATCGGCACTCCCGCTGCACGAGCATGCTGAATCGCCTCTTCGGTTTGCGGCATAACACCGTCGTCAGCGGCTACTACGAGAATAACAACGTCTGTACACTGTGCGCCGCGAGCACGCATAGCCGTAAAGGCCGCGTGCCCGGGTGTGTCTAAAAATGCCAGTTCTCCGTGACTAGTTTCAACTCGGTAAGCACCGATATGCTGTGTAATGCCGCCGGCCTCACCAGAAGCCACTTTTGCTTTTCGAATATAATCGAGCAAAGACGTTTTACCGTGGTCAACGTGACCCATCACAGTGACAATAGGTGAACGACTCACCAATTCACCGTCGTTTGCTACGACACTTTCTTTAAGTTTTTCCTCAACGGCATTGTCGCTAACCAGCACAAAACTGTGCCCCAATTCTTCAACAACCAATTGAGCCGTTTCTTGGTCCAGCGCCTGATTCATGGTCGCCATAGTGCCAAGCTTCATAAGCTGCTTTACAACTTCACCCGCTTTTACCTTCATTTTCTGCGCCAACTCAGACACAGTAATTTCTTCCGGAATTTCAATATTATACACAATTTTCTCAGTTGGTTTAACAAAGCGATGCTTGTTTACCACCTTGATTGGACGTTTTATGGTATTTGAGGAGAGCTTTCTGGGCTTCTTCGTGTGTATGACCTCTTCAATTTCTGATTTGTCTTCTACGTAATCCAGTGCGGAGGCTACTTTTTTAGGGCCAGCAACTTTCTTGACGGCTTTGCCAGCTTTTTTGTTGTGTTTGGCCTTATCTCCAGAATCGTCAAAGGCATCGTCTTCGGGCTTTTCCTTAAGACGCTTGGGATGTTTATGACGTTCATCTTCACTTTGTTTTTCAGCAACGGCGGCATCAGCAGAGTCGGTGCTAGCGGCTAGTTTTATATCCGCTGCTTTCTTGCCTAATTCAATTCTATCGTCTTCGGCTTTTCTACGTGCAAGCATCGCTTTTTGACGCAACACTTCTGCATCGTCAACAAATGAAGAGGGCTTAAAGGAATCATCCGGCGCAACTTCACTTGAGGGACTTATTTTAGCCCCCGCTGCAAGAGCTTGACTCTCGGTTTCTGCGACGGGCGTCTCAAGCTGAACAGTTTCAGGCGTTATCTCTACATCTTCGCTGACCAGCTCTTCCACTAACTGGTCGGACTCAAGACCCTCGGCAACTTGCTCCTCATCACGCTTAACATAGGTGCGTTTTTTTCTCACTTCTACATTAACGGTCTTACGAGAGCTGCCCGACCCTGTTTTTAGGGTCGTGGTGGTTTTTCGCTTAAGTGTAATTTTTTTCGGTGGCTCTGAAGGCTCGCCGTGAGATGACTTTAGAAATGCCAGTAAGGCTTGTTTTTCTTCATCCGACACCACGTCGTCCGCCAGCAGATGGGACAAGCCAGCTTGTTTCATCTGCGTCAATATTCGATCTACAGTTGCACCTACTGAGGTGGCGAGTTCACTTACTGTTACGTCAGCCATATTTATCTCGGTTCCCGATACCTGTCTAATCCAGGTTCATTACATTTTAAATAAAATAGAGGAGCCGATCTATTACGGCTCCTAACTAGTGCGCATTACGCATCTGCTGCGAACCAGGGTTCACGAGCCTTCATAATCAGTGCCGCTGCGCGCTCTTCGTTCATACCATCCACCTCCATCAGCTCATCGACTGACTGCTCGGCGAGGTCTTCCATACAAACGACACCTCGACTGGCGAGAGTATGAGCCAGAACACTGTCCATCCCCTCCATCGTCAGCAAATCTTCCTGCGGCTTATTTACGTGTTCTTCTGATGCCAAGGCCTGGGTTAACAGAACATCTTTTGCCCTGTTGCGCAGCTCATTAGCAATCTCTTCGTCAAAACCATCGATCGACAAGAATTCTTCCAAGGGCACATAAGCCACTTCTTCAAGCGTTGTAAAACCTTCTTCAACCAGTATATCGGCTACATCTTCATCGATATCCAAGTGCTGCATAAATACATCTTTGGAACTTCCCGCTTCGGCTTCTTGCTTGTCATTCCATTCATCAATACCCATTACGTTAATTTTCCACTGGGTAAGCTCTGATGCCAAGCGAACATTCTGACCTCCACGGCCAATGGCCTGTGCCAAATTATCCTCGTTGACGGCTAGATCCATTGATCCGGTTTCTTCGTCGACGACAATAGATTCAATTTCGGCTGGTGACATGGCATTGATAACGAATTGAGCCGGATTATCGTCCCACAACACAATATCTATGCGCTCGTTACCCAATTCGTTAGACACTGCTTGTACGCGCGAACCGCGCATACCGACACAGGCTCCAACAGGATCAATGCGACCGTCGTTAGTGGAAACCGCAATTTTTGCTCTCGAGCCGGCATCACGCGCCGCAGTTTTAAGAGAAATAACTTCTTCAGCGATCTCGGGAACTTCAATTTTAAATAACTCTATTAGCATTTCCGAGCATGCCCGACTCAAATAAAGCTGCGGGCCCCGCGCTTCAGGGCGAACATCCATTAACACCGCCCGCACTCGATCATTCATGCGGAAGACTTCGCGACCCACTAACTCCTCACGAGAAAGCAGGCCCTCGGCATTACCGCCAAGATCAACAATGATATTGTCTCGGGTAACCTTTTTAACTGTTCCCGAAATCAACTCGCCTACTCGATCACGATATTGATCCACAATTTGTGCACGCTCAGCTTCTCGCACTTTTTGCACGATAACCTGCTTGGCCGTCTGCGCTGCAATTCGACCAAACTCTACGTTCTCCACCACTTCTTCGTGAGTATCACCGATCTTAAGGTTCGGATCCGCTTCAGCAGCCTCTTCTGTAGTCAGCTGCGTGCCTAGTTCGGCCATGACATCGTCGGCTACAACCTCCCATCGGCGAGTAGTGAGGTAGTCACCCGTCTTTCGATCAATGGTGACGGCCATGTCAGATTCTTCGTCGTATCGCTTTTTAGAAGCTGTCGCCAGCGCCAATTCAATCGCCTGAAAAATAATTTCCCGATCTACGCCTTTTTCGTTCGAAACAGCATCCGCGACCAGTAATATTTCTTTTTTCATTGAGTTGCCTCTAATTCCTTAAAATGTGGGAACGATGTTCGCCCGATCTATTAATTCATAAGGAAGCAGATATTCTTCATTATCCACTTCCAAAACAATTTCATCATTTTCAATATTCTTCAGTATTCCGGCAAACTTTCGACGCCCGTCAAATGAAACTCGCAAACGTACCGATAACTTTTCGCCAATATAAGCGCTATATTGATCAAGTTTATATAGCGCGCGATCCAATCCCGGCGATGATACCTCTAGCGTATATTCGCTTTTTATTGGATCTTCAACATCGAATACGCTGCTTACTTGGCGACTAACCGCTTCACAGTCTTCCACTGCTACACCGTCATCTTTTTCAATAAAAATTCTCAGCATTGAATTTTTGCCCTGCGAGTGAAAATCTATCCCCCACAGCTCGCAACCCAGCGCCTCAACAATCGGTTGAATCAAATTTTCAATGCTGGATTGTCTTGACTCTATCGCCATAACTTTTGCCGTATTAAACAAACAAAAAATGGGCATAAAGCCCATTTCACCTATCGGAAGAAACTTCCCACCGACAACAATATTCTAACCGCAAGTGCGCGCAAAGCTCGCTTGCGGAAATTTTCGGACTATACAGTGCCAAACAAAACTCGGACATTCTATTAAAAACCACAAAAAGCCAAAATCCAGATGCTAAAAAACCCCATAATAAGGGGCCATCCGCCGCGCTTTCGCGCAAATTATAACACCCAGCTTAGAACATTCTCTAGCCTGATAGCGGTGAACCGGTCAAAAGAGACGCTCAAAACTAAGCTATCTCTTATATATATTCAGTTCAGGGTCAAAACACCACTATTTAAACGAAATGCATACGACCCAGAGCTTCACAACTAAAATGAGCGGACGCGAGTACATCACTTCCTTCGGCGACTGAACTCAACAAAGTTGATCCCGTCACCTACACGACACGCTTTTCAATAAATTGGTAGCGGGGGCTGGATTTGAACCAACGACCTTCGGGTTATGAGCCCGACGAGCTACCAGGCTGCTCCACCCCGCACCGAAACTTGCTAAGACTCCCGTCTAACCAAGGCCGCGCATTATAGGGAGCTATATCTAAACGGTCAAGGGTGGTTTGGCAGTTAATCCAAAATTATTGCATTTATTTTGGAAACACTCCGCGATAAAGTCATTATTTAACGCGGCCCTGCTCGAATCTTAGGCTAGACGAAGGCTCTTTTGTCTGCGTTTGCAACTGGCGAAGCACATCGCGAGGAGACCCCGTCCGCCGCGCCAAAACGCTGTAAGCCACCGGCACTAAAAATACGGTAAAGAATGTAGCAAATATAACCCCCGACAATACTACAATACCAATTACTGTGCGCGTTTCAGCGCCCGCACCCGACGACAAGATCAGCGGCACAGAACCGGCAGCGGTGGTAACGCCTGTCATCAAAATCGGCCGCAAGCGAATTTGTGCCGCGTCAACAATTGCGCGCGAGAACTCCACACCCTCATCGCGTAACTGATTGGCAAATTCGACGATAAGAATTCCGTTTTTAGCCGCAAGCCCCACTAGCATAATCAAACCAATCTGACTGTATATATTGAGCGTGCTGCCGGTAACATAAAGGCCAAACAAGCCGCCAGCTACGGCCAGGGGTACAGTAAGCATTATAATCAAAGGGTGCACCCAGCTTTCAAACTGGGCAGCCATCACCAAAAACGTAATAAGTAAGCCCATTAAAAACACGAAGCCGATACTGGCACCAGAGAACTTTAGGTCCTGCGACTCCCCCTTATAATCTATAATCACCTCGGCTGGCAGGTTATCTCGCACCAATTTTTCCAAATAACTTAGCGCCTCCCCCAAATTATAGCCTTCGGCCAAGTTGGCTTCGAGCGTAACGGCGCGCACTCGGTTGTATCGGTTAAGTGTGTTTGAATCGGCATACTCATTGAGCATCACCAGGTTAGAAAGCGGTATTAGCTCACCTGAACGCTCGGACCGCACGTAGATATTGGCTAAGCTGGCAGGGGTTCGCTGCTCCTCTCGCTCCCCCTCTAAAATAACGTTATATTCTTCACCCTGCTCGATATAGGTGGTTACATTTCGCGAACCCAGCATGGTTTCCAGAGTCCGCCCAACATTTCCCACAGTAACACCTAACTGCGCGGCTCGATCGTAGTCTATCCGCACCTCCAACTGTGGCTTGGTCTCCTTGTAGTCCCAATCTAAACCCAGTAATCCTGGATTGTTTTCGTTTATTTTATCGACAAGAATGTCGCGCCATTCAGCCAGCTGCTCGTATGTACCCCCGCCAATCACAAACTGAACAGGCTTACCAACACCGCCACCAAAGCCCTGACGCATAACGGGAAAAGCCCTCACTCCCGGCAAGTCGGCAAATGTCCCGCGGATTTCATTCATCACCGTTTCTGCCGGACGACGCTCAGACCAGTCCGTCATCACCGCAATTATTATTCCCGAATTAAACGACTCCGCGTTGCCAAACGAACGCGGCGCCCTAACCAACAAGCGAGATATCTCGTTATTATCAACATATTTCATCAGGCGGCTCTCAATCTCGTCCATGTACTCTTCCATGTATGAATAAGTGGCTCCCTCAGGGCCATTTACTATGATAAAAAATACGCCCCTATCTTCTTTCGGGGCGTACTCACTCGGCAGCTGAGAAAAAAGGAACCAAGAGGCTATTAGCATCGCTACAAAAGCAAGCAAAACAGCCAAGGGACGTGCGATTAAAAATTGAATCGCCGTTGCGTATTTCTTGCGAGCGCGGTCAAAATAACGATCGACATGAGCGACAATGGCATTTTCACCGCTCTTTTTCCGAATCAATTTTGCTCCTAGCATTGCCGAGAGAGACAGCGCAACAAAAGATGAAAAAATAACAGCGGCCGCCATGGTCAGGGCGAACTCAGAAAACAATCGCCCCACGTCGCCCTGCAAAAAAGCAATGGGCACAAATACGGCAACTAAAACCAGGGTGGTAGCTATTACCGCAAACCCCACTTGGCGCGTGCCATAAAAGGCCGCCACCAGCGGTGTCTCGCCATTTTCTTCGACTCGACGAACAATATTTTCTAGCACAACAATAGCGTCATCGACCACCAAGCCGATGGCGAGCACAAGCGCCAACAAAGTCAAAAGATTAATTGAGAACCCGAGCACCAACAATATTGTAAATGTGGCAATTACCGAAACAGGCACGGTGACAAAGGGAACGATCATCGCGCGAGCGCTCCCTAAAAAAAAATAGATAACACCGACCACAAGCGCAATTGCAATAAATAATGTCTTATACACCTCTGTTATAGCGCCATCTACAAATACAGACGCATCGTAACTCTGGTAGATCTGCATTCCCTTAGGCAGGGACAAGTTGAGCCTTTCCGCCTCTTTGCGACCGAGCGCCGCAACGTCCACGGTATTTGCCTTTGATTGCTTGACGATGCCAATACCCACCATCGACTCTAGATTACCGCGGAAAAATGTGCGGTTCTCCTCGGTGCCACGCTCAACGCGGGCCACGTCTCCCAATCGAACCAGATAACCATCGTCACCCTGGGCCAGCACCAAATTGGCAAAGTCTTCAGCCGTTCTAAAAGAGCGCTCCACCCTCACTGTAAGCTGTCGCTCGATAGACTCAATACTGCCCGCTGGCAACTCGACGTTTTCTGAGCGCAGCGCCCTCTCTACATCGTTTACCACCAACCCTCGGGCGGCAAGTGCACTGCGGTCGATCCAAACGCGCATCGCGTAAGATTGCTGACCACCAATCACTACCCGCGCAACGCCATCCAGCACAGAAAATGTATCCACCAAATAGCGATCAGCATAACCTGTCAACTCCGGCACACTCATCTCCGGGCTCGATAAATTTAGCCACATAATGACGCTTTCATTGGAGTCGACTTTACGAATTTCTGGCGGCTCTGCCTCTTCGGGAAGATTATTGGCAATTCGCGAGATACGATCGCGAATATCATTCGTAGCGGTGTCGAGGTCTTGCTTAACGTCAAATTCAATAGTGATACTGGAGCGCCCATCTCTACTGGATGATTCGATAAAGCGAATTCCTGCCACGCCAGCAATGCGCTCTTCTATCAGTTCAGTAATTCGCGTTTCAATAACACTGGCAGCCGCGCCAGGATAACGCGTTTCCACACTGACTATCGGAGGGTCGATATCGGGGTACTCTCGCAGCGCAAGCCTATCGAAACACACCACGCCAAAGGCAATCAGCAATAGAGACATGACCGAAGCAAATACTGGCCGGGTTACAGAAATATCCGAAAGCAACATATTAAGAAGCTCCGCTGCTGGGCTGCTTTAGCATTTCCTGCAGGTGCATATTGTTTTGAGAGCGACTGCGGCTGGTGTCGCCTGGGTGGTCGCTGTCACCGTCAACCATTCGGATGCTAATTGTCTGCCCAGGGCGTATTTTGTCGGCGCCGTGCACTACGATTCTCTCTCCTTTTTGTAAACCCTCAAGTATCTCAATAGCACCTGGCCGGCGCTTACCCGTTTCAACGCGACGCTTTTCAACAGTAAATGTATCGCCCCCTCCCGAGACCACAACATACACAAAATTTAATCTGGCCTGCGGTAGGAGCGCCTCCTCAGGAATAACCAGCGCTTCGCGAGCATTTTTTAAAAGCACTACATTCATCAAGAGACCCTGCACTAGCACTCGGTCTTGATTGGGCAGTATGGCTCTCACCTTTATTGATCGTGTAATGGGATCGATTTGATTGTCGACACTGACCACCTCACCGGTAAAATCACGCCCAGGAAATGCTCGACTTTTCGCCTGCACCGGTATTCCTCGCTTGAGCGTTGCCAAATACAATTCAGGAACCGAAAAATCCAACTTCATTCTGCTGTCGTCATTTAGGGTGGTGATCACATCCCCTGGGCGCACAAGCTCGCCCAAACTGATATTACGTAAACCCAGCACACCCGCGTAAGGCGCCCTTATTATGCGATCGGAAAGACGCGACTCGATTGCAACCAAACGCGCCTTGGCTGTACTGTATTCTCGGTAGCGCTCATCGTAGAGCGACTGAGAGGCCACACGCTGCTTAACCAGCGAACGAACGCGTTCCAGCTGCTGCTGTGCCTCTTCCACTTCGGCATTTGCCTCAACCAATAAGGCCTGCTCTTCCGCTGAGGTCATCTCTACAATAACTTGACCCTGCTCAACCCTATGCCCATCCTCAAAATTAATGGCCGACACCACCTCGGAAGCGATCGAGGTTAGATCCGTGGTTTCAAAGGCACCCAGCGTTCCGATGGCTTCGACCCGATCTACAAATGTTTCAAGCTTGACTGTTTTGACAAAGACCGGGGTGGGTCGGCTGGATTGCTGAGCGAATGCACTTGGCAAGCTCAAAATAATTTTCACCAGAAGGGCGATTACCACTAACCGTGACATTTGAACATTTTTGAGCATGGATTTAGATCCTTACGATCTCGGATTATTCTCGACATCTACATTTGAGCATAGGGTAAACAGCGCGGCCACTTACGTTAACTTAAGAGCACTAAGGTTTACTACTACAACAAGTAATACTAACAGGAGGAAAATATTATGATGGAAAAATTATAGTGCAGCAAAGCGAACCTATATACTAAATCCGTCTAGTAGCTTAATCGCTTAGCTCTACTCGCCAAGGAGGGCTCTTTCGCGCCTCCCCGGCCCAAAATAGCTTGATTTTGTTGCCCGAAGGGTCGAATAACACGGCCTCTCGCCATAAATAAGCCTTATCCTCAGGCGTTTGTTCGAAAACGATCCCTTTTTGGATCAATCGATTTACCAACTCATCCAGATTTTGATGTTCAAAATAAATCACGGCACTATTGAATTTTGTATTGTCCTCAAGCTATAGCTAAAAGTTGCATCACCCGCCACAGCTTCAAATATCGCGTAATGAGGGGCATCTACTATTTGCAAAAAACCCATGCGTCGGTAAAAAGCCGTAGCGGCTTCCATATCTCGTGCCGGCAAAGTAACCTGATTCAAATTCATCCAAAATAGCCCGACGGATAGCGCACAAATGCACCGGTTTATTAATCTTGACTGCAAGCTTTATTCGTCAGCCAAACAAACTGGTAGGGCTTCAATATTACATCTTGTCGAATATCCGAAAAGTCTTTCCCCGAAATCAAATCCACCCAAGTATCAACGGTAATAAGATTGATCGATGCAACTGGGATAACCACTTCGCGATTGGTGACATTATGCAAACAAAATATACTCTGATCGCGTCTGCGGCTCTGCCGCCAGAAGCCGAACACATCCCCGCCCAAATGAAGGGTAAACTGCACAGCATTGGGATGGAACGCTGGCTGGCCCGTTCTGATTTTTAAAAGCGCTCGCATCTCATCAAACACCCTTGCGTGATGAGTATGTGGCGTATCCAGTTTTTCATTCAACTCATCGAAATGCCATTTGTAGCGATTAATCGTTCGATTATTTTGTGTGAGCTCGACACCCTCAGAATAGTTGTTGCAAGCAACGAAACTATGGATATAAATTGCCGGAATTCCCTCTAGAGCAAACATTATTGCGTGAGCACACATAAAACGTTCGATCTGCCACTTATCTGGGCCTCGCAAGGTACCTTGCAAGGCATCAAACAAGGTCACATTTAGCTCGTAAGGTTTATTGCGACCGCCCTCTGCCGTACGCCAGGAAACCCGTGCACCCGAAAGCTGCACTGCGCCCACCAACTCCTCGATCTCTTCGTCACTTAACAAACCCTCCGCAGGACGAAGGCCAATACCATCGTGAGAGGCAAGAAAATTAAAATAGAAGGTGCCCGCTTGCGCAGGTGGCATAGTCATCTGCCAAGTTTTAAGGTGCTTGCTAGTGCCGGCCACCAGAGCCTGCAACAATAATGGTGGCAAAGAAAAATTGTAAACCGCATGAGCCTCGTTGGCATTACCAAAATACGACAGGTTCTCGTGATTCGGCACATTAGTTTCAGTAATTAAAATAGCCTCAGGAGAATGATGCTCAATTAATGTACGCATTAAACGAATAAGTTCGTGGGTCTGCGGCAAATGTATACAGCTGGTACCCAATTCTTTCCAAAGAAACGCCACTGCATCCAAACGAAATATTCGCACACCGTGATCGAGATATAATTTTATTATGTCAACAAACTCGCACAGCACCTCTGGATTAGAAAAATCCAAATCCACCTGGTCATGACTAAAGGTACACCACACATAGCGCTTGCCATCCAAGGTCTCTACTTCACGCAGCAGTGGCGATGTACGTGGTCGCACAACCATACTTAGGTCGTCTTCTGGCGACGCCAGCTTAAAAAAATCTTTGCCGGGATCTTTGCGCTGCTTAAAATTATCAAACCAACGGCTTCTGCTTGAACAGTGATTAACAACCAAATCGGCCATCAAATTAAATTCTGCTGCGATGGCTTCAATATCCTCCCACTCTCCCAAGCCGTCATTAACTTTACTGTAATCAATTACAGAAAAGCCATCGTCTGAACTGTAGGGAAAAAATGGCAATATATGTATACCATTTACAACACCGCTCAGGCGCTGCCTAGAAAAACGATTGAGTGTGGCCAAGGGCTTTTCTCCGTCACAATAAATACTATCGCCATAAGTAATAAGCAGCGCGTCTTTTTCACTCCAGGTATTTTCGTGTGCTGGAGGTTTAGAACTACAAGACTGTAATGACATAACACCAATGAGCCGAGCCGCCAACACCTCCGAATCTAGCTCTGGATAAATAAAATCTAGATGCGTTTTAACCAAAAACTTCAATTCTTTTTGTGGCGATAAAAACATGACATAATACCTTGCACTTTAGGGCAAAAACGGATTAACTAATCAGCGATCGAACTCTTGCATATCTTCGTCTACTGCTGTACGTAAGCGGTCTAATATATCTGGCACAGCGCTGACCACTCGATTCCAGCTAGGAATAAAGGGTTTTTCCATAGGATTATCCAAAAAGTTTTGCCCTGCTGTTAATATATTTTTGGCAAACATTTCCACAGCTAACTCTTCTGCATGAATATCCAAATCCAAACCGTTCATCATGGCATCATTGTAATAAGTTTCGATAAAATCGAGGGCGATTCGAAAATAAGTTGCTTTAATCGAACGAAATGTTTCCGAGCTAAATACAACGCCATTTGTCGCCAGTTTACGAAATAGAGCTTTAGATATATCGATAGACATTTTCGATAGACCCTGGAGGGAGTCCTCCGGAGAAAGTTCCTGGTGCTTGTGATCGTAGGCATCGGAAATATCCGCCTGGCACAAACGATTGTTAGCGTAGTTGCGGTTTAATTCAGAAAGCACACCAATTTCCAACCCCCAATCACTGGGAATACGGATATCATTGATGACGTCTGCACGAAAAGAAAATTCACCCGCTAGCGGATAACGAAAACTATCAATGTACTCAAGATAATCGCTATGGCCCAAGGTCTTTTTCAGGGCCCTTATTAGTGGAGTTACAAGAAGCCGACTAACACGGCCATGAATTTTTCCACTAGCTACCCGCGCATAATAACCCTTACAAAATTCATAGTTGAAATTTGGATTGGCAATGGGGTAAATCAGTCGAGCCAACAAACTTCTGTCGTAAGTGACGATATCACAATCGTGCAGCGCAATTGACTGAGCCTTTCCCGAAGCCAAAACATAACCCAGGCAGTACCACACATTTCGCCCTTTTCCCAATTCCAGCGGTGCTAAACCTTCCTTCCTTAACATTTCATCTATCGCCATTAGGCGCGGGCCCTCATTCCACAATACCTTATAATTCTGATTGAGAGGTTTAAAAAACTGCAATGCTTTTTTATATTGCTCCTTATCTGCCCTATCCAAGCCAATGACTATTTCGCTGAGATAGTCGACCTGACCTAGGTGACTTACTATATTCGGCAGTGCGTCGCCTTCAAGCTCCGAATAAAGAGACGGCAGCACCAACGACATAGGGCGAACTTTTGAAAATTTGCGTAGCTCTGCCTCCATATCTTCTAAACTACGGACATTTAAATTGTGCAGTGTTGTTATTATTCCGTTCTGATGAAAATCAGCCATAGTGCGCTCTCTTATTTAATGCATGTAATCTGCAATTATAGGTTTCCCAACAAAATATCAAAGCTTATATAGGCCCCCTTTTATGAAAAATCTGTATTTTTCGCTATTGTTTCTCTACTAAAACCACCTAGCAACACTAAGAGACAAGTTTACAAATGGCACTATTCCACCCTTCAGGGCCAAAAGTATCGGTAAAAATAGCATTCAAATTCTTGTCGATCAGAGGATAGCTAGACGAAGGAGATTTTACGCATACTGGAAAATCAGCCGCGTTTAACATTGCCACATCGTTTTGATTATCACCCAGGGCGATAATTTTGGGTGGCATTCGAGACTCTCGATCGCCCCCTTTGGCATTGCTAGTTTTTTCAGCTGAGATCACCCGCATCTTTTCACGCAACCAGAGCAGCGGCACAGCTTTATTGGTATTACCTTGCAGATGAAAAAAGCGCCCCCCCTTAAGAACCTTTAAGCCCGCCTGCTGCACGCGCAATTCAAAAAACTTAAACTCTATATCGCCGGCATGCCACAAAAAAGGTTCAGAAAATAGCTTTTTTGCGGACAGTTCAGCATCGGCCTTGGAGAGCCCGGTCTCGCTTATAATTCTTGCAATATCCCAATCACCATAGCCTTCGAGAATATCGCCCATTTCTTCTCGACGCTGTTTGACAAACGCGAGAATTAAAGACCGAGGGCATCCAAATACAACAACTTTCATGCCATCTATGTCAAGTACTGGATGCTTGTAGTCAGTAGCAATAAAGGTGTGATAGTCAGATGCAGAAAAGGCTATTGCAGATCCATTCTCGATAATAACCGGACCCGATATCCCTATTTCTTCTTGCAGTGCAAGTGCCTCCACCAGCGTTTTACTGGTGTTAAATACAATGGGAATATTGCGCGATACTAACCGCGTGATGGCGGGCAGAGCCGCTCGCCATGAATATGAATAATGATCCAGCAGAGAACCATCGAGATCAGTGGACACTATAAATTCAGGAAATCTTCGAAGCTCATGGTTACCCATTTCCTACATCCTTTTTTAATTTGGTGAGTCGCCGCTCCAATCCAGTAAATCTGTGATGCTCATCCATAGTCAAAAGCCAGTCGGCACGGCCGGGAAGTGTTTTCAGCGCGTGCTCGGTAAGTCTTTGATAGTGCGAAATAAAATGGCACAGCTGTTCGGGTGACATAGTTTGGTTTACGGCCGACTGCAGCGAAGATGACGCGGACTTATTAGTTTGTTCCAAGGACTCAATAAGCTTCTGCTCTTGTAGCAGGCGCCACTGATATACACAAGTAAAAGAAGGCACATGAATCATAAGAAGGTAGTCCAACGATTCAAATAGTTTAGAGTACTCTCCCCTTAGCAGCTTATTCACATACTGACGCCAAACTAAATCAGAGTCCTGTTGTCGCTCCAATTCATTCACCGCAGAAAACAGCTCACCTTCTTCTTGAGCCGTTAAGCCCACGCACCAGCCCTCGAGTATAATGACATCAACCGCCCCCGATACTGCCGACCACTGCTCTTTCGGCACTCTGTCGTCCGCAGCCTTATCAAATCTAGGCACTAAACATACCTCACCCTCCTGCAGTTCGCTTAGGGAGGAAATAACGGACAAAGCCAGTGCTACATCGTGGGTTCCTGGCACGCCTCGCGTAGAGAGAAGCGAGTGAACATCTCGAGCAAGTATTTTTCGTTGCGGTTTGGTCAGATAGAAATCGTCTATCGACAATACCGCTGCCGAAAGCCCGTGCTGTTCGCCAAGCATCACCTTAAGAAAATGGCTCAAGGTACTTTTGCCGCTGCCCTGACACCCCTGCACACCGATAACCATGGCATTCGCCTGCATGTGAGCAAGAAACGCCACATCCTCTGCAACAGGGGCATACCATTTACTTACCGTAGAAATGAAATCCTTGGGCAAACGCAACTCGTCTATGGTTTGTACGATTTTTGATTCGATAAATATACTCCAACCTTCAGTTATGCGACAACTTGCCACAAAAAAACCAAAAACGCACCACTTTAGTGCACGAAAACGCTTCTTTTCGGCTCAGAGTGAGCTTTACATTACCCTCTATACAAATAATGCACCAAAACGAAAATAAATCGAAATCAGTAAAAACGGAAGCTTCTCGGTAGCGATCAAACA
>JBLHGN010000028.1:0-21551 GCA_047616325.1 Lentisphaeria bacterium
GAGGCTTGCTTCAGAAGCATGAAGAGTGAATTGGGCTTGCGCCCAATCTACCATCAAAAAGAAGCGCGCGTAAACGCGCATATTTTCATTACCCTGCTGGCCTACCACATGGTTCATAGTCTGCGGGTACAATTAAGAGAGAAAGGCCTGTGTTTGAGCTGGGACAGTATAAGAAACATCATGGTGAGCCAACAAAGAGTCAGCGTTACCATGCCAATAGAAGATGTGTCACAGATACACATTCGATCAACAACAAAGGCTGAACCCGCTCACCAGCACATTTTTAGTGCGCGGGGAGTAAAAGCCGACTCATTAGGGGCGCGAAAAAGCGTGAAGAAGGCTGCTTAAAAAATCACCTGTAGTGCATCAAAATGGAAGTGAAAGTTTCAAAATTTTGATTTGTATAGGTTTTTTCTTTTTGGCCACTGATGATGGGCTAACGCTTTGGCCCTCTAGTTTTTAGTGCCCAGATCCGAAAAATGCAAATTTAACGCCAATTATCAAAAGCAGTGAGGCTAAGATAGGTTGTAATACGGTGTTTGGCACTTTAGTGGCGGCTTTCGCACCAAAGTGCACGGCGGGCAGGGAGCCCACTAACAGGCCCGCCAGCAGCTCAAAGTTGACGTTGTTGTTCCACAGGTGACCAAGGCCTGCAATGAGCGTTAGCGGTACAGCGTGGGCGATATCTGTCCCAACAACGTGAATGGCTGGCAGGCGAGGGTACAAAACTAGCAGCAGGGCAGCACAAAAGGCACCTGCACCCACCGAAGATAGCGTCACAAAAATCCCTAGAAACAAACCACCAATAAATGTTATCAAGGAAGCGTTGCGCTGTGCCCAGTTGATAGACAGCTCGTCTTGATCACTCTCCCCTTGGAATTTGTGCTTAAAAAATACTACCATCGATGTAAGTATTAGCATAAACCCCAGAGCATGACTCAGTGTCGGGCCGTAATCGAGCGTTTTGGGAATATAGTACTTTAAAATATAACTTGTCAGCAGCGACGATGGAATACTGCCACCGGCAAGAATTACCACCAGACGCCAATGAATCGTGCCAAGGCGTTTGTGAGACGCCATTGCGCCGGTTTTTGTAATGGAGGCATAGAGCAAATCTGTGCCGATCGCTATTTTTTCGGGAACACCCGAAAGAATCAAAAGAGGGGTCATTAATGACCCGCCCCCTACGCCCGTAAGTCCAACAGCAAGGCCAACACCGGCGCCAGCAACAATATAAAATAGAAATTCCATGGTGGTTTCTTTTAAAAAGGTGAAAAGATGACGCTTAATTTAAAAAACGACTGGCAAATATATCTATCTGTATCTATTCTTCAAAAGAATATTTGATTATATTTTTATAATGAAATTGGCAGCGCATAGAAATTAATCAGATTTTTTACAAATCTTTCAATTGCCGCCATAGAGAGGGCATATGAAACTGCAGCAACTGCGTTATATCTGGGAAGTCGCACATCACGAGCTCAACGTTTCTGCGACCGCTCAAAGTTTGTACACTTCGCAACCGGGCATCAGCAAGCAGATTCGTTTGCTTGAAGATGAGCTGGGTGTAGAAGTTTTTTCCCGAAGTGGTAAACACCTAACACGCATTACCCCTGCGGGTGAAGCCATTCTGCGCACGGCCGGAGAGGTTCTTCGCAAAGTTGAAAGCATTAAGCAGGTTGCGCAAGAATTTAGCAATGAGAAAAAAGGTAGTTTGTCGATTGCTACCACTCATACTCAGGCGCGCTATGCCCTTCCGCAGGTAATCGGAAAATTTATTCAGAAATATCCCGATGTATCATTGCATATGCATCAAGGTACACCCATGCAAATCGCCGAGATGGCGGCGGACGGCTCGGTCGACTTTGCCGTGGCAACCGAAGCCATGGAGCTGTTTAGCGATTTAATTATGTTGCCGTGTTATCGCTGGAATCGCTGTATTTTGGTTCCCAAGGGTCATCCACTTTGCAGCATATCCACGCTTTCGCTGGAGGATGTTGCCAAACATCCCATTGTTACTTATGTGTTTGGGTTTACCGGGCGGTCAAAGTTAGACGAAGCCTTTATGGAGCGAGGTTTGGCGCCACGTGTGGTATTTACAGCCGCAGATGCAGATGTTATTAAAACGTATGTACGTCTTGGGCTGGGCATTGGGATAGTGGCCAAAATGGCCTATGATGGAACCGAGGACAGCGATCTTGTGGCCTTAGATGCAAGTCACTTATTTGGTCCTAGTACAACTAAGTTGGCTTTTAGGAGAGGCACTTTCTTGCGTGGCTTTATGTTTGACTTTATTGAAGAGTTTGCGCCGCACCTAACCAAAGATATTGTTAACGAAGCGTTTAATCGTCACTCAAAACTGGAACTGGACGAACTGTTTTCCAGTATTGAGTTGCCCGAGTACTAACAGGCTAAGGCATGATTGTCGATCTAAAAAGAACACGCAAAGTGGGTTTTTTTTTGCGAAATATTGTTTCGACTATTAATCTCAAACGAAGGTAAGGCGGCATTCTAAATAAAATCCAAATCCTGATTGTCGTTCATAATTTCTTTTAGCTCTTCGGCTTCGTTGGTTTTCTGCTCTAACACTTCTTTTAGAAACTTCATATAAACAGTGTAGATTGTAGGCGCTTCGCCATCTTTTTCTACAATGAAAAATGGTGCTCTATCAACGTTGAGTTTTTTGGCAAGCAGCATGCCTTCGCTATTGCTATCTCTTTCGTCGGCCACTACCACTGCGTCTATGGCTTGCATGTGGCCTGAATGTTCAAGCCTACTAATTACGTCGCCACACTTTCTACAAGGCGAGCCGTCTTTCAATATTTTTTTTACCAGTGTAATTTTCATTTTAGCCCTCGTTATATGCAGTAAGCCCCGTTTCGAACAGGGTGGACTCAATTAGTCTAACTCTTTGCGTTGTCGCCATGAAGTCCGCACTCTTTTTTAGTCGCTTCTTCCCACCACCAGCGACCCTCGCGTTCATGCTGGCCTGGGCCAATGGCTTTAGTGCAGGGTTGGCAGCCAATGGAGACAAAACCTTGGTCGTGAAGCGCATTGTAGGGAATGTCTTCGGTGCGAATATAGCGCCACACATCATCGGTCGACCAGTTCGCCAGTGGGTTGTACTTAGTAAGTGTCTCCTCTGGGCGTGAAAACAACTTGTCTGTTTGAATAACCGGAATGCCGGCGCGCGTTCCCGGGCTCTGGTCTTTACGTTGACCCGTTACCCAGGCGTCTAGTGTTAGCAGTTTCTTTCTTAATGGTCCCACCTTGCGGATGCCACAGCACTCTTGGTGGTTGTCTTGATAAAAGCTAAATAGACCTTTTTCCGACACCAGCTTGTGTACTGAGGCGGCATCGGGAAAGAGAATGTCGAGCTTAATGTCGTAGTGTGTTCGAATCTTTTCAATAAATTCGTAGGTCTCAGCGTGCAAGCGACCGGTATCGAGGCAAAATACCTGTACCCCAGGTTTGATCTTGCTTGCCATATCGACAAGCACAACATCTTCAGCGCCCGAAAATGATAAGGCGATATTGTCGTGTTGTTCCAGCGCATAAGACAAAATTTCTTGCGGCGTTGCGCTTTGAAGTGTTTTGTCTACGTCGACAATATTCACTGACTGGTTCATGCTCCGATTTCCTTAAGATCAAATAGATGTTGAAGTGGTGAGGCAGAATAGCAGAGCTTGGCCGACAAGAGAAATAGCAAAGCCTTATACTGATATTGCTGGAAGTAAGGCGTCAGTCGGCTTTATTATAGCCAGCGGCTCTTTATGGTCAGGCATTTAGCTCATTATGGACAGGTGCTTAATAGTCCGATATTTTTAATAAGTCACCGACATATAACTCCCCGCATTGGGATTGTAGTTGCCAATGCGGGCGTATATCTGTAAATTGCCGGCCAATTGTACTGGCATCAAATAGATCTGACGCCAGTTTTTCGGCCCTATATTGAATGATAAGCTACAATATTGCGGCTAAACTACCTAGAAAAAAGAGGAGACGTAGGTGGAACTTGCATGTTTAGATTTAGAAGGCGTACTCATTCCTGAAATTTGGATAAAATTTGCCGAAAAAACGGGCATCGACGCCTTAAAAGCCACCACTCGCGACATTCCAGATTACGATGAATTGATGACTATGCGTTTGGCCGAGCTCGATAAGGCCGGGCTAGGTTTAAAAGAAATTCAACAAGTAATTGCCACGTTAAGCCCCTTAGAGGGCGCCGCCGAGTTTTTGAACTGGTTGAGAGAGCGCTTTCAGGTCATTATTATTTCCGACACCTTTTACGAGTTTGCCGGCCCCCTGATGAAGCAGCTGGGGTATCCAACCTTGCTATGCCATAAACTTACCGTGGACGACAGCGGTAAAGTTGTAGACTACAACCTGCGACAAGCGAATCCCAAACGTCAAACCATCGCGGCATTTAAGACACTTTACTACCGAACTATAGCGGCGGGTGATTCCTACAATGACACCACCATGCTCGCCGAAGCCGATGCCGGTATTCTGTTCAGCGCACCGCAAAACGTGATCGATGAATTTCCTCAGTTTCCTGCCGTGCACAACTACGAAGATTTGAAAAAGGCATTTGTTGCCGCCAGTAACCGTAAATTAGCGCTGTAATCTCAATTTTTGTATCGATATTAAAAGGTCGATACAAAAAGCTTCACTTAATTTAGTGCCCGTCCATAAATGGCCCTGCAGTGGAGTTCTATTTATAAACCAGCACTAATTAGTGCCCGTACAGAAACAAATGTTTTTGAATAAATCGTCATCCTCCTCGCGAATGCGGAGATCCAGGTCTTTCGCGGTTTTAAGGAACATGGGTTCCCGCCTGCGTGGGAATGACGGTGGTTTATGGGTGGACACTAATTATGTGATTCTCCACATAGTGTATCGATAAGTATTCTAATTTTTTGCAAAGACTCCTCGTATTCTTCCTCTTCATTTGAATCGGCAACAATGCCGCCACCTCCCCAGCAAAATATTTTATTCTTGGATATAAGCAGCGTTCTTATCGCTATGCTCGAATCCATATTGCCGTTGGTATCCAGATAAAAAATAGAGCCGCAGTAAATGTTGCGCGGTGTGTCTTCCAGTTCGTGGATAATTTCCATGGCTCGTAATTTAGGCGCTCCAGTAATAGAGCCCCCAGGAAAGCAATGATTAAAAAATTGCAGTGCTGTAATCTCTGGTTTTAACGTTCCGGTAACTGTACTTACCAAATGATGCACATTTGCAAAACTTTCCAGCGAAAAAAGTGATGGGGCTTTTACGCTAAAAGGCGTGCATGCCTTGCTGAAATCGTTGCGCAACAAATCCACAATCATCAAGTTTTCGGCACGATTTTTCTCGCTGCTTATTAACTTTTGAGCTTGTATGTAGTCATTTTCTGGCGTTTTTCCCCGTGGCATGGTGCCTTTTATCGGTTGTGTAATAGCCTGGCGATTTTCAACTTTCACAAAGCGCTCCGGCGACAAACTCATTACTACATCGTCGCCCAGTTCAAAATATGCTGAAAAAGGGCTGGGTAGGGCAACTCTTAATTTGAGGTAGGCCGCGTCTTTTTCGCCCTTAAAAATACCGCTAAAACGTTGAGAAAAATTAATTTGGTAGGTGTCTCCATCGGCAATATAACTTTTTATTTTTTTGATGTTTTCTATGTAGTGTGCGTGGTCTAGGTCTGAATCAAAGTCGGCCACAAAAAAAACACCTGGGCAGGGAAAGTTGTTGTCGCACACAGTATTTATAATAAGTTGCTTTTGTTCGCTGCTGCAGGACGGTAAAAAAACCAAAAATGCTTTTTGTGTTAAGTGGTCTTGCACTAACGCCCAGTCAAATATGCCAACCACACTGCTTTGTGTGGAAGCCTTAGGTGAAGGTATGTGATTTTGATATTGATTGTGTTCGTAATTGATATATCCAATGGCACCGCCAGCGAAAGGGAGCCCCAAATCTTTTAAAATAGCCGCGGTTTCGCTATCAATAAGCCCATCGACGTGTTTTTCCACTTCTGCAAGAGATGGGTTGAGTAATTCAATTAAGGGGGCGCCACTCAGAATATCGAAGCGACCGTATTGCGAGTGAGGCTTGCAGCTGTCTAGCCATACGCGTTTACCCAACGGTTTCAATCGCATAAAATAAGCAGAAGAGTCGGGCTGATAGGCGATGGGGTGACAGTGGCAATGAGGCTGTTTTAAAAACACGTATTATTCCTGCGAGAAGAGGCTGCTCGGCCGTGCAAACGCTATACCTTTGTTGCGAAGGGTTTGCCTACGCGCAATAATGGAGGCGCTAGTCTACTGTTTGCCACTGGTTTTTACTACGCTGAATGTAGGTATTAAGTCTACCCCTCGGACAATTTTCTGGCACTACGCTAGAAACTTCCTCAGTTAATATTTTAGAGAGTTCATTATGCCGTTCCATCCGCTAGAGAAGTTGAGTCGTTTGCACGACGGGTATCAGCGCGCGTTTAAGATTGAAGGGCACGCACTTCTTTTGTGTCAAATGGAGGGGCAGGTATTTATTATTGAAAACAACTGTCCTCATATGGATGCACCGCTTACAGATGCCACTCAGGTGTCTGGGGGCAAACTGCGCTGCCGGGCACACGGCATTGAATTCGATTTGAACAGTGGCCGCGCCTGTGGTCCACTTGCCGATACCATCGCCAAAGTAAGTAAGTTTTCCGTGGTGTACGAGGGCGGCAGCGTAGGTACAGAGTTTTAGCCGTTTTTTATGTTCATGGTTTGGTTTGTAGCTGTGCTGTCTAGAGGCTCAAGCGCTGTAAGTTAGGGTCTACGGTGCTGTGATGCTGCCATAGGCGCTGGAAGGGCTCTAACTGATGGTGGGCTTCTGCGGCAGCGTTATAGCTGGCAAAGCCTATGGGCGATGCTTCTTCGTTAAAATAAATCATGCGACGTTGGTCGACAATGGCATACGCCTCGCCGTTGGGCTCAATTTCTTTATTCACCTTTCTAATTTCTATGGAAGAGGGCAAGCGTTGGCTCAGTTGAACGATGGCATTGTGGCGTTCCGAGAGAAGCCCGGTGTCGCTTACTAAGATGGATACTTTCGACTCGCGATAAGCTCTGGCAAGTTTTGAAAGCGCCTGGGCCACGGCCTCTGTGTAAATATGCGATGGTAAGTTCAGCGTGCTTATGTGAAGATTGCGGCGGCCCGAAGCAATGGCGCGTAGTAGGTGTCGGGTAAAGTCGGCTGCTGTTTGCAGGCGTATTATCTTGTCAGAAAATATATCGTTTAGAGCTGCAGCACTGTTTAAATCTAAGCTCATGCGCCGGTGCTTTATATCGGCTTCAACAAATGTAGGCCCCGTCTCGGTAAAGCCATATTTTTGATAGAAGGCGCTAGCGCTCACTTGGGCGTTGAGATATAGCTCTGAATGGTGGGTGTGTTCTGCGAGGTAGCGCAACAGTGCCTCTAGCATGTTGCTGCCAATACCTTGGCCGCGATATGGCTTGAGTACACACATGCGTCCTATCTTGCCATTTTCCTGAATTCTCACGGTGCCAATAAAATTTCCGTCTAGGCTGGCGAGAAAATGGCTTGTGGAGTTCAGTTGGTCGAGTCCATCCCACTCTAGCTCTGGGTCGACGTGCTGCTCCTCGACAAAAACGCTGCGGCGAATTTGGGCGATATGCTGTTGATGGCTTGGCCAGTCGGCGCGGAAAATATTAATAGACACGCTACGTCCTCATAAGAAAGTGAACAGTGTGTTACTTTGACCCCGTCTGATCGGATAGATTATTTTGAAAGTTGATGTGATTGTGCTCCCTTATTTTTCAGAAATTTAAGCAAAATCAATCGGCCTGTACCAGTAAGCCCTGCCCCTGAAGTTGCATTAATAAGGTTTGATCACTCGCAAACTGGTCGAGCTTAACGGCGGCATAGCTGGATAACGCTTGTGCAAGTTGCTCTGAACAAGCATACGAACAGCCGTTTATAAAGCACAAGGTAACGCCCTTATCTGTGCTATAGGCAACACGGCAAAAAGGATTGAGCTTAAAGGGCAGGTTGCCGATAAGTTCTTGTTCGCTTAGGCCCTCGCACAATCCGTCGATTTCTTGTTTAAGCCCCGTAGAGTATTCACCAAGCCATCGCCGTAAGGTGGATTCGTTGTTGCAGTGCTCAAGTAGTATCTTTTTAAAATTCGCTACAGCGCTAGGTGCAATCTCACCAGGGTTGTTTTGTATTTGCAGGTCTGGGTCTGCATAACGTTGATCTTCAGTACAAGCGGCTGAAGCCTCTTGAGCAAACTCCAAAAGCAATTCCGAGTGACTTGGCGCCCTAAAACCGATGGAATAGGTAATGCTCTCGCCGATTGCTTCACCCCAGTGGGCCACCTGGGCGGGTATATACAGCAGGTCGCCGGCGTTTACTGTCCAGTCTTCGCTCGTGTCAAAACTCGCCAGTATTTTCATGGGCTGGTCGGGTAGCAGGGGGCTTTGGCTGTCGCATTTTTGTCCAAGTCGCCAGCGTCGCTCGCCTTCACCCTGCAATAAAAATACATCAAAATAATCAAAGTGTGGGCCTACCCCGCCGCCGTCTGGGGCGTAGCTCACCATAATGTCGTCGAGGCGCCAGTTGGGAATAAAGCGAAAGCTATTGAGCAATTGGTTTACCTCTGGGTCGAGGCTGTCGGCGTGCTGAACCAGCAGTGTCCAACGGCTTTCTGGAAGCGAGGTGAAAATGTCTTCGGGCAGTGGCCCGTGCTCAACTGTCCACGAGCCATTTTGCTCATTTTCTAGGGCCAGCCTACACACAACATCGTCGTCTAGGGTTAAGCCGGCAATTTCATCGGCGCTTAAAGGCGAGCTAAAGTTGGGGAACGCCTTGCGAATAAGCAGAGGCTTTTTTTGCCAGTATTCGGCAAGAAAAGTTGCTATGGGCATATCGCCCAAATGAGTCAAACTCGAAATTGCGTGGGGTAGAGAAGCGCTCATTTGGGGGCCAGTTTAAGTGGTACGTTCTATTTGATTAGCGACTTAATGTGCAGGGCCTGCTCTACGGCGTTGCCGATATAGCTTGCTGGCGTCATAGCCGAAAGTTCTTTTTTTGCCGCTTCTGGAATGTCCAGTGTGGCCACAAACGTTTCCATCACGGCTTGGGTAATGGTTTGCCCGCGGGTGAGGGCTTTTAGCTTCTCGTAGGGCTCTTCAATGGCGTAGCGGCGCATTACCGTTTGAATCGGCTCGGCCATTACTTCCCAGGCGCTGTCCAAATCCAACGCGATCGTCGCTTCGTTAATTTGCAGCTTGCTAACGCCTTTAAGCGTGGCGGCATAAGCCATAAGGCTGTAGCCGAAACCCACACCCATATTGCGCAATACGGTGGAGTCAGTGAGATCGCGCTGCCAGCGTGAAATGGGAAGCTTGGCAGAAAGGTGATGGAATACGGCGTTGGCAATGCCTAAGTTGCCCTCAGAGTTTTCGAAGTCAATGGGGTTTACCTTGTGAGGCATGGTGGATGAGCCCACTTCGCCGGCGATGGTTCTTTGCTTGAAATAGCCCAAGGATATATAGCCCCAAATATCGCGGTCAAAATCCAGCAATATCGTATTGAAGCGGCTAATGGCGTCGAACAGCTCGGCAATGTAGTCGTGGGGTTCAATTTGTGTTGTGTAGGGGTTCCAGCTAAGGCCGAGGCTCGCTACAAAAATTTTGGCATTTTCTTGCCAATCGATATTGGGGTAGGCTGCCAAATGGGCGTTGTAGTTCCCCACGGCGCCGTTAATTTTGCCCAGCAGGGGCACGGCCATTACTTGTTGCAATTGACGCTGAAGGCGCGCCGCGACGTTGGCTAACTCTTTGCCTACAGTGGTGGGTGATGCCGTTTGACCATGGGTGCGAGACAACATAGGCACGCGGGCATAAGTTATCGCCATGTCGGCAATGGCGTTAATGGTGGCTTTCATCTCAGGTACTAGCACAGCGTCGCGACCTTGCTTGAGCATAAGTCCGTGAGAGAGATTGTTAATATCTTCCGAAGTGCAGGCAAAGTGAACAAATTCAGTGGCAGCTTCTAGCTCGGCATTGCCCTTAATTTGCTCTTTAATAAAATATTCAACCGCCTTTACATCGTGGTTGGTAGTGCGCTCTATGGCTTTAATTGCCAGCGCTTGGGTTTCGCCAAAGTTCTCCACAATGTTATTAAGTAGACCGTTGGCCTGCTCGCTAAAGGGCGGTACTTCGCCAACTTCGCTCATCTCAGCGAGGCGTTGCAACCAGCGAATTTCAACTTCAACACGCTTAAATATCAAACCATATTCGCTAAAAATGGGGCGCAGTTGTTCAGTTTTATTGCCGTAGCGACCATCTATTGGGGAAACAGCGGTAAGGGATGATAATTCCATAGCAGTGGCGAGTCTCTTGGTTAATCCGTGGTTTGCGTGGCGGCCTCACATTAAGAGGCCGGACGATGCGGGTGCGAGGCAGATCTTAGGGCGCGAATTTTAGCTGAAAAAAAACAATCGTGCAGCCTTGTCTTTTAATAAAGGTCTTCCAGTAAAGGTTTGCCCGTGAACGTGTGTTAGTGAACGTTTGGCAGTGTTTGGCTCTCTTTTAGCAGGTCTTGCGCAACCTCGGCAATTTGGGAGCGGTACCAGATTAATTGCCAGCGGCTGCCTCCAACTTGGCGCCACAGTGTGGTAGCTCTGATAGCCGCAAGCAGCAGGGCACGCACCTGATTAGCCAAGCGCGCCTGTTGCAGGTAATTAAATTCACCTGTTACCTGAATGCGGTACTGAAATTTACTGATGGTGTCGCTGTATAGTTCGGCGATGTTGGCGATAACATTGTCGTGAGCAATGCCAAAATGCTGTGCCTGAGTTTCGACTTTTTCGAGACGTGTACCCACAATTTGCAGCATGTCAGATTTGCGAGAAAGGCGCTTTTGAAGGTGCATTACCCCCAAAATGTAGCGAAGAATATCGGCATTGTTAGCGGCCTTATGGTCGTTCAATAGACCCAAAAGCACCTCAAAGCCGAGAGAAAGTTGAGAGATATCGCCAAACACCTCCTCGGTAGTGTCGCTATCGGTCACTAATAAGCTCTTGATGCATGTAGTGAACTCGTCGGTGCGCAGGTAGCCTGTCTTGGCCAGAAGTTCAACCAGGCGCGCGGCCTGTGCAATGCCGGCCAGGGCAATGGCAATATTTCGCCAGGATTTTTGCAAAGCAATGTTCTCCGCTTATGTCGTAAAGATAGAAAAGTATGGTTAACTCGCGTGGTGCTCGTTTAGAAGTATTATTAGCTAGTGCCCATCCAGAAACCACCGTCATTCCCGCGCTGGCGGGAATCCATCTTCCTCCTTACCGCGAAAGACCTGGATCCCCGCATTCGCGAGGATGACGGTTTCTTCAAAAACATTTGTTTCTAAACGGGAACTAGCTAGGGTCGGCAAACTCGATAATACCGCCGCCCAGGCAAATGTCGCCATCGTAAAAAACCACCGACTGACCGGGCGTAACGGCGCGTTGGGGCTTTTCAAATATCACATGCACTTTGTCTTCAGCGGTGTAGCGCAATTGGCAGGGTTGATCCGCTTGCCGGTAGCGTGTTTTTGCCCAGCATGCATAACCATCGGCTTTCGCCTGCGCATTAATCCAATGCAGTTGGCCGGCCTGTAAACCCTGGGTGAAAAGTAATGGGTGCTGACCGCCTTGCACCACGTTCAAGGTGTTATTCTCTAAATCTTTCTTATACACGTACCAGGGCTCTTCTTTTGCCCCGTGAACACCGCCAATGCCCAAACCCTGGCGCTGGCCGATGGTGTGATACATTAAACCCTGGTGCTCGCCAATAGTAACACCCTCTGCGCTTACTATTGGGCCGGGTTGCGCGGGCAGGTATTGTTCAAGAAAGTCTTTAAAGCGACGTTCGCCTATAAAACAAATACCGGTGCTGTCTTTTTTATTGTGCGTGACCAAACCGTGCTGCTCGGCCAAAGCCCGTACTTCGGGTTTCTCTATATTGCCAATGGGAAACAGTGTTTTACAAAACTCGGTTTCACCCACGGCGTGTAAAAAATAGCTCTGGTCTTTGTTGGGGTCTAGCCCCTTGCGCAAGCAAGTGTGGCCGTCTTGACTTAGGGTGCGAGCGTAATGCCCCGTGGCAATGTAATCGGCCCCCAAGGCGGTGGCGTGTTCAAGAAACACCTTAAATTTAATTTCGCGATTGCAGAGTATGTCGGGGTTGGGCGTGCGTCCCACTTTGTACTCTTCGAGAAAGTGTGCGAATACATTGTCCCAGTATTGGCTGGCAAAATTAACCGTGTGCAGGTGAATGCCGAGCTTTTGGCAGACCGAAGCCGCGTCTAGCAGGTCGGTCATGGCGGTGCAGTATTCGGTACCGTCGTCTTCGTTCCAGTTCTTCATGAACAAACCTTCCACCTCGTAGCCCTGCTGTAAAAGCAAAAGCGCCGCAACAGAAGAGTCCACACCGCCCGACATGCCAACAATAACTTTACTGCGGGTAGAGGGGGAAGGCTGGGGTAACATGGGTGTAGCTTCGGTCATTTGTAATAAAATCGCTTGGAAATAACGCAAAAAGCCAACTTACGGGGTAAGTTGAAGTAAAATGGCTCGGGTTTTGGGGCGCTATTCTATAGCAATAGTGCAGGGCGTGCACGGGTGGCTTGGGGGGCGACTACAGGGCATTTGGCGATGTTTGTTTACCTGTTCAGAAAAACTTCAGCATCGCCCACAAATAGGCGGTGAGTTGGTGTATGCGATTAGTTATCTGTCGGTGATTTCTATCGTTTTATAATCACAGGTATGATGTTAAAAAATCTATGCAGTTCAAGCTAAATAATAGTTATAAGTTTTAATAAGGCCATAATGTTTCACTATCTATTAACCGCACTAATTGACTATGTCTTTTGTATTTTACTCGCAATTCGGAAAAATAATCCGGCATCATTTGCGGGGGCACTAGGTGCCTTCTGTCTAGGTACTTGGTCTTTGGAGTTGTTTTTTCTAAGCTATATTCAGGACTTGGATCTTCTAAGGCCAATATTTCACGTGAGCCGCTGGGGAATGTTTTTTATACCCTTCTTTTTTGCTTTGTTTACCTATGTTGTACTTTCAAAAAAATCCAAGAACTACGTCTATATTGTACTAATTCCCGGTTTAATTGTCACGTCGGCACTATGTCTATCAAATTTATTTCTATTTCCAAGTGAGTTGGTGGTTAATGTTGTTGGGTATTTTCCTGCCCCGGACGCTTTATTTTTTGTAATGTTCATTAACTTTATCTATCTTTCCGTAGGGGCGTTAATTTATGCGGCATTCTGCTATAAAAAATCACCCATTAGAGAAAAGCAAAGAATAAAGTGGTTGATGTCGACCTTAATCTTGCTTGTGCTGTTAGGTAGTGTAAGTACAATTATTTTCGTCAAGGAGTCCTATTTATTAATGTACTCTGGTGTGGTAGGCAATCTCCTTTTTACTTCGCTGTTTTTTTATACCTCTAGCGATAGTATATTGGTTAACTTAAAGCTTGCAATCGTTGACGGAATTACAAATTTGCTGATTTTATGCTTTTATGTGGTGTTGTTTTTAGTTTCGCTCACTTATCTGCCGCCACTAGACTTATCGGTAAGTTCATTTTTGTACGTATTGCTGTTGCTTGTAGTCGTTATATTGTCTTTTTCAAAAATTTCGGAAATGTTACTGCTTAGAGTGAGATCGGCGATATCGGATGTTGAATACGATTACAAAATCGAAAAGATAAGCGTTGGTGATCAGTTGCGCCGCTGTGTTGGCGTTGAAGATATTTGTTTGGAGCTTGATCGACTGTTTTATACAAAAATTAAAGTTGATAATTATCGAATTATTGTTGCAGATGCGGATGATATTGGTTGGGTTTTAGGGGAAGAAAGGGAGGTTAGTGATGGGTGCTTAAAGATAGTCCCTACTGATTCTGTGTTTGCCGATAAGACTGCAATCGATTCATCGCTTGTAATGCGCGACGAGACTTCAGGTGAGCTACTTAATGAGCTTGTTCAGCTTTATGCGGAGTGCTTTATTCCTGTAGTGCATAAAGGGGAAGTTATCGCTGTGGTTACAGTTGGTGCTCCATTAAATAGGTCGTATTATCTTTATGAAGATATGTATTTGTTCAATTGGTTGGGTGTCGAGCTTGGTCAGGTGATTGGTCGTATCATCGATTCAAATCATATGTTACATGAGCTGATTGAAGCTCGAAAAACTCTTTCAATAATTGGCGTAATGAACCAGTATCACCACGATATTAAAGTCCCGCTCGCTATTATAGATGGTGTTGTATCGACAAATATCTATACGCCAGAAAAGCAGCGTGAAATAGTGTTGGAGCAGGTGGAGCGCGGAACGAAAATGATAGCCATGATGGCGACAATGTTGAGGGGCAAGCGAACCAGAACCTTGGCACCACTTATACTTACAAATATTATAGTCGACAGCCTTTCTTTGTTTAAGAGTCGATTCAGTAATGTTGATACAGAATTTGAAGCCCAATCTGAGGTGGTTGGTGATGCAGTGGATTTGAAAATATTGTTTATCAATTTAGTTAAAAACTCTGCAGAAGCTGGTGGAGTTGGTCGCTCGTTAGATCTTAAAATAAGAACATGGGAAGAATATAACAGCGTGTACATTGCTTTTTCAGATTCGGGCGTTGGTATGACAAAGCGTCAGTGCGATACTCTCTGGGAAGAGGGCGCCACAACGAAAATAAATGGCAGCGGCATTGGTTTGCAAGCAATAAAACGAATTGCCAGTGAGCACAACGCCACTATACGCGTTGAAAGCAAAGTGAATGTGGGCACCACCTTTACTTTGAGGTTTGTGTGTTCTTGATTGCCTAGCTAGTGCCCATCCATAAATGGCTCGTCGCGAGGGGAAATTGAAATGGACAGATTTGCATCACTAGATACAGGCGTTTGCTTATTGCAAACAACTACATCTGGTGGTGTAAAGATGGCCGTTTAAATTGCACCGCAGTAGAGTCCTATTTATGGATGGGCACTAGCTAATCCTCTCTCCGTCACCCGTCGGTTCTGCTATTCGTTCTCCTATCTGTTCTCTTGTCTATTCCCAGGCGTCTGACACAAAAAGGTAGCCTTTATTGCGGACAGTAGCAATTCTTATTGGCCCAGAGCCGCTATCGAACAATTTTTTTCGAAGAGAAACAATTTTTGCGTCTATGGAGCGGTCCATGCCGTCAAATTCAAAGCCTCTTAGTTCCTTAAAAAGTTCGTTTCTGGTCATTGCCTTGTCGGCGTTTTCTGCCAGCAACCAGAGCAGAGAAAACTCAGAATCCGTCAAATCGATACGGGTGCCGTCTAATATGGTTTCATGGGGTTTGTTTCGAAGCAGTAGTTTGCCGTATTGTAATTCGTTGCTGGGCCTTGCGGCTGTTTCGTTTGTAGCTTGTCGGCGCAATAACATGCGAACTCGCGCCAGCAATACCCGCGGCTGAACGGTTTTACTAACGAAGTCATCTGCTCCCAGTTCCAGGCACGCCACTTGGTCATAGTCGTCGCTGCTCGACGTTAAAAAGAGGATGCGACCGGGGTATATATGCCTAATCTCACGGCATATATCAAGGCCACTGGCGCCGGGCAACATAATGTCTAGCACTATCAGTTCTGGTTGAAAGCGAGAAACTTCCTCTTTAATGCTTAGGCCATTTTGCAGCCAAAGCACATCAAAACCGTTCTGAGTAAGAAAATCTCTTTGTAGAGCGCCAAATCGGGCGTCGTCTTCCACTAGAAGAATTTTTACTTGCTCCACACGCAGGCTCCGCATTGGTGAACAGTTTCTACGAGCACCGCTTATGAATAGAGGGGGTGGGGCATGTGCAAAGCGGGGTTAGAAACAAAAGTTAGAAACAAAAGATAAAAAAGAGAAACATTGAAGCTTAACGATAACACGAGAAGAGATGTCGTACGAGACGAAACTCTATAAAAAACGTCATTTTAAGGTGCGAAACAAAGCCGCTTTCCGGTTTTGCCGGATGGAGGGAGCTCTCTTATGTATGAATGGGTGAAAATTGCTCGTCAACCCATAAAAGCAGGGTGCGATCCTTCGCTTGCATGGGCTTCCTGGCGAATCCTTGTCTACCTGCCAATAATGGTACTTTTAATAGCTTACATCCCTGTTTTTCCAGCCTTGGAATTCATTGGTGCTCTACAGTTCAATTCCTTTCCTGTCGCCCCTTTGCACATGAGAGACAGTAGTTGAAAAAGGGCTGATGTTCTGTACCTGAAATGTTCGGTATTGTTAGTCATTATTACAATAGGTCAAAATTTAGGCGCTTGCAGGGTTCGTTGGTGAAAGGCCTAGTTGGTATGTCGAGGGGCGTCAGGGCTTAATTGCTGCCATTTGATAGGTGTCGAAATCAAAACTTACGCGACAACACAAATTAGAGAGTGCGGCATCTAATTTAACATTTGTGTCGTCGGTCTGTGATCCCATCAAAGAGCATAGCTGACTGTTGGTCAAAAAGAATTCCATTGCGTCAATAAGGGATTCCTGCTGGCAAGAAAACCCAGTATGAGGCTTTTGCATGAGAAGACTAAATATTGGCTTAAAGTAAAGCTTTTGCTGCCGCTGCACAGCCGGTGACAAAAACACGACGTTCGTAACTTGAACTTAGCCCCTTGCGGCGATAAACCTTCAGGTATGGTCGCTATTTTAATGGGCTGCAGCCAAGAAAATAATTATCGCAGACATGAGGTGTTTCAATGTCAATTCAAACTAGTCCATCAAGTTTAATATTACCCAATGAAGCTGTTCGTGAGTATCATAGTATCGCGGCTAAAGGGCCCATGCTCGATAGAGTATATTCTATGCGCTATCGTAGCTATAGTGAAGAGGGGTATATTGAAAAAAGTTCATCGAAGAAGTTTATGGATGAATTCGACTCGCTCCCAAGTTGTACTTCATATTTGACGTATTTTGGTAAAAAGGCAATCGGTTCGGTTCGTGCGTCTGTATATACACCGGCCAATGGAGGGGATGTTCCAGCAATGGAGGTTTTTGAAAAAGAAATACGTGACAATGTGGATATGGATAAGCCCTTCGTTGAGACAAATAAATTTGTGATAGATCCTAGTTTTCAAAAATCAGGTGGCGTTAGGGCTAGATTTAATATATTTAAAAACATCGCTGAAGAAGCGGTTAAGTGTGATGCTTCCAGTGTTATTATTGCCGTCAGGCCTGAGCACGTTAAGTTTTACAGGCTTCTACTGTTTAAACCAATATCGGGAAGTAAAAAATATCCCCATTTGGCATTTGATACGGTTTTATTGATGTGTAATGAAAAAAGTGCAATACAGAAAGTTGTAAATAGAGGTTGAGTGGAGATATGTTTTAAATGACACAGTATCTAATTACCGCATTGATTGACTTTTTTGTGGGTTTTTTGGCAATTTCTAAAAAGGGTAACAGGGCTGCGGTGGCGCTGTCTTTTACCGTTTTTAGTCTTGGTTTGTGGTCTCTTGAACTTTTTTTTCTGACAACAATACAAGATGTGTCAGTGTTAAGTACTTGGTTTCATCTTGCTAGGTGGGGTATGTTTTTTATTCCGGTAGCATCGTCACTACTTACATTTAGACTTTTGGGCGATGCGCCGAAAGGATTTTTGTACTTTGTTGTGTTTCCAAGTTTTATCGTCGGTCTTTCTCTGTCTGTGTTAAATTTATTTGTATTCCCTTCCTCTTTAAAGGCAACAGATAGCGGTTTTTTGCCTGAAGTTGATAGTATATATTTAGTGTTTGCGGCTACGTTTTTATACTGTATGTGTGCATCAATTGTGTTGTGTTTGGCTTGTTACCGTACTATCACTACCCGCCAAAAACATAGAGTTCGCTGGCTCTTTATAACTCTTTTTGTCGCGTTTTTGTCGGGAGGAGTGAGTATACTTCTTATGCCGTATGATTTTTATTTGTCAAAATATATTGGCGCTTCATCCAATATTGCAATCGTCCTCCT
Source organism: Lentisphaeria bacterium (assembly GCA_047616325.1). Classification (GTDB taxonomy): domain Bacteria; phylum Pseudomonadota; class Gammaproteobacteria; order Pseudomonadales; family Cellvibrionaceae; genus JBLHGN01. Next base: position 17,996 of record JBLHGN010000028.1, read on the forward strand.
TCTTTTTTATTCTACTGTGCAACATCATTTGATGGACTTTAGGTTGGCAATTAGTGAAGGTGTTACTCGAGCATTGCTGCTTGGTTTTTTTGTGTGGTTTTATTTTTTCGTTACAAGCTTTTTGGGGGATCTGGAAAAAAATGTTGAAGGTGTTTTGGTGACGCTTATTTTTATTGTGGGTGTTTTGGAGTTGTATCCGCGAATGTTGAAGTGGATCTTGCCCAATGCTAAAAAGTTGTTAAATAAGGATGCTTATAATTTTGACGGGGTTATTCATGATACAGCAAAAGCACTCAATGAAGTCGCCAGCGTTTATTCCTTGGAGAAATTGTTGAACCATCTTTTGTTGCAGGTGTTACGCGTTAAATATTATTCATTAGAACTGGTTGATATTGAAGGTGGCTGCTCCTCGCCTCGAGGAGTTTCTATTCGGACAGAGGATGATAGAAAAGCTATTGCAAATTATTGCACTGATCTTGGTGGTTTGATAGTTGCTGATGAAACGCCAGAATCAATTAGAAACATATTGTTTTCGTATAAGTCGAAACTGTGCTTTTCGGTAATGCATGATAAACGTATATTGGCTGTTGTATTGATGGGTGCGCCAATTGATTTGCAATACTACCGCTATGACGATATACAAGTTTTTGAATGGTTACAAAAAGAATTGGGGCAAGTGCTCAATAGGATAAATCAGTTAGATGAAATGCAAGATGAACTAGGTCAAGCCAAAAAAACTTTATCCATGCTTGGTCTTATGAATCATTATCATCACGATATTAAGGCGCCATTTGCAATTATAGATGGCGTTTTGTCTAACAATATCTACGACAGGGAAAAACAAAAAGACATCGTGCTTGAACAAGTAGAGCGAGGTTCGCGTTTAATTGCCACCATGGCCGATATATTAAAAGGGCAGCGAAAGCGTAAGATTCAGCCTTTGTCTATCAATCAAACCGTTGAGGATAGTTTGTTTGTTTTTAGTGGTGGTATTGATGCTATTAATAGTGATTTTGGCGATATTCCTCAGATTAATGGTGATGCTGAGGATCTGAAAATTCTGATTATTAATGTTGTCAAAAATGCCGTTGAGGCACGAAAGGGTGATGGCGATCTTGAGCTGAATATTCGCACCTGGATATCGCATGAGTTTGTATGTTTGGCTATTGCAGATAATGGTGTGGGGATGTCTGAGTTGCAGTTGACGGATTTATGGGTGTCGGGGCGCAGCAGTAAAGCTAATGGCAACGGCATTGGGTTACAGGCGATAAAGCGTATTGCGGACGAGCATCGGGCCTTGATAGATGTTGAAAGTAGCGAAAGCTCTGGCACTGAATTTGTGGTTAAATTCCCCTTAAGTTTGGTGGTAGACGTTGACGATGCCAATATTGAATCGCCGGAGCAAGATACGATTTTCACCAAAAACAAAGTGAAAAAAGAAGAAAAGATTCCTGGGCGTAAATCGCACGATAGCTTTTAAGCTGGGAGGGATGGGTTACTACGAGGTCTGAATTGCGAGGGCTGAGCCTAGGAGGGCAAGCTAAGCAGGGCCAGTTATAAGTAGGGCAAGCTAAGCAGGGCAAGGTAAAAAAAGGCGGGCCGGTTAATCGGTCAGCCTTTTTTTATTGCGAGTGAATACTCTCTATTGGTGTGTCGCGAAGCGTGTATGTTAATAAGTATTAAAGCTTTAAGGTAAGCCCTAAGCCGTAGCTGCGTGGCGCTTCGTAATAGCCGCGTGGAACCCCAGCGAATGAGATATCACGATATCTTAGATTGGTATTGTCTGTTAGATTCTTGCCCCATAGCGAAATTTCCCACATCTTGTTTAGGTCTAACCCCACGCGCCCATTGATAGTATCGAAACTGCCGACACTATAGTTTTCGGCATTGTTTGGGTTGGTGAAATAGCCATCGCTATAGCTGTAGTCGAGGTGAGCTTGAAAAAGTGCGGCATCTGTAAGTGGTACTTCAAAATCAAAAGCCAAAAACGTTTTCAGCTCTGGCGCATAAGGTAGGTCGTTATCGTCGTAGTCGATATTTGTGCCGCCGCCATTTTTAAAGCTGTCAAAAGTGGCTTGAGTATAGGCCGTGTTAAACGTGAGACTCATGTAAGAGTTTAATGTATAGCCAAGTTCCATCTCTACGCCACGGCTGCTTGCTTCGCCCGCGTTTGTAAGTTTTAGAAGGGTGGTTGTGTCGTCGGTTTGTACAAATTGAAAAACCTGTAGATTCTTCACTTTTACTAAAAATGCGGCTAGGTTTACGTTGAGCTTGGAGTCGAGGTAGTTAGATTTGTATCCCACTTCAATATTGGTGGCCGTTTCCTCGTCAAAATCGATGTCGTCGAGCGTGGTGACGAAGTCTGCGTTCCAGCCGCCGGCTTTATAGCCGCGTGACACACTGGTGTAGAGAAGGCTAGTGTCTGAGGCTTTGTAGTTTAAGCTTGCTTTGGGGAGAAATTCTTTAAACGTTTTCGATTCGGATATATTGCCGTTGGTAAATAAGCCGATGCCGTCAATAATATTGAAGTCGATGGTTTTCTCGTCGATCACATAGCGTGCCCCCAGGGATAATTCTAATTTGGGCGCAAAGCGGTAGTTGCCGTGACCATATATTGCGTAGGAGTCTATATTTACGTTCCCTGGTGTAGTGACAACATTGCCCCCGAGGTTAGCAAGCCTGTCGGTATTAATATCCTGTCCCAGGTAAAATAGGCCCATTACATAATCGAAGGATTCAAAACGAGGTGAAACAAGGCGAAATTCCTGGCTTACTTGCTGGCTTTTTTCGTTAAAAATAGAAAATATCGCTGGAATGGGGGAGTAGTCTTCCTCGTTGAGTTCGCTGAATTGATTGTCTCGGTAGGCGCTGATGGAGATAATTTCGGCGTAATTGTCGAGTGTGTAGTCTACTTCAACTGAAGCGCCCAATACTTCTCGTTTTTCAAATTCTTCGGCATTGTGCGCTACTTCTCTTGGTGAAGGTGCTGTGCTAAAACCGTTAAAGGCGCCGTCATCTGCGATGGCGACACCGTTGGTCGCTTGTGAATATTCGTTTAGCCAGTCTATGCTGGTATTAATTTCCAATTTGTCGGAAGGTCGGAGTTTTATTTTTAAACGTGCGGCTTCGCTGTCTATGCCTTGTAGGTCTTTATTCAGGCTAATATTGTGTATAAAGCCATCGTTTTTAGTTTTGTTATATTGCAATAAAGTTTGCACCGAGTCGCTTACAGGTAAGCTGCTGGTGAGCGAAACCGAGCGGTGGTTAAAGCTTCCGCCCTCTATATGAATGGCATTGGCAAGTTGTTCGCTTGGGCCATTGGTGCGAATGTTAATAGCCCCAGCAATGGTGTTGGTGCCAAAGAGTGTGCCCTGTGGGCCTCGTAATACTTCTATTTGCTCTGTACCCATAAGATTGATGTTAAATGTAGATGAGCGCACCATGGGAACGCCGTCTACATATACAACCACTCGAGCATCGTTACCTATATTGCGGGAAAAGTCGCCAATGCCTCTTATGGCAATTTCGCCGCGCGTATTGCGGCCGCCGCGTCCGA
>JBLHGN010000029.1:0-21227 GCA_047616325.1 Lentisphaeria bacterium
GATTTCAAGCCCATTTTTCGCATTAAACGCCTTACCCGTTTGCGATTCACCTGATGCCCAATACGACGTAAATAGTCGCGCATTTTGCGACTTCCATAAAATGGGTGGCAAGTATACTCTTCGTAAGCGCATTCTAGAAGATCATTGGATGAGCGAAATCGTAAGCTATTACGAGCAAGCTGGATGGGTCGATAACTCGCATTCTGAGATTATGGAATCGCTTAATTCCGGAGAGCAGCTGGATGATTTGATCTTTACGCGCGACGGTTTTGTTGTGTCCGAAGATATCGAAGATCAACAATTAGAGGAGCTCCTGGGCGAATACTATGACAATTCCGGCCTGATTGACGAAATGCGTTCCGCAAAACTGCCACGTGGATTGTTGTTTGGAAATCTACTTGAAGGCGAAGCTCTCAGAGAATCGATTCCATTACTATTGATAGCAGCTCGACAATTTACGATCAAACAAATACTTCACGGGCTGGAACCTCAAAATCAAGTAACGAAGCCTATCGACAAAAGCGGAGTTACAACCATTGGTGAGTACATTGATTCCCTGTATCACGAGAGGGTCATAGCGAGCAGCAAAACAGCTTAAAGAATGTAACTTTGTTAATTTGAACCTATAGGTACTACCAACCTATGGGTTCAATAGAACCGAAACTGAACCGAAAAACAACGTTAAACTCTTGTTTTTCCTAAGTATAACGACTTGATTACCTTTGTCCCATTAAAACATACAAAGCAAAGATAACCCTCCAAACCTTACATTGCCAATGCCGAGGATGGCCTGCCAGTATTTTTTCTTGCGAAATCGAACATGAAAATTAGTTTTGGACATCAGTTCCAATCAGCTGCGCTAGTCGGTTTACCACAAAGCCAGCTAACCATTAATAAGCGACCGAAAAATGAGACCGTAATACAGGGAAAATGCATTTCTTGATTTCCCCTCATAAATGAGGGTAAAATAGGAAATTAAGCATTGTTACCGCCAATATTTTTCATTCAAGCCAGTAAACGCTAATGCATAACATATCAGCACCGCAGATTTCATTCGCTCAAAATGAGAACTCCAGATTTGAGTCGATGGGGTTGACCTCTGAAGCCATTGAACATGCAATTTCAAGCGGACTCATACAGTACAAGAGAAGCACACGCCTCCACCCAGTAACTCACGCTGGGGTTACTGCGTGGGGCGAGATCGTCGCAGCCATGCGGGAAGTACTTTTAAGTGACACCAATGGATGGGACTACATTCACCAAAAAGGCTTATCTATAACGCACAACAAAAGCAAGAGAATTTCTCTTATAGTTACTAGCGGCGATAAAGACACTGGATTACCAGACGGCGAGCCAAAAACAAAAAACAAAAAAGGGTCGAGCACCAGAGATATCGTCACAAGAAACCTAGATTTATTTGATAGTTTTAATCATTACACCCTCGCTGACATCAAGGCGGACTCCACAGAAACGTGGATACTTCTTTATCACTTTGATACTCGTCAAAAAGAGGTTCGGTTCGAACTATCACTACCATCAAATGTTTCAGTCTTTAGTGGTACTGAAGACCAACTTAGAATTGATCGATGGAAAGACCGTATTCTATTTGTTGCGTTGCCTTTTGACGGCGTCACTTCTAATATACCGCTCGAAAATATTCCTCGAACCGAGGAAGTAACATTTGACATTTCAAGAAAAGAGCAATGACCCCATATGCATGAAAAATTTGCGCCTGACCGCCTCAGGCTCGCACGCAAACGTAGACAGCTAACGCTCAAAGCGCTTTCCGAATCTGTGGGCTTAACACCAAGAATGGTTGGTGAATATGAAAAAGACTATTGCACATCCATACCACCCAAAGACACCGTAGATGCCTTTGCAAAAGCACTAGGCTATCCGATCGCATTCTTTTTTGCTGAAGAGAAGATAGAAACAATTGATGAGCAAACGGTATCTTTCAGATCCCTCAAAGCCATGAAAGCCTCGCAAATGCATGCTGCAATTTCAGCTGGGAGCATTGGACTATTACTCGATAAATATTTAAACGAAAAGTTTAACAATCTTCCTAAAGTTAACCTGCCTGACCTAAGAGGCGCTGAACCTGAGACCGCCGCAGGAGAACTTAGAGAGTCCTGGGGGCTGGGGAACCACTGTATTAATAATATGGTTCATCTGCTAGAAAAGCATGGCGTAAGAGTTTTTTCACTGGCAGAAAACACGCAGTCCGTAGACGCCTTTTCATTTTGGAAAGACGATAAACCATATATTTTCCTAAACATGCAAAAATCTGGAGAAAGAAGCAGAATGGATGCCGCTCATGAGCTCGGACACCTTGTTCTGCATAAACACGGATCTCCACAGGGAAAAGATGTTGAAGCTGATGCTGATAAATTTGCCGCTTGTTTTTTGATGCCTCGACGAACGGTTTTGGCATGTGCTTCGAAGTATTTGACTGTCGATGACATTCTCAAGCTAAGACCGAACTGGAACACTTCCGCCATGTCCATCATTATGCAGCTCCGCCATTTTGGAGCAATTACTGAATGGCACCACAGGTCACTTATTATTGAGGCAAGTGGTCGTGGTTTGCGAAGGAAAGAAATTGATGGAATTGAGCGGGAAAAAACCTTGTTACTCGACATGATGTTTAAATCACTTAAAGATGGTGGAACATCTTTATCATCAGTAGCAAAAGAACTAATGCTGCCTATTGAAGAAATTACAAATTTACTATTTAAGCTTGGCATAGTCCATTCTGATTCAGTCAACCTCAAGGCGACACCTGTCAAGCCGCCTAAGCTAACTGTAATTAAGTAGAATTAATTAATTCACATAGCTATTGCGCAGGGATTTTTCGTCATTTTTCATTTTTGGGTAGGCCACCATCATAGACTTTGAATTTTCCTGCTTTGATTGCTTTTAGCAGTCCGGGCGTATTGGCCTCAATACTATCCGTAACCTCCTCCACTGTTCGAAGCTTAACGTAATTCATTTCCAAGTCCCGTATCGCCTCCTCTAGTAAAAAATTTGCGGGCACTAAAGCTTTCGAAATTTCCGGCCCGATCCCTGCCTCAAAGTTTGTACTAGCCAATGTGTCGACGGCCTGAAACGCCTCTAAGGCAATTTTCATATTACGATGTATCAAATATAGCGATGGTTTTGACATTATGGGTACTCCTATCGGGCTAAATCATTTGCTGCTGGCGCTTCGCCTAGCAGAAATCGTGAAGTCTGAAGCGCTTCATCCAAATCTTTAATTCTCTTTTTTGCCTCATCAAGCTCTACCTGCAATGATCGAATGTGCCCCGCATATATTTGCCGCGACCAATGTATATTTAAAACATCATTCTCACGAACTTCACCAACCTGATAGATCTCAATATTATCCCTAAAATTAATAAAGCAATGATTCCAGGATTCAGGCAGGATTCGTCCTCGCTTCGTTAAATCCAAAAGCGTTGCGGCTGCGTGAGGCAATCTATTTTCAGATAAGTATCTACGGGCAGTTTTTTCGGATATTTTGCATACTCTCATCAAATACGGAACAGTGTATGCCTCTCCTAAGTCCAGTTTGCCAGATTTAAAGTTATCCCTTGCGTAAGATGCATCCGAATAACCGTCAAGCTTTAACCCCGCGGCTCGGGCGCTTAAACCGTCATCAATAACCAGCGCTCTTATTTGTTTTATCAGCTCGATATTTTGTTGAGTGTAATAGCGCCTATTACGCCGCCATTGTGGGTTTAGCTGATCACAATGCTTTTCCCATTGGCGCAATGTGCCCGCTTTTACCTCACAAACGGCACTCGCCTCGGAAATTGTTAAGTAGCGCTTAGAATTAAAGTTTTTGGGGCTTTTGGCTACTTTAGACATTGGCATGCCCTCGCCTTCCGCCTGCAAAAAAAGGCAGTGACAAAGTGTCTACTATAGGTCTACCAGGGAGATAATTCGATAAAGAGAGACATCGCCAAAAGCGGCGTAAGTCATTGATTTTAAATGGTGCCCGGGGCCGGACTTGAACCGGCACGACATTGCTGTCGGGGGATTTTAAGTCCCCTGTGTCTACCGATTTCACCACCCGGGCTTTTGGGGGTATTTTTATAGTAGGGCTCGATATGCCTACTTTGCATCAAAATTATGGAGGCGCGACCCGGAGTCGAACCGGGCTAGCTGGATTTGCAATCCAGAGCATAACCGCTTTGCTATCGCGCCCAAAAAATTTACCTTCGATCTAGCACAATCCAGAGCTCTCTCTATGAACAACAGGGCTTTGCTATCGCGCCCAAAAACCTTACCTTCGATCTAGCACAATCCAGAGCTCTCTCTATGAACAACAGGGCTTTGCTATCGCGCAAAAAAACTACCTTCGATCTAATGTAATCTAGAGTACTGCCAATGAACAACAAGGCTCTGCTGTCTCACCAAAAAAGTGCACTACTGATATGTGCGGCCTTTTAGGGGAGCGCATTGTAAAGGATTTAAATGGCAAATCCTAGTCCACTTAGACGATTTTATAGTGCTATTGCCGGCAAGCTAGCTTCGTCGCCCTACTCGCGCCCCATCAAGCTGGGCCAAGCGGCCTTTAGGTAAATACACATGGACCATATAGTAAGGATGGCGGCAGCGTATAGGGCAACATAACCAATTTCATAGAGGCGAGGAAATTCTTCTCGCGAAAAAGCTAGTAGCATCACAATGGCGACGATTTGCAAAGTGGTTTTAAATTTACCCAACGACGATACGGCGACGTTGGCGCGTTTGCCCAGCTCGGCCATCCATTCTCGCAGGGCGGAAATTACGATTTCTCGGCAAATGATGACCACCGCAGGCAAGGTAAACAGCACGTCATTGTGGCTTTCAATAAGAATCGCCAAGGCCACGGCCACCATCAGTTTGTCTGCAACCGGATCGAGAAAGGCGCCGAACGGGGTTGTTAAATTGTATTTACGGGCGATGTAACCGTCTAGCGCATCGGTTATTCCTGCCAGAGTAAATAACAGACCAGAGGCCAGGAATCTCCAGCTAAATGGGGAGTAATAAACTGCAACCAACAAGGGAATAAATAGTATTCGGCACAGCGTAAGCTGGTTGGCGGGATTAAGCATGGGGTGTTTCTGCACTGGACGGGCTACCTTTTAGTCGAGTACGCTCTAGGAACGTCAGACTCCATTGTGATCGATATTGTATGTTCCAACCTATTGGATATCGCAGATATATTGCGAAATTATATCAATGAAATTAGAAAAGTGCGCGAACGTTACTCACTGTGAAGCACACTGTAAACCTCTTCTGCCATTTTTTTACTGATGCTGGGCACTTTAGCCAAATCGTCGACGTTGGCTTTCATAACCTCTTGAAGACCGCCAAAATAATTTAATAGCTCGCGACGCCGCTTAGGCCCTATTCCTGGGACGTTTTCTAGGGTAGACGTGCGACGACTTTTATCGCGGCGTTGCTTGTGGCCGGTAATGGCAAAACGGTGCGCCTCGTCGCGAATCTGTTGAATAAGGTGCAGCGCCGACTGATCGCTACTTATCACCTTTTCGCTGCCGTCCTCCATTATAAGTGTTTCAAAACCGGGCTTGCGAGTAGTGCCCTTGGCGACACCCACTAAAATCACGTCATCTACGCCCAACTCTGCCATAGCGCTCTTGGCAACCCCCATCTGCCCTTTACCGCCGTCCAGCAATAGAATGTCTGGCATTTTTCTTTCTTCTTTCTGAAGACGGGAGTAGCGGCGCGATATCGCTTGCTCCATTGCTGCGTAATCGTCGCCAGCGGTTATACCGTCAATATTGAATCGCCGGTAGTCCGACTTTAATGCACCGCTTGGGTCAAATACTACGCACGATGCGACTGTATGCTCGCCGCTGCTATGGCTTATATCAAAACACTCGATGCGACCAGGAACCTCGTCCATCTGCAGAATTTCTTGCAGCGCTTCAAATCTCTGAACGAGCGTTTGCTTGTTGTTCAGATGGCTCTTGAGGTTTTGGCGGGCGGCCTCAAGTGCCATTGCCACCCACTTGGCGCGGTAGGTGCGAATATTCGAGGTTATTTTAATAGGCTTATTGGTTTGCATGTGTATTGCGATTGCCAAGGCATCTTCATCTTCGAGGCGATGGCTTAATATCAGTGTTGGAGGAACATCCATTTGCGTGCCGTTTAAGTAGGTATGTGAAATAAACGCACTTAACACGCCAGACTCTCCATGCTCTAGCTTGTCTTTTGGCAAATAACTCTTGCTACCAATAATACGACCCTGACGAACATATAAAATATGAACACACACGGCACCGCCCTCTACCACACAAGCAATAGCATCAAGATTGCTATCCCCCGCCTCAATCACTTGCTGCGCCTGCACTTGCCTTAGCGAGGTTATTTTATCGCGTAATGTGGCCGCTTCTTCGAATTCAAGAACCTGCGATGCTTGCTCCATAGCTCCGCTGAGCTGGTTGTGTAACTGCTCGCTTTTTCCCTCTAAGAACAGCGTGGTATTCGTTAGATCAAAACCATAATCTTGGTCGGACACTAGCGCTACGCACGGGCCTGAACAGCGCCCGATTTGATACAACAAGCAAGGACGTGTGCGATTTTTATATACACTGTCTTCGCACTGGCGCACGCCAAAAACTTTTTGTAGAAAATTCAGACTTTCGCGCACCGCTCCAGCGTTGGGGTAGGGCCCAAAGTATCGCCCCTTTTTCTTTTTTACACCGCGATGAAGCGCCAAACGCGGATAGCGCTCGCCTTCTGACATAAAAATATAGGGAAATGATTTATCATCTCGCAACAACACGTTGTAGGGTGGTTTTTGCGATTTTATAAGATTATGTTCAAGCACCAACGCTTCTGCTTCGCTGGGCGTAACGGTGATTTCTATGGAAAAAATGCGCTTGACCAAGGCGAGGGTTTTAGGGGGCAAGCCAGTTTTTTGAAAGTAATTGGAGACGCGGTTTTTAAGGTTTTTAGCCTTACCGACATACAAAATATTGCCGTCACCGCCGTACATCTGGTATACGCCGGGCTGCTTTGTAAGATGTTTGAGGAAGGTCTCCGAGTCGAAAACGGAATTAGTGTTTTGCTCTGTCATTCAGCCAAATTTTCGACATCGAGTAATTTATATTTTACCGCCAAAAGAGCTAATTCAACGTCACTGCTTATGTCGAGCTTTTCAAATATCCGGTAGCGATAACTATTCACTGTTTTAGGGCTAACACATAATGAATCTGCAATGTGATTCACCTTGGCGCCGTTTGCAATCATCATTGCCGTTTGCAACTCCCGCTCCGAAAGCTTCTTAAACGGCACCCCCTCTCCCTTCGCTCCGGAAAAGGCGCGCAGAGCCAGCTGCTGGGCTATATCGGCGCTCATAAAAAGCGAGCCGTTAAGCACCGCATTTATGGCTTTCACAATTTCATCAAAGCCCGCGCCTTTAGTCACGTAACCACTTGCACCAGCCTTCATAAGGCGATCGGTAAACATTTCATCCGATAATGAAGTAACGGCAATTATCTTTATGTCTTGAGCGGCCGCACGAATCTTTCGAGTTGCCTCCAAGCCACCAATACCGGGCATTTTTAAATCCATCAGTACCACGTCTGGGCATAAACTACGAGACAGTTTAATAGCGTCTTCGCCCGACTTAGCCTCTCCCACAACGTCAAAACCATCTACATCTGCGAGCATACGCACTATACCCATACGCACTAGGTCGTGATCATCTGCAACGAGTATTCTGACCAAACTGTGTACCCCTTCTAAATAAACTAGACGACAAAATTTTGAAGATCTATTTTTTCCAACGTAAAATCCGTGACATCATACAGAAACGAGCACCAAAACGCGGCGAATAATCTAACATCCTTCGCTATATTTTCCTAGTGAGATAGTCATTTGGCGCGCATATTTTCACTCCCTTTTGGAATTTTGAAGCCGTAAACTCGCTCACAGGTGAATCGCTAGTAAGACTTCGCGAATAATAACTGCACAATCCAAATCGAAGCAGTACCATTGTTATATGGGCCACACAATCAAGGGGCCACTCCATATAGAGCCGAGTAAATCCGATGCCAAAGGTTACCGTAATACTACTAAATAAACCCTTCGACACGCTGTGCCAATTTAGTGACGGGGAGAACAGGCCAACACTCGCTACGCACCTAAACGCCCCGGAACATAAGGGTTACTATCCCGCAGGAAGACTCGACCGAGACTCCGAAGGCCTTGTGTTATTAACTAATCACGGCCCCCTACAACATCGAATATCCGACCCAAAACACAAGCTCGCAAAAACCTATTGGGTTCAAGTTGAAGGCGAGGTAACAGACGTCCAGCAAGACCAACTGCGCCGTGGCATCACCTTAAAAGACGGGCCAACCCTACCAGCCAAGGTGAAGAAAATTGGGGGACCGAACATTTGGACGAGAGACCCGCCAATTCGCATACGAGAAAAAATACCGACTAGCTGGCTTGAAATTACACTCACCGAAGGCCGTAACCGCCAAGTTCGGCGCATGACGGCCGCCGTGGGTTGCCCTACCCTACGTTTGATTCGCTATTCCATAGGTGGATGGACGCTTGGATCGCTACAACCCGGAGAGCATCTGTTTAATTTAGTTGAATTGCCAAACCTACCGGCCCCAGTACGACAAAGTTCAAACAAACGTTTATAAGAAATACAGCTAAAAATACAAACTAGCGCAAGGAATAACAATGAATATTTGGTTCCCACATGTGACTGTAGCCACCATCGTACAAAAAAATAGTAAATTTTTATTAGTGTTAGAGGAATCGGATGGCAAAAAAGTATACAATCAGCCCGCCGGCCACCTTGAAGAGAATGAAAGCCTCCTAGATGCCGCTATTAGAGAGACCGTTGAAGAGACAGCATGGCGAGTTAAACTCCAAGGCTACCTTGGCGTTAGTCAGTATTTTGCTCCCAGCAACTCTGTTACCTATATTAGGCATACATTTGTTGCAGAGCCTTTATATTTTGATGAAAATGTAAAGCGAGATGCCGATATAATTGACACCGCCTGGTTAACCTACGATGAAATTTTGCAATGTAGAGGGCAACATAGAAGCCCCCTTGTAATGCACGACATTAATCGCTTTGTCCAAAACAAGGCACTTAGCCTAGATGTAGTTAGCTATTTTTAACAATAAGTTGATACATGTTTATTGCGACACAAGCGAATCATAAAAAATTCAAACAATAATAATAACACGCTCACACATAGGTTTACCGCCTACGTTAGTGGGATCTATTGTATTGACCAATTGGTCGCGCATAACCGCACCACCAACTATTAACAAAGCATACTAACGTGTACCAATTACCGAATACGAGGAAGAACCAATGAGCACTGAAAAGAAATACCTTAAAAGTAAACCCCTGTGTAAAGTTAAATTTATTGCACCGACAGAGCTTACTACAAAAGCAAAATCTGTAGCACTTGCAGGTGACTTCAACGAGTGGGACGCTACAGAAACGAAATTACGCAAGCAAAAGACCGGACTATTCGCAACAACGCTTGATTTAGAAGTGGGTCAAGAATATCAATACCGGTATGTTATTGACGGGGTACGCTGGGAGAATGACTATATTGCAGATAAATATGTCGCCAGCAACATTAGCACGGAAGAAAACTCAGTAGTAATTGTTTAATTACTCTTAGAAAAAGCTCGCCTAAAGGCCCAAAACATCAATGGGTCTTTAGGTGTAATAACTATCTGGCAAGTGAATTCACTACACTATTAAAGCGTTAGCACCCAACGCTTCATTCAGGCCATTACGCTCAGGTTTTTTACATCTATACTGCATTGGCATGTAGCACGCTCAATTTAAACTACAACGCCTATCCGTGCCGATTTACCCGATTTAAACCATTTAAAGCAGCGACCCTATAGGCTTCGGCCATAGTCGGGTAATTGAATGTGGTATTTACAAAATACTCTATGTTATTGGCGCCATTAGGTTGACTCATGATGGCTTGTCCAATATGAATAATTTCTGATGCCTCGGCACCAAAACAATGTATGCCCAGTATTTCTCTCGTGTCGATGTGAAAAAGCAGTTTAAGCATCCCTACGTCTTCTCCACTTATTTGTCCTCGCGCCGTATCTTTAAAAAATGCTCGCCCCACTTCATAGGGTACTTTTGCCGACGTCAACTCAGCCTCTGTTTTTCCCAGCGAACTAATCTCTGGGAGGGTATAGATACCCGTCGGCGCATCTTCAACATAACGTGACGTTCTATTGAGAATTGAATCAATAACGGATCTACCTTGATCGTATGAAGCACTTGCAAGACTTGGCCAACCAATAACATCACCCGCAGCATAAATATGTTCAACTGAGGTGCAATATTTTTGGTCAACGTGTATTTGACCCCGATGATTCGCTGCAAGCCCAACATTCTCCAAGCCAAGATTATCTGTGTTGCCAGTTCTACCGTTACACCAGAGCAGGGCATCGGCCTTTATTCGCTTGCCTGATTTTAGCTTTAAAACTACACCACTATCCGAAGGCTCTATAGCGTCGTGCTCCTCGCTATGCCTCACCATGACGCCACTACGCCGAAGATGGTAACTCAAGGCATCTGAAATTTCATCATCGAGAAAGGACAGCAAGCGCTCGCGACCATTTATCAAGTCAACCTTCATACCCAAACCGGCAAATATAGAAGCGTATTCACAACCAATAACGCCAGCACCCACAATAATCAAGGTGCGCGGAGTGTGCTTCATATCGAGTATTGTATCGCTGTCGTAAATTCGTGCATGATTAAAATCGACCTCCGCAGGCCTATATGGTCTTGACCCAGTAGCGATAACGATATTTTTAGCCGTTATAATATCGCGAGAGCCATGTCCATCGATAACTTCAACCTGATTATGCGAGGCAAATTTTGCACGCCCAAAGTGAATTCTGACACGATTGCGAGTGAAAAATTCGGTATGTAACAATACCTGTTTTGGTATTACTTCTGATGCCACAGCGAGCACCTCGCTGAATGATAATGTTCTTGAATTTCCAAGCGATCGAAATATTGACAGCGATCCAAACTGAATAATCTGTTTAACTGCGTTTCTCAAGCCTTTAGATGGAATGGTGCCTTTGTGAGTACAGTTGCCACCAAGCATACCCTGGTCCTCAACCACGCCCACGCGCAATTCATTTTTTGCAGCGGCCATAGCGGCAGCCTCGCCCGCAGGACCTGCTCCAATCACCAATAAATCGTATGTGAAATCTGCCATTCTAATTACCACCTAACTCCGGTTTTGGCTTGCAAAATAGTATTCTTCCATAAATGCACCTACTGTGGCATTTTATGAGGTCGCAATGTAGATGTGCTTTTTTCACAAAATCAACTAATACAGCCACCAATTCTGTGCATTGCTTCCGTGTTAGCCTGTCGATGTCCGCCCAAGAACGGCCACCAATTAAAAATCACTTCGGTTGTTTTGCCGTCGCATCGTAAGCAAGGTCAATGGGTGATATGAGCTTGCCATTTTTCTTCTGCTCATCTTCACACTTTTTTGTATCGCCGCCACAAATATCGCAAGCAGAATCTATGCCTAAAGCAGTCATTCCGCCACAGGTACCTTTGATTGGCTTATTGGCAAATATAACGCCAACGGCCATAGCTGATATAACCACGAGCAACACGACAAAACTCAATATAAATGTAGTCATTTTAACAACCTGTTTTCATTAATCGCCGAAGCAATCTAGCCTTCGACAATATAAGACCGAAACTCCGAGGTATATTTCTCCTTGAACACACCCCCTTCTCTTACGATAAAATATGCCGCCATATGATGTGTTTCAGCAAATTCAAAACCAAAATCTGGCCCCATTACATTTATCGCCGTGGCATAGGCGTCAGACATCGCTGCGCTTTCTGCTATGACTGTAATAGAGGCCAGAGAATGCGTGATAGGCTTACCCGTGTTGGGGTCGATGGTGTGGGAAGCCCTTATGCCATCTTCTTCATAATAATTTCGGTAGTCTCCAGAAGTCGCAATACCAACATTATCGCCACTGATGGCCAGCATCGCACCATCGTGGGCAAGGCTGGGCCTTTCAACACCAATAGTCCAATAACCACCCGTGCCATTCACTCCACGAATCTTTAGTTCGCCACCAATTTCAACCATATAGTTTTTAATCGCATAAGCTTCTAACAAGTCACCCAGCACATCTGTGGCGTACCCTTTTGCAATCGCCGACAAATCAAGGTACAGCTCGCCCAACTTCATGACGCGCCGACTCTCATCATCAAACGATAAGCGCTTAAAACCCGTGAGGGCTTTAGCTGCCTCTATCTCTTCTTCCGAGGGGAAGCTAATCCGCTTATTAGGACCAAAACCCCACACATTAACCAGGGGACCAACGGTAGGGTCAAAAGCACCCTCGGAGTATTTCGCAACCTCACGACTAATCGACAGAACTTCCCATAACGGCGGGCTCAGCGCTATCCATTGGTGAGCAGGGGCTCTATTTAGTAGAGATAATTCAGAATCGGCAATATATGTGGACATTATCTGATTAAAATTAACGAGATCGTCATCGATAATTTGATGTAGGGCTTCTTTTTCTAGCCCTAAAGACTGATTTAAATATGCTTTAATATGGTAAGTGGTGCCCATTGTAGCACCGGAAAAAGTGATGGTAATGCCTTCACTTTCAGAACTGCCACTATTAGGCTTACATGAAATAAGAGCGGAAGATACGAACACGGCAACTAAAACTGCCAGCACTCTCATCAAACAAAAAAAGACCAGTATTCCCGGCCCCCTTTTTTTTGTAAACACTATTTTATCTCGGATAAAAACCTTAGCCACCAAAATCATCCAGCATTATGTTTTCATCTTCAACACCAAGATCTTTTAACATTTTGATTACTGCGGCATTCATCATGGGAGGCCCACACATATAATATTCACAGTCTTCCGGCGCGGGATGATCCTTTAAATAGCTTTCGTATAGGACATTATGAATAAATCCTTTTAAGCCGTCCCAATTATCTTCAGCCTGGGGATCCGACAGGGCGATATGCCAGTCGAAATTTTTATTTTCCTCGGCCAATTCATCATAGTCTTCTTTGTAAAACAACTCTCGCAGAGAGCGAGCGCCGTACCAAAAAGAAATTTTACGATCGGATTTTAGGCGACGCAAATTGTCAAAAATGTGTGAACGCATGGGCGCCATACCTGCACCACCACCGATATACACCATTTCAGCATTGGTATCTTTAGCAAAAAACTCACCAAAAGGACCAAATACGTTTATTGTATCGCCAGGTTTAAGGCTAAACACATAAGACGACATTTTGCCGGGAGGAATCCCCTGCGAACGAGGTGGTGGCGTTGCAATACGAATATTAAATTTAAGCAAACCACGCTCTTCAGGGTAATTTGCCATAGAGTATGCGCGAATGACGGGCTCGGTCACTTTCGACTCTAATTTAAAGAAGCCAAAATGCTCCCAATCACCGCGATATTCCTCATCAATATCAAAATCGGAAAATTTTACGTGGTGAGAAGGCACTTCAAGTTGAACATAACCACCAGCACGGAAATCTACATTTTCTCCTTCTGGTAGTTTTAAGGTAAGCTCTTTAATGAAAGTTGCCACGTTGGGGTTTGACTCAACAGTGCACTCCCACTGTTTAACACCAAACACTTCCTCTGGCACCTGCACCTTCATGTTTTGTTTAACCGGAACTTGACAGCTTAATCGCCAACCTTCTTTACTTTCTCTTTTTGTAAAAGCAGACTCTTCAGTTGGCAGCATCGAACCGCCACCGGATTCAACGATACACCGACACTGGGCACAGGTACCACCACCACCGCAGGCCGAAGGTAAAAACAAATCAGCTGACGCTAAAGTTTGCAATAATTTACCACCAGCAGGGATAGATATTGTTTTTTCGCCATTTATTTCAATTGTAACTTCGCCGCTATTAACTAACTTTGCTCGCGAACTAAGAATCACTGCCACCAACGCAAGAACGATGACCGTGAACATGGCGACACCTAAAATAATTTCTAAGTTCATGCTCTAAAATTTCCTCGTTGGATTAAAGTTTGATTCCGCCAAAGGCCATAAAGCCCAAAGACATCAAACCGACGGTGATAAAAGTAATACCTAGGCCTTGCAGGCCTTTAGGTACATCGCTGTATTTCATTTTTTCGCGTATACCAGCTAGAGCAACAATGGCGAGCGCCCAACCGACACCAGAGCCTGCGCCAAAGACAACACTTTCACCAAAACTATAATCTCGCTCAACCATTAACAAAGCACCACCCAAAATGGCGCAGTTCACTGTAATCAACGGTAAAAACACACCGAGGGCGTTATAAAGAGCAGGGACATAACGATCCAGCACCATTTCCATAATTTGTACAATCGCGGCAATTACACCTATATAACAGATTAAACCCAAAAAGCTCAAATCAACATTGGGTAAACCCGCCCAGGCAAGTGCCCCTTCGGCAAGTAAATAATTGTAAATAAGGTTATTAACAGGAACAGTAATAGAAAGCACAACAATGACAGCAATACCCAAACCGACTGCGGCATCCACTTTTTTAGATATGGCCAGGAAGGTACACATACCTAAAAAGTACGACAGGGCCATATTTTTTAAGAAAACTGACTCAACGAAAATACTTAGCATAATTTCCATTACATTGCCTCCTTAACGGGAGAGGTATTGGGCGCAATTTTGAACTCTGAAATCTCTACTTGATCTTTTTTAAATGAGCGAATGGCCCAAATTATCATCGCAATTAAGAAAAACGCGCTAGGCGGGGCAAGCAATAGTCCATTGGACACATACCAACCACCGTCAGTGGTAAGTTTGAAAATTTCGATTCCGAACAACTTTCCAAAACCAAACAGTTCACGGAACACCGCCAGAGTAACCAGCAACGCGCTATATCCCAAGCCATTGCCAATACCATCAATAAAACTGGCCACAGGAGGATTCTTCATGGCGAAAGCCTCAGCACGCCCCATCACAATACAGTTGGTGATAATTAAACCAACGAAAACTGAGAGTTGTTTACTAATATCGTAAGCCACAGCTTTCAATACTTCGTCAACTACGATTACCAGCGAAGCAATTATTGTCATTTGCACAATAATGCGAATACTTGTGGGAATTTGCTTTCTAATTAAGGCCACAAAAAAGTTGGAAAATGCCGTCACCAAAGTAAGCGCAATGCACATTACCAAGGTCACCTTTAAGCTGGAAGTTACCGCCAAGGCGGAACATATCCCCAGAATCTGCAAGGCAATAGGGTTATTATCCAGAATGGGTTTAAATAACAGTGCTTTAATTTTCATCTCTTACGCCGCCCCTTTTTTTAGGTTCGCTAAGAAAGGAGCGAAACCATTTTCACCCAACCAAAATTTAATCATATTGTCCACGCCGTCACTGGTCAGTGTAGCTCCGGAGAGACCATCGACCTTATATTGTGCGCCTGGAGTGGTATCGGAAACCGTGCCCTTAATAACGGACAGGGCTACCTCGCCATCGCTGTATACTTTCTTGCCACCCCACAGTGCTTTCCATTTCGGGTTATCCACTTCACCACCCAGTCCAGGGGTTTCTTTTTGATCGTAGTAGCCAAGCCCCACCACAGTATTTAAATCCGACTGCAGCGCAACAAATCCCTTTAATGTTGACCAAAGGCCGTAGCCCCGAATAGGCAGTATGATTTTATCGAGACCTTGATCGTTACTAATAATGTAGACCTTGGAGTAGTCTTCCAAACGCGACAAACCCGCAATATCTTTTTCATCGTCAAGTGCTTTCGAGAGCTTAGGATCTTTCGCGGCTTTTGCTTGATCATATTTATCACTGTCGACCGCATCGGTGAATTTCCCGGAGCTCAGATCAACAACTTTAATTTCAACTCTCTTGAACTGCTCTTTTACCGACATTGAAGCATCGTAAAGATCAGCCGCCATAAGCACATTCTTTTGGAAGTCCCTTTCTTTATTGGCTTTTTGAGCGGGGCGCAAAACTACCGCCGCCGTTGAAACTATTACCGAACACACTACGCAGAGTACCAGGGCAACAATAATCGTTTTTTGTGTGGTTTCTTTATTAGACACGCGCCAACCTCCGCTTAACATTCGACTGCACAACGTAATGGTCAATTAAGGGAGCAAAAATATTGCCGAACAATATCGCCAACATTATGCCCTCAGGAAACGCGGGATTTACTACGCGAATCGTAACCACCATAAAACCGATTAAACCACCGTATATCCATCTACCCACATGGGTCATGGAAGCAGATACCGGGTCGGTAGCCATAAAAAAGGCACCAAAGGCAAGACCGCCCAAAACAAAATGCCAATAAAACGGTATAGCAAACATAGGGTTTGACGAGGCATCACCAACAGCGCTATACAACAAGGATGTAATTGCTGTTCCGATGAAGACCCCCAACACAATGCGCCCCGAAGCGACTCCCATGAAAATCATCACTAAGCCACCAATTGTAATGGCTAGCGTTGATGTTTCACCGATAGAACCCTGAATATTGCCCAAGAAAGCGTCCATCCACGTCATCTGTTGACTTAATGCTTCCATGCCCTGCTGGGCAGCAACCGAAAGGGCAGTGGCGCCGGTATAGCCATCTACCGCAGTCCACACTGCATCACCAGACATGCTGGCCGGGTAGGCAAAATAGAGAAACGCCCTACCTGTTAACGCTGGATTAAGGAAGTTTTTGCCAGTACCACCAAACACTTCTTTGCCAATAACCACGCCAAAACTGATACCCAGCGCCGCTTGCCACAAAGGTAAGTTCGGCGGACAAGTTAACGCGAATAAAATTGATGTCACGAAGAAACCTTCGTTGATTTCGTGCCCACGCTTCATGGCAAACAGCACTTCCCAAAAAGCGCCAACCATAAACACGGTTGCGTAAATAGGTACAAAAAACACGGCACCATATATGAAGTTATCCCAAATACTATTGGCGTCGTGGCCAGCTAACAATCCGATTATTGCGCCATGCCAGCCTTCTATTGAGGTTGCCCCCATTTCAGCGAGTATGGTGTTGGACTGCCAGCCAAGGTTGTACATGCCGTAGAACATTGCGGGGAAAACACAGGCCCACACGGTGATCATTACGCGCTTTAGATCGATGCCATCACGCACATGAGCTGTTGTTTTGGTTACATTATTGGGTTGGAAAAGTAGGGTGTCAGCAGCTTCAAAAAGTGCGTACCAGTTTTCGTAGCGGCCACCTTTATGAAAATGCGGCTCCATTTTGTCTAACATAGTGCGAAGTGATTTCATGCTTAACCCTCCTTCTCAATACGCGTCAAATTATCGCGGAGAATTGGTCCAAATTCATATTTACCAGGGCAAACAAAGGTACACAAAGCAAGATCTTCCTCATCCAACTCCAAACAACCTAACTTTTGCGCCGATTCAGTATCGCCGACTATTAATGAGCGCAATAACTGGGTAGGCAGCATATCCATTGGCATTACTTTCTCGTAAACACCGATCGGTACCATCGCACGCTCACTGCCGTTAGTGGAGCTTGTAAATTCGAATTTTTTACCACTAAACAACTTCGAGATATAAATGGGCAATGCAGAAAAACGATTTACACCGGGGACCACAAAATGAATAAATGGACGCTCGCGACCCTCTTTTAAAACACTCACCTGAACGTGGAAACGACCCAGGTATGCCATAGCGCCGAACGATGTGCGGCCGCCAAAAAGCGAACCAGAGACTACCCTATTGTCACCAGGCTTCATCTGCCCAGCGGCTAGCTCGTCTAAATTTGCGCCAACCTGGGTTTTTATCAAACGCGGATCTTCGACTTGTGGTCCTGCAAGTGAAACCACACGACTAGGATTAACTTTACCTGTAGTAAAGAGTTCTCCAATTGCGACAACATCTTGATAACCCACGGTCCAGGCAATTTTATGTGCGCTTACAGGAGATAAAAAGTGGATATGGGTTCCAACGTTACCAGCGGGGTGACTGCCGGAAAAAGCCTCGCACACAACTTTTTCGTTAACAGCACTGGGGATACTGGCGCCTTTCGCGTGGCCCACATATACCTTTCCTTCGGTAAGCGTGCTAAGCACAGCTAAACCGTTTTTGAAGGCATCTTCACTTCCAGCCAACACGACTTGCGGATCGGCTGCAAGAGGATTGGTATCCATGGCCGAGACAAATATTGAAACGGGAACACTATCGATTGCGGGGACTTTGCTGAATGGACGCGTGCGAATGGCAGTCCAGAGTCCCGAATTCAGCAAATTATCGACGGCTTCTTGACGGGGTAAAGCCGCCAGGCTTGACGGGTCAAAGTGTGCGAACTGCAGGGCATCGTCGCCCGCCACATCAACAACAACTGACTGCAACACCCGCTGACCGCCACGATTGATTGCCGAAACAATACCCGAAGCCGGCGAGGTATACCGCACGCCCTCCTGTTTTTTGTCTGTGAAAAGTAATTGCCCCACACTCACTTTGTCGCCCACTTTGACGGCCATGGTTGGTTTCATTCCGTGATAGTCGAAGCCAACGAGAGCTGCGGTGCGAACGGCGGGGCCATCTTCTATTGATTGACGGGGTGCACCTGCAATAGGTAAATCCAACCCGCGACGGATCTTTATCATACGTCTTAGCCTAGTTTGAGTTTATAAAATCTAAATCGTCGCACGCATCATACGTTCAACGGTGCAGTTGGTGGCTGTAACTGGTCTTTTACGGTTAAGGCTATTTACGCTCCACACATGAATATTGTTATCTACTTCGTTTGCTTTTCATAAGCTACGAGCTATCTATGAACACTTCAGTTAAACGTTTTCTTATCTGAGTTGTCTGTCTATGTGCCCGTTATGTGTTAGCCACGCGCTATTAAACCATGTCATCTTTTTGAACGTGCTCTGCCGTTCATAAAACACCACATCAGATTGCCCTCTTAACATCATTTGTTAGCGCCATATACTTCTAGACGAAAATTAACGTCGATAATTGTAATGACATTCCAGACTGTTTTTGCCTCTATCAAATATTTAGAAAGGTAGCGGATCATCGCAATTTGGCAAATTTTGCTCTATCGCTCAAGGTGCAAAGCACGGCAGGGGCAGCGGACTGTATTAAATTTAGACTAACACCACGAAGTACACTGCAAATACACAATAAAATCAGGGCCATTATACGTAGCATCACGTCAATTATCTAGAGTGGCGCCAGAATAAGATTTGTTTTTTGTCCCATTCGGAAAACCGCTTAAATTTTGTACGGCAGCAGCAGAAAACTGTAACTTTTACGTACCGAATGCGATGCACCACTGTCTAAGCATTACAAAGGTGGCTAAACTAGCGGGCCTTTTTTCTAGTTATTACACGTTTATGACTCACAGCCCGCTCTCGCCGCCCGCCAAAGGGAAAATTGGTGACAAAACGACCTGGGGCAACCTGCAAGGTAGCAGCTCTGCTTGCGCTCTAGCCTACAGTGCCCTTAATAATTTGGATTCTACCCTAGTAGTTACCCCCAATATGGGGGTGGCCGAACGGCTACAGCACGACGTTATACAATATATGGGTGGCACCACCAACACACTGCCTGTGTTTATTTTTCCCGACTGGGAAACACTTCCCTACGATACATTTTCACCACACCAGGATATTATTTCCAATCGCATGCGCTGCCTCTACCAGCTTGCCAAAGGCACGCGCACACTGGTTATCGTTTCGGCACAAACGCTTGCACAGAGACTCGTACCTCAGTCGTACGTTCTGTCTAAAAGCCTGGTGCTTAATAAAGGCGAAAATCTGCAAAGGGAGTTCTTCCGGCAAAAACTTATCTTTGCAGGCTACAATCTCGTTGAGACGGTGTATCAACATGGTGAATTTGCCCTTCGAGGCGCTCTGATTGACGTTTATCCAATGGGCAGTGATTCAGCCTATCGTATCGAGCTATTTGACGATGAAATTGAGTCTCTACGAGAATTCGACCCAGAAACCCAGCGCACAGTGACGCAGGTTGAGAGGATCGAACTACTACCCGGCAAAGAGTGCCCAATTGATCAGGAAGCAATTTCTCTATTTCGCAACAATTGGCATACGCGCTTCGATGTCAACCATAGGGCTTGCCCTGTTTACCAGGATTTAGTGTCCGGCCTATCGCCTGCTGGTGTCGAATATTTTCTACCCTTATTCTTTGAATCCACTTCCACGCTGTTTGACTACCTTCCTCCCGCCAGTCAAGTATTTATGCTGGAGGGTGTTGAGCCAGCCTACGAAGAATTTTGGCGAGAAGCGAGCAACCGCTACGAAAGCCGTTGCGGCGACATTGAGCGACCTATCATGCCGCCGAGCGAGATTTTCCTACCGATAAACGAGGCATTCTCAGCCCTAAAAACCTTTCCGCGCGTTTCGCTGCAAGTAAACGCAGCCCCAGAAAAGGCCGGGCATTATAATTTCGATGTGTCTCCACCACCTCTGGTGCTGATGGACAGTCGCGCAACCAACCCCCTTCTCCACTTAGAACAGCTAATATGTAGCACAGAAAAGCGAATTCTCTTTTGTGCTGAGTCCAGTGGACGTAGGGAAATTTTAAAAGAACATTTACACAAAATAGGCGTTGCGCCAGACGACTGCGCCAACGTTACTGCCTTCGTCAACTCCGACTGCAGTATCGCGATTACAGTTGCCGCCTTGGAACAAGGTATCAGCTGCAATTCACCCAAATTGTTGATTATCTCAGAGCCACAGATATTCGGTACTTTAGTGCGTCAAGCACGCCGCCGTAAAACCAGTGGCGACGATAACGATAAGATTTTTAAAAACCTTACAGAGCTGAACATCGGCGCACCGGTGGTGCATATCGACCACGGCGTCGGCCGTTATAAGGGCCTGCAGACTATTGAGCACGACGGCCACGCCGAAGAGTTTCTCGTGCTCGACTATGCCAACAGCGCAAAACTATATGTTCCCGTTGCAAACTTACATCTAATAAGCCGCTATTCCGGCTTAGAGGAAAGCCACGCGCCCCTGCATTCACTCGGCAGCGAAAAGTGGCAAAAGGCCAAGCGCAAAGCCGCTGAACAGGTGCGCGACGTAGCGGCGGAACTCTTGCTTATCTACGCAAAGCGACAGGCGAAAGAAGGATTTTCCTACAGGCACCCAAAAGAAGATTACGACATTTTTTGCGCCGGCTT
>JBLHGN010000030.1:0-20584 GCA_047616325.1 Lentisphaeria bacterium
GCGCAAAGATAAGCCGTGGCGTGGCTCTAAAGTGGCTATGCCTGAAGCGGCACTATCTGAAAAGCCAGTATCTGAAGCGTCAGTAATTGGAGAGTCAGTAATTGAAGAGACTGCGCCTATAAGAGCCGTAAAGAAGCCGCTGTACATCATTGATGCTTCAATATATATCTTTAAATACTACTTCTCTATGCCCAGTAAGTGGCATGCTTCAAATGGGCGGCCCACAGAAACCGTATACGGCTATGCCTTGTGGTTGCAGCGTTTTTTGTGCGATGTGGCACCGTATCGAGTGGTGGCGTGTTTTGACGAAAGCCTTACAACCTGTTTTAGAAACGATATCTGTCCAAAATATAAAAGTACTCGCGAGCTACCTGATGACGACCTGGCATTTCAGCTTCTTGCGTGTAAGAAAGTTAGCGAGTTAATGGGCATTACCTGTTACGCCTCTAATACTTACGAAGCGGATGACCTCGTTGGCACCCTGGTGGAGGAGGCGCGCAAGCGGAGCTGTGCCTACAGCATACTTACCAGAGACAAGGATTTGGCTCAGCTTGTTGTTTGCAGCGACGGCTGTCTGTGGGACTACCCCGCGTCCGACCAACTCTTTGGTGGCGATATACATAAAAAAATGGGTGTGGAGCCGCGGCAAGTGGCCGACCTGCTTGCCCTGGTGGGCGACGTGAGCGACGATATTCCTGGCGTGCCGGGGGTGGGCAACAAAACCGCTGCGGCGCTGCTTCAGCATCTCGGCAGCTGGCAAAACATTAAAGCCAATATACATAGAATTACTGAACTTCCCATTCGCGGCTCTGGCTCACTGCAGAAAAAGTTGATCGAGTACAGCGACCAGGTGGATATGGCCCTGTTGCTTACCACCATTGTTACCGACGCCCAGCGCATCGATTGGTCTTATACCCGCCGACAAGCGCCGTGCTTTGCCGAATTAGGTGCTCTAGTCCAGGGCTTGGGCTTTCCAGAAAATTTTGTCTTGAACCTTAAACAAGAGTACGACACCCCATGAGAATAGTCGCGGATGAAAATATTCCCTATGTAAACGAGTTTTTTGGGACCTTGGGCGATGTAGTACTGTTGCCGGGACGCACCATAAGCCCGCAAGATCTACGCGGAGCTGATGTGCTGCTCGTGCGCTCTGTTACTCCGGTCAATGAGGCCCTGCTGGCCGAATCTACTGTGAAATTTGTCGGTACATGCACGATCGGTGTCGACCACCTCGACATTAACGCACTGCAACGGCGTAAAATTGGCTACGCCAGCGCTCCTGGATGCAATGCCGATGCGGTTGCCCAGTATGTGACTAGCGCCTTGGCCCACCTAAATAAACACGAAACACCGGGTAGGGCCGTGGTGGTTGGCGGAGGCAATGTGGGTAGCCGGGTATACAAAGCCCTGGAGAGTCTTGGGTTCGATTGTCAGTGCGTGGATCCCTATTTGGGGAATGGTGCGCCCTTCGATCTTGTCGACTTTAATGCAGTGTACAGCGCAGACCTTATTTGCCTGCATACGCCGTTAACCCGCGATGGCTTGTATCCCACGTTTCATATGATGTCTGAGAGCGTGATGGCCAGGCTCAAATCGGGTGTTGTTCTTCTCAATGCCGGGCGCGGCGCAGTGGTCGACAATAAAGCGCTTCTTGCTCATTTGTTAAGCGGCAAGCAAATAGCGGCAGTGCTAGATGTATGGGAGAATGAACCGTCCATCAGTGCCGAGCTCTTGGCGGCAGTGGCCATCGGAACGCCCCATATTGCGGGTTATAGCTTCGAAGGCCGAGTGAAGGGCTCGTTAATGATATTCGATGCATTGTGCCGATTTTTGAAGGTGTCGGACGTGCAGCGAAGCGAAACCATTACATCCTTATCGGCAAGCGCCTTTGGCGGTAATGCAGCAATAACACCGAAATGCTTAGCCGAAGCGGTCCTGACGGTTTATGACATAGGCAAAGATCATAGAGCCTTGTTGGCGGTTGCAGAAGCATTGCCCGTGGCCTTTGACCTATTGCGTAAAAATTACCCCAAAAGACGTGAGTTCAATCACTATGTATTAACAAACACGGCTTTCCCCGAGGTAGCCGCACTTGCTAATTTGGGTTTTCTACAATCTGGGCTTTCTAAATAATGCTGGATAAGCTTTATAGCGTAATGCAGCCACTAAAAGTTGGGCTGATCATCAACCCCATTGCCGGGGTGGGTGGGCCGCTGGCACTTAAAGGTAGTGATGGCTTAATGCATAGATCTCACTCGTTTGAGACAGGTGTTAGCCGGCCAGAAATTAATCCGATTCACTCCGACACTCCAAAACGTGCTCGCGAACGTGCAAGGGTATTTCTTTCGGCACTTACGTATGCGCCTTTGCTAGAGTTCTTCGTAGTTAAGGGGCCTATGGGGTCCGCCGTTTTTGAGTCTTTTGATGCGGATATGGTATTTAACACCCGTTTGCTCGACTTCGCCATTCCCGACAATACTACCGCCGAAAACACGCAGGAACTAGCTAGTTTTTTTTTGAAATCACAGGTGGATATAGTAGTGTTTGTCGGAGGCGATGGCACTGCTCGCGATATTTGTTCGGCTATAGATATTAGGCTTCCAGTGCTGGGTGTGCCTTCGGGCGTGAAAATGCATTCGGGTGTATTCGCGATTACGCCCTTGGCCGCTGCCAAGGTGCTGGATGATGTGGCGCTAGGAAAAGTGGTTAGCGTAAGCGAACAAGAAGTGCGCGATATTGATGAGCCGGCCTTTCGCAATGGCATTGTAAAAAGTCGCTACTTTGGCTGCATGTTAGTGCCTCAGGAGCGCCACTATATTCAAGGTGTCAAGTTTGGTGGCGTGGAGTCCGACGAATTGGCATTGGCCGATATAGCGGCGGAAATAAGTCTGCGAATCGAGGATGCTGACACTAATAATATTTTGATGATATTTGCGCCGGGATCAACCACCCAGTGTGTTCAACATGAATTGGGTTTTTCTGGAACGCTTCTCGGAGTGGATGTAATAAAATGTTCTGCCAGCGCAAGCAAAATATTAGCGCTGGACGTGACCAGCGATCTTTTACAGACCCACGTTAACGAACACAGAGGCAAGGTTGTAATAGTGCTGACAGCCATAGGCGGCCAAGGCCATATTATCGGTCGGGGTAATCAGCAAATCACTCCTGAAATTTTGCGTAAAGTCGGGCGAGGGAATCTCTGGATAGTGGCGACTAAAGCAAAATTAAACGCCCTGCAAAATCGCCCACTGTTGATTGATTCTGGAGATCAAGAGCTCGATCGGCAGTGGCAGGGTTTAGTGCCGGTCATAACCGGCTATCAGGATACAGTACTCTATCGGCTCGGTCTTGAGCTTTAACGATATGCGCAAAGGTGATGGCATGCTGGAAACACAACCCGTCGAGCAAAATAACGCCAATCTCGATGAGCTGGTAAGCCCTGTTCTTGCCGCCATGCGCCGCGTGTTAACGGTAGACTTTTTGACAAAACAAAACAGTGCGCGAATATTTCATGGGCGAGGGCGCTGTTATCCGCTTCTCTCGTGGTGCACCATCGACGCATATTCGCGTTTTATATTGATTACTTTGTTTCAAGTCCCGCCCAAAGACTGGGAAGATAATTTAGGTAGCGCTTTGAGAGGTTTTTTTAGCCAAATAAACTCCCAGGTAAGCGAAGATAAAACACTTCTCAGCGTGTTATTGCAGCGGCGCTATATTGCCAATGCGCCAGTTGAGCCGCTGTTGAGCACAATGCCCGAAAACGCCGTGGCTGTGCGCGATGATTTACACTTTAAATTATCTTTTTCCCAGCAAAATGTAGGGTATTTTCTCGATATAGAGCCAGCTCGTGTCTGGTTGGAAAATCTAGCCAAAGGTAAGCGTATACTAAATTTATTCGCCTATACCTGTGCATTTTCGGTGGTTGCAAAAGCGGCGGGGGCCGAAAGCATTGTGAATATTGATATGAATCGTCGCTCCTTGGCGACCGGCCAAGACAACCACAAACTAAATAATTTGCCGCTCGACGGGGTTAAATTTCTGCCACACGATATTTTTAAATCTTGGGGGAAACTTAAAAAAATGGGCCCCTACGATATTGTTATTATCGATCCTCCTAGTTTTCAAAAGGGAAGCTTTATCGCAACAACGGATTATCAAAAAATAGTGCGACGTATGCCCGATCTGGTTGCCGACGGGGGGTGTTTTCTCGCCTGTCTCAATGCGCCGGAAATATTGTTGAGTGATTTCAAAGCAGAATTGGATGTGTTGTGTGAGCAGGGTAGTAAACAGTTCAGTTGCACAGAGATTCTACCTGTGCATAGCGATTTTCCTGAGGCCGAAGAGGGGCGCTCGCTCAAAATGTTGGTGTATAAGCCAATAGCTAGTAACCCGTAACCAATAATAGGCTTACTGAAACTTCCGAGACAGTGAAAAGTAACTTAAGGTTAGTTTTTTAATGTGCTCGGAGGTGCCTGTTTTTAACGTGTTTTTAAGGCAGTCAATGCGACGAATAACGCGTGGGCTGTCTGGATTGAAATTCAGGTCATGCAAATTACCGCTTTCTATTTCTAAGGCCGAGAGCATGCTAAAGCTGCGATGAGAAAGGGTTGCCTCCTCGATGGCCTCCTGGCGAATAGTCTGATTAAAGGTAATGTAGTCAGTTTCTTTTAGCCATAGCATCGCGGCAAAGCACGCCTCGAACCTAGGGTTATGTAAACCAAATTCATCGGGTTCATCCGGACCAGAAATGTCTTCCACAAATATGGTCGATTTACTTGGGAAGCGCTTGTAAAGTGCGATTAGAATTTTCGCTGTGTCTTTACAAAAGTCGTCAATGTGTAGATCCCCCACCGGTTCCATGCATTTGTACCTGAATTATTTTTTGTAGTGTTCTAAAAAACGACCAAATTTTTCTATGGCTTTTTCAATTTCGTGAGCCTGGGGTAAAAACACAATGCGTAAATGGTCTGGTGCTATCCAATTAAAGGCCGTGCCTTGCACTAATAAAATTTTATCCCGCACTAAGAAGTCTAGTACCAACTGTTCGTCGTCTTCAATGGCGTACATATTGAGATCAATTTTGGGAAACAGATAAATAGCTCCCTTAGGTTTAACGCAGCTTACACCTGGAATGCGGTTGATGCTTTCCCAGGCGGCGTCTCGTTGTTCTTTAAGCCGTCCTCCAGGCAAGATAAGCTCGTTGATGCTTTGGTAACCACCAAGCGCAGTTTGCACGGCATACATTGCCGGTACGTTTGCGCACAGGCGCATGGAAGATAACATTTCTATGCCCTTCATCAATTCTCTGGCGCGATCTTTGGCGCCGCTTACAATCAGCCAGCCGCTACGAAATCCGGCTAAACGGTAGGACTTAGACAAACCGTTAAAACTAATGCACACCACGTCGTGAGCCAGTCTTGCCAAAGGGATAAACTCGGCATCTTCGTACAGTATTTTTGAATAGATCTCGTCGGCAAACAAAACCAGATTGTGTTCTCGAGCAATGGCAACAAGTTCTTCCAATACGTCTTTGCTGTAAACCGCTCCAGTGGGGTTGTTGGGATTAATCACCACTATGGCGCGCGTTTTTTCTGTAATTTTGCGTCGAATATCGGCTATGTCGGGGTTCCACTCGGATTGTTCGTCACAAATGTAGTGGACGGGTTTGCCTCCTGCTAGGCTTACGGCTGCGGTCCAAAGTGGATAATCGGGAGAGGGCACCAAAACTTCGTCGCCGTCGTTCAGTAGGGCCTGGTTAGCCATCACTATAAGCTCGCTGACGCCGTTGCCAAGAAATATATCGTCTATGTCTACGCCGACAATATCCAACTTTTGGCATTCCTGCATGATCGCCTTACGCGCCGCAAATAAACCTTTCGACGCGGTGTAGCCTTGCGCATTGCGAAGGTTGTGGATTACGTCGGCAATTAGCTCGTCGGGTGCGTCAAATCCAAAGGGAGCCGGGTTACCAATATTGAGTTTAAGTATGCGATGTCCGTCCTCTTCTAATTGCACTGCATGATCGAGAACGGGGCCTCTGATGTCGTAACATACGCCGGAGAGTTTGTTGGATTTTTTTATCTGTTGCATTGCCGTTTATGTAATCTCGACTGTAAGTTAAAACGTAAATAGATGCCTGTATCGTTAATGTCTTGAAAAAGGAATTACAGTTAACAGGCTCAATAGAACGTGGTAACGTTTCGACCCTTGTGAAACAAAAACAAATAGGTGGCAATTATGTCAGAACAGTCCTTAAAAAACGATGCTTTTTGGCGAGATAAATTAAGCGATGATGAGTATAGGGTTTGTCGTGAAAAGGGAACAGAAAGAGCTTTTACGGGCGAGTACTACAACAATAAGGCAGACGGCGTCTACCTTTGTCGCTGCTGTCACACCGAGCTTTTTGATTCTTCATCTAAATACGATTCCGGTTCGGGATGGCCGAGTTTTTATGCGCCGGTGGAGCAGCAAAACGTTGCCGAGCACTCGGACAGTGGCTTGGGTATGGTGCGCACAGAAATAACCTGCGATAACTGTGGTAGTCACCTGGGCCACGTTTTCCCCGACGGACCCGCGCCGACTGGCTTGCGCTATTGCGTTAATTCGGCCTCATTAACATTCGAGACAAAAAAATAAACCCAAATTATATGCGCCATATTGTGAAAATATTTTAAGGGAGCTAAATGATGACAGTTTTACGGGTTCTGATGTACACCGAGGCCCTATGTTTTGGGCTCCTGGTTTTTAGCGCAATATCCCATAAGTTTGAAATATTACCTTTCAATGCAGCCTTTGGTGGCTTTGCCTTGGGTTTGCTGACGCTGTTTATGGTGGTTTTGGTCGGTATTGGGCTGCTGGTGTGGGGTCTGGTTGCCAGCCATCAACTAAATAGAGCTTTCTTGGGGGCCATAGTATTGGTGGCTGCCTTGCCGCTAGTGGCGGTAGTTCTGTTGCTTGGCAAGGGCTTAATGTCGCCTCGCATTCACGACATTTCGACCGATACTGAAAATAATATTGCCTTTAGTCGCGCCTTAAGCTTACGCAGTACTTCCGAAAACTCCCTCGAGTTTCCTTTGCCTTCGGTTGTGGGTCAGCAAAAGGGCCACTATCCACACTTGCAATCGCTACAGGCCAGCTTTACGCCTCAGCAGAGCTATGAGCGAGCAATAGGCGTCGCGGAGAGTTTGGGCTGGAAGATCACATATCTGAACAATGAGACGCTTACCATCGAGGCCATTGATGAGACAGCTTTGTTCGGGTTTAAAGATGATGTGGTGGTTCGGATTACAGGCAGCGATAGTGGATCAATGATAGACGTGCGTTCGGTATCGAGGGTTGGTGTAAGTGATTTAGGGGCCAATGCGGCAAGAATTTCAAAATTTTTAAGTAAGCTGAGCTCGCAAAATATCCACTAATCGTGGGCTTGCGAGTGCGAGAAAGCTAAATTTTATATAGCGAGAAGTAAGGGGAGGGGGTTAATCGTAAATGTTCTTCTTTTTCCAAATGTCGCTCTTATCGCTAAATTTGTCCCACTCATTGGCCACATCTTCTTTTTCAGATTGCTGTTGTGTGGAGAGCTTTATAGTTGGATCCTCTTCTTTAAGTCGAGCGTGAAGTTGGCCGAGCGTTTCTTTAAGTTGCGCAATTTTCCCGTCATATTCCCCCGGTCTTGCATTCTTTAGGAGCAGTTTTAGCGCTAGCTCAAAATGGTGTATGGCGAGTTTTGTTTTACCGTTTTTGACGGCTTGGCGGCCGTTTAAAAAGTAGGAGTCTACGGTAACGCGCAATACCATTTGTTTGATTTGCACGCGATATATGTCAACTTGTGAGCGTGGCAAGGTACGTTTTTTATCAAGATGTAGAATGTATTTATGCAGTTCTTCGAGGCAAACCCGTACCTCTTTTACCTGTTGTGGGTTCTCAAGATTTATCGGCGTTGCGGGAGCTGTCTGCCTCTGACTTTCGTTCATTTGCGAGGAGATTGTTTGCAGGTCTTGCACGTGGGCAGGGTCTTTTGGTTCTAGTTTTGAAAGTTGTTCGCAGGTGTCAGCCAAGCTGCGTTGAACTATAATGGTGAGTTCTTTGGATAAAAAACCTGCCGGGAAGCCATTAAGCATGAATTTAAAATTGCGCGAGCGCGATTTCAATGCCGAAATCAATCGGATACGCCGCTCTCTTCGGTTTTGAATGGTTTGCGAGACACTTGCGTAGCTTACCAGCACCCCAATCAGGCAAACAATGGCGACGATGATAGTAACGGTAGGCATAATAAGTTCTTTTTCAGTATTTCTACTTCAAGGCTAGTCAGTAAGCGCATTATATGCAACTCAATGGCAGGTATCTGCGTGTTTTCCAGCAAAAATGGTTCCATTGACCTGGCTTCTGGTCGAAATTTCATCAAGTGATCACACTAAAAAGTAAAAACATTCCTTGAAAATATATTCAGTAAAATGTTGACAGGCGCCCTACGGCTAAATAGAATGCGCCCCTCTTTGAGAGATGACTGACAAGTCGTTTGTTAAGTCCCCATCGTCTAGAGGCCTAGGACACCGCCCTTTCACGGCGGTAACAGGGGTTCGAATCCCCTTGGGGACGCCATTGCGGGAATAGCTCAGTGGTAGAGCACAACCTTGCCAAGGTTGGGGTCGCGAGTTCGAATCTCGTTTCCCGCTCCATATATGAGAGCCCAGCCTGACGGCTGGGCTTTTATTTTTTGGGTCCTGCAAAAACGGTTACGTTGCAAAGCTAAGATTTTGGGGTCAAAGAGATTCCATCTCGTGTCACTCGAGCCGTCGATGGCCCTCGCTCTGCGGCCGTGCTAATTGGACCTCGGCCTATTTATAGCGTTCAATAATGCTCGATTTTTCCTAAGTTCAGATCCTTAACCATTTGTGCGTAGTCGACCTCATCGTTTGGTGTTAGCGCGAGTGTGGTGTGAAATGCTTCTTCCAGGGCCTGGAAGTATTGAATTTCTTCGTCTCCGAGAAAATGCAGGCAATCCCCTCCGAAATACCAGAGAAGGTCACGTGGTACCATGGGCATTATATGGGGGAAACCGCTGACAATTTTTCCGGTCAGCCATTGTCCATGGTGGTTCATGTCATCGTCCGGTGTCGTGGCTAGCAGTAATTCGAGTATTTTAAGTATTTCATCTTGAAGCTCGCTTACAGTGCCGCCATTAAACGGATGCGAGTCTTTTATGGCGCCAGTAAGATTGAGAATAAGCTGGTGATGGTATTGGTGGTAACTATTGTGTGGCATGGCTGTATTGTCTTATGTGTTGTTGTGAGTGGTTTAAAGCGATTCCTGCCTAATGCTGGGAATCGATCTTTTTAATATGGGTTTAGTAAAGTATGGCGATAGCTCTAGAAATTCAAGGCTTGCAAAAAGTCTATGGTAAAAACTTTCACGCACTTAAGGGTGTTGATCTGAGTGTGAGCGAGGGCGACTTTTTTGCGTTGCTGGGGCCTAATGGGGCGGGTAAGTCCACCACCTTAGGTATTATTTGCTCGCTTGTGAAGAAAACCGCCGGAAAAGTGTCTATTTTTGGTGTCGATATCGATAAGGACTTTTCCCGTGCAAAGCAATTTATCGGTGTTGTTCCCCAAGAATTTAATTTCAATGTGTTTGAAAAAGTCCTGGACATTATCATAAATCAAGCGGGCTACTACGGTTTGCCTCGCAAATTAGCCGAGCAGAGGGCTGAAAAATATTTGAAGCAATTGGGGCTTTGGGATAAACGTAATATTCAGGCGCGCGGACTCTCGGGGGGCATGAAGCGACGTCTTATGATAGCGCGAGCACTTATTCACGAACCGAAACTACTGATTCTTGATGAGCCAACGGCGGGGGTAGATATAGAGCTGCGACGGTCAATGTGGGCATTTCTTACTCAAATTAACAAAGCGGGCACTACTATCATTCTAACCACGCATTATTTGGAAGAGGCCGAGAGCCTATGTCGCAATGTCGCAATAATAAATGACGGTGAAATTGTCGAAAATACCAGCATCAAAAATTTACTTAAGCAACTAAATAAAGAAGTGTTTATTTTGGATGCCAATCCCGCCATAAGCGTTTGTCCCCACATTGAAGGTTATGATCTTAGTAAAATCGACGACAGTACGCTGGAAGTTAGCATTCCAAAGGGGCAGTCCTTAAATGCCTTGTTCGAAGGTTTGACCCAGGCGTCGATAGGGGTGGTGAGTATGCGCAATAAGGTAAATCGCTTGGAGGAATTGTTTGTTTCTATGGTGAAGCGCGCAAATGTCAAAGGAGTGCAACAATGAATATGGATGCCCAACTTATTGCTTTCTCAACCATTATTCGCAAAGAAGTGCGCCGGTTTATGCGAATTTGGGTGCAAACGCTGATACCCCCAGTAATTACCATGGTGCTGTATTTTGTTATTTTTGGAAACTTAATTGGCTCGCGTATTGGCGAAATGGGCGGCGTCGATTATATGGCTTTTGTGGTGCCTGGGCTGATAATGATGGCGGTAATCAATAATTCATACTCCAATGTGGTGTCTTCGTTTTATAGCGCAAAATTCACCAAAAGTATCGAAGAGCTGCAAGTGAGCCCCATACCCAACTACATTATATTACTCGGTTATGTTATCGGTGGTTCAATACGTGGGTTGCTGGTCGGTTTTATAGTGACCTTGTTATCTTTGTTTTTTACCAAGCTTGCAATACATAGCATTGGTGTAACCGTCTCGGTGATTTTGTTAACATCGCTTTTATTTTCGCTTGCGGGCATGATAAATGCTATATTTGCTAATTCCTTCGACGATATATCGATTATTCCTACCTTTGTACTTACACCGCTCACATATTTGGGTGGCGTATTTTATTCAATAAGTTTGTTGCCCGATTTCTGGCAAGCTGTCTCTAAGTTGAATCCTGTGCTGTATATGGTAAGTGCATTTCGCTACGGTATTCTCGGTGGCATGCCGGATGTGAATCTTGCAGTGTCTTTTGTATGTATCAGTGCTTTTGTATTGGCTTTATTTTGTTACTGTTTGTTTTTGCTGGAGAAGGGGAAAAAATTACGCAACTAAGTGAAAGTTGTGCGGCTGAATAAAAAATGTACGGCCAAGTAAAGATGTGTATGAAAGACAAGATGCCAAATTAGCTGCAAACACTCTATTCCGAGAATTACCGTTTATGACAATGAATATCACGTTAGGGCAAGCTGCTTTGTATGCTGACAGTTATGACCCAAGCATGCTGGGGCCCATTCCACGCAGTCATTCTCGAGTGGGGCTTTGGGGGGAAAAGGGGCTGCCATTTTCCGGTAAAGATATTTGGACATGCTATGAATTGTCGTGGTTGGATGCTAGTGGTAAGCCGCAGGTTGCCATTGGAGAATTTGAATTTTCCTTTAACTCCTATGCAATAATCGAATCCAAGTCATTTAAATATTATTTAAATTCTTTTAATCAGACGCGCTACAAAAGCTGGCAGCATGTAAGTAATATTCTAAAACACGATTTAAGTCAGGCCTGTGGAGGCACTGTTGAAGTGTCGTTGTTTAAGCTTGGAAATGCACAAGCATTGCAGCAATTACCCGGCTTTTGTGTGGACGATCTGGTTTTGGAAAAGCCGTGTTACTCACCCGACGCAAGGCTTCTTAAGCTGGCCGGTGCCGAGAAAGAAAACGCGCAGCTATTTAGCCACCTATTGAAGAGTAATTGTCCTGTTACTGGCCAGCCGGATTGGGCGAGTGTGTGGCTTGAATATTCTGGTTTAGAGATACTCGGCGAGTCCTTTCTTGCCTACATTGTATCTTTTCGGCAGCATCAAGATTTTCATGAGAACTGTGTAGAAAAAATCTTCACAGACATACTTAAGCAATGCTCTCCGCGCAGTTTGAGTGTTTATGCGCGCTATACCCGCAGAGGCGGTTTGGATATCAACCCCTTTAGAAGTAATTGTCGCAGCGATGTCCCTTTCAATCGGGTGGCAAGGCAGTAAGTGATGTGTCGCGTAACTTATAATTTCATCTTTAAGGCGCTCTACCACACGTTGTAGCGATTCTACGACGCGCTCTTTGTCATAGTTACGTATTTTGTCTAAATTCAGGCGCATGGAAAAGCCTTCACTGTTTTCTTCGTAGTAACTGTGGTTTTTGCCTAGGTCTTTGCGAAAGTCTACTACTTGGTATACTTTTATTGGCTGACTGAAACCTTTTACGTTTATCTCACCTTTGTCTCGGCACATGACAAGGTCTTTTATGAGTGACCTGGTTTCGTGTGAAATCAAAATTTCGCCCGCATCCGCAGCTGATTCTAGTCGGCTAGCCAGGTTAACGTGTGTTCCCAAAACTGTATAGTCCATATAGTGGCTGGAGCCAAAAGTGCCTACAGTACAAAAACCCGTGTTGATACCCATACGAATGCACAGAGGCTTTTTCATGCCCTGGTTGTACCCGCTAGTTTGCAACTCTTTCATTTTTCTGCGCATATCAATGGCCATCGATGCGCAGCGCATACAGTCTGTTTTAATGCCTTGGCTCTGTGTGTCGCCAAACAAAACCATCATGCCGTCGCCCATGATTTTATCGATAGTGCCATGATGTTTGGCGGCAATTTTGGTAATTTCGGTAAGGTAGGTATTGAGTAGTTCGGTGATAGTTTCAGACTCCAGTTCCTCGCTTAACGCGCTGAAGCCTTGAAGGTCTGAAAAAACACGGTAACGCGTTTGTGCTCGGTTTTGAGGCTTTCCTCTCTACCTTCATTTACCGCCTTCCATACAGTGGGTGTGAGATAGCGAGACAGTTTGTAAGTGCGCAGCTTGAATAGAGTTTGCTCGGCAAGTAGCTTGTTATTTTCCAGCTCATATCTTTCTATCCGGGCATGTAAATACAGTGCGTAGGCACAGAAATAGGTGAAAATGCCAATAAGACTAGCAAAGCCTATAGATAGGTTAGTCGAGAAGGTCCATTGAGGTTTCCACAGTAAAAATGTTAGTGAAACGCCGCAGATAAAGGCCAGATTATCCTTCATCCATTTTTTAATGCCGCCATTGGAGCAAGAGACTGCACTATTTTTTAGTACTTGCATAGTGCGCGATTTTATTTTATGGCACTGCATTCGAGTCTGATATGTTAAGTTATTGATTTTAAAGGCTTTTATTTTTAATCTCAGGAAAGGTAGTTGGTTTTGGCCCCTAAAAAGTCTTGCGCCACTGAAGCTGGGTTAATTTTTGTGTATTCCCTTTTTTTACAAAACAAAAAGTTTATTCTTTTGTCAACGTATTGTCATAAAACTGTGGTTACAATTTTGCGACACATAAAGCACTATTGAAACAAAGCATTATTGAAACGATTTGGGTGCAGGGGCTAGATTGATGGATGATTACACAGAGGAGTTGCTAGAAATGAACATGCTTTCTATGGAAGGTATGGATAGCGATTATTTCGAATACAGTTCCGTTGAATCTCAAGATGACGCGGTAGATTTTGATCACTACGTTCAGGATTGCGAAGAGCTATAGCTGCGGTTTGAGTTTGATTGGCTCGAATGGCACCTGCCGGTAAAGGTTTTTCTCTTAAAGCTCTTGCCCATAATTCGATTTAATTATAGCGGAAGCTCCAAATTACATATTTGTATCTTTTGGTGACGCTTCCGCCTCTTATTTTTTAACATTTATCGCCAAACTGTATAAATGGGTGGGTCCAGTTCACATTATCTCAAAATGTTTTGTCCGATAATTAGTCCAAGGCTGTATCTTTAATGTACATCGGCTATAAATGAATTTGATAAATTGCTAGGGCTTACTAGTTAGCCGCCGCAATTGGACCAAAAAACACGAAGGGCAACGGGTGATATTCGAAGAAAATGATTTAGCCGGCATCATAATGTTTTTCTCTGGTAAGTCCGAGATTGTCAGAGAGATGTCGTATACCGAATTTCAAGCCATTTTGGATGGTTACGTTCCTGCGGTGGATTTAGCGAACCGCGAATTGCATGCGGTTTATGTAGAAATTAATAGTGATTATAAAGCTAAGAACGTTGTTTTTTTTCTACTGGAATTCAGCTCGAGCGGGTTTGTTGACTCGTCTTGGTCGCTGCCGCTGCTTCAGTTGGCTCGTCATGCGGCAAAGGGACCCAACCTTGGGGCGGGGCCGATAGGTTTGGCCTGTGCCAGTCATTGCCCTATTAAACACCATGCAGAATCACTGTGGGACCCAGATCTACGCAGTGGCAAGGGTGAATTTACTGCAATAGCACGTGCCGTGGCGCGCAATAAAGTTGCCATTCATTTTAGAGAGGGCGACCCAGAGGCAAAGAGAAAGGTTAGGGAGGCAGCAGAAAATCAAGCGGTGATGGAGCAATCTATCACGCGGCGTGTTCGCAACGAGTACGACAAAGAGCTGCGCGATCACTTGGCGCAAGCTATCAAAGAGCAATGCTTGCGCACTACTACAATGGTCAATGAGCGTGAAGCGGCCATTCAATGCTTGAAACGTGAGCACGCAGAGCGTCTCGACGGTTACCGAATGATGCTGGATGAGAAAGTTCTGCAGATCACCGATGAGCATGCTCGTAATGAAACCCTCAAAGAAACAATATCGGGTCAGGCGGAAAAAATTCGCGGCTTGCGAGAATACTTCGAATTAAAATTGGAGCAAGCTGAAGTTGCCGAAAGTGATCAAATCAAATATTTGAAAGAAAACTACGAATGTGAAATTGAGGCCAGTATCGCCGCGGCCACCGTTGAGTTGAATGAGCTGCTTCAAATGAGGGCGGTGGAGCTCTTGTTTCGTAATGAGCAAGAGGGCAAGCTTCACGATGAGAGCACTAAACTGCGAGCAGACAACAAGGCCTTAACTGAAAATAGTGGTGATCATCTTTTAACTAAAATGCTAGAAAAAGGCATCAGCTTTGTAACTTACCAGCCTGGTGCCGGGCATATTACGGTTCCGGTAAGTGAAATCTCCTTCTATATGGAAAATCCAATGGCGTATGTTGCTGAAAAATGTGGCGTAAAAGAAGCCCATTATTCTGCGTGGATTGAGCACTTTCATGTGCCTATATGTCGTGCGGAAGATGCAGGGGGTTCTATGTGCGGCGAAAATATTCACCGTGTAGAAGCGCCGGTTGACTTTATTGTTGGCGAAGCCGATTGTTGCCATAAACATGGTAAAGTTAAAGTGCCTAAGCTTAAAATTACTGGAACTTTCTAATTACTGGAATATACTAATTCCTAGAACTTACTAATTACTGCAGTTGACTTTGGAGACTCAAAGTCGAGTGATTAATACCTGTGAGCTGGAATGCTCTTATTTATTTTAGCGTCTTATAAGCCCCTAACGCCTTGAAAGTAGACTCTCTTTTACCGCCTTCTGATGGCTCTTTATTGCCTGAAGATTGGATTCATCGTGAACTTTCGTTCATATCAACACTGGCACCTATTCAATCTCTGTCCGTGGAAGCGCTTGCGCGTAAAAACATACGGCTTTCAATAAAACGCGAAGATCTTCTTCATCCACGTTTGGGCGGCAACAAAATATACAAATTGTACGGCCATTTGCGTAAGGCATTGATTCGTCCAGACCTCCCCATCGCCAGTTTCGGTGGCGCTTATTCAAATCATATATACGCACTTGCCGCAGCCGGAAAAAGTTTGAATCTGACAACTATTGGCATTATTCGAGGAGAGCGTCCTGCTCAATTGAGCGCAACCTTGCAAGATGCCGTTGAACAGGGCATGAATTTGATATTTGTATCCCGGCAAGACTACCGCTTGAAGGATACCTATGCTTTTAGGCAGACTATTTCAGCGCCGTGGGGCGATTGCCATTGGATACCCGAAGGCGGTGCTGGTCGCGAGGGTATAGAAGGTTGCGTCGAACTTGCCCGAGGTATTATTGCGTCGGTTGACAGTAAGCCTGACATCGTCTGTCACGCCTGCGGCACAGGTTTCACTGTGGCCGGTCTTGTCATTGGATTAGCGCTAAGCCCTGTCGAAAAAATTAACGTTTTAGGTGTCTCTGTATTAAAAGGCTATAAACAACTGACCCTAGATATTGCGTCCCAAATTCAACGGTTTGGCTTTCAATCCCGTCAGTGGCGAGTGGATGACAATTACCACTGTGGAGGTTATGCTAAGTACCCTGAGTATTTGGCTTCATTTGTGCGTTCATTTGAAGAAGAAACGTCGGTTCCTTTGGACCCGGTCTATACTGCAAAGATGATGTGGGGGATAGTAAACCTAGCCGAGCAAGGTGTTTTCCCGGAGGGAGCGCGAATATTAGCGATTCATTCGGGTGGATTGCAGGGCAAACGAGGGGTTGAATGATTTATGGAAATGCCGCATAAAAAGCGAAATTTTGGTATAGCGTCAGAGTCGTATGGTCGCTTGGTTATGGATGCCTTTGAAACTGCCGACACGCTCGTTCCTCTTAAGTCGTTGCGACCTAGCTTTCTCGAGGACCTTTTCAAGCATGTGGCGGTGCAAATGGTTTTTGCTGGGCAGGTGATTTTCGAAGACGGCACTTACGATATGCAGCACATCTATTTGCAGAATGGTAATGTTGAGTATGAATTTCCTACGGGTAAGAAGGAACTCGTAAGGGCGCGGGATACTTCTGTCCCTCTTGCCCACCAGCAGCCACGCCCCTGCCGATGTGTTGCCAAAACAGATTGCACTGTGTTGCGAATTGATAGCGATAGGGTGGATAGAACCGTAAGTTGGAGCCAGATCGCCGATTATTTACTAGCAGAGCTGTCGATGCAGCGCGACTACGACGAAGATATTGAATGGATGTATACCGTTCTAAATTCCAATTTGTTTCTCAAGGCGCCCCCGGTTAATGCACAACAGATTTTTTCGCGATTGACGCCAATGGTGGTGGATGAGGGAGAAGTCATTATTCGTGAAGGCGAAGTGGGTGACTGTTGTTACTTCATCAAAGAGGGGCAAGCCAGTGTAACGGTGCGCGCTGAATCGCTAGTTCACTCCGACTTGCTGGCTGAAATTGGCCCAGGTAGATGCTTTGGCGAAGATGCACTGGTAAACGAGGCCGTACGCAACGCCAGCATTACCATGAAAACCGACGGTGTTTTAATGCGTTTGGAGAAAAGCGATTTTCTTCTGTTACTCAAAGAGCCAGCCGTGGACGAGCTGACATTAGATGAAATTGAGGAAATGATAGAAGTACCTATTTTTGTAGATGTTCGTACTGATGATGAATACAGCCAGGGGCATTTGGCCTTTTCGGCGAATATTCCTCTATCACTATTAAGCATAAAAAAGCGCCAATTGGCCCCCGAAATTCCCTGTGTAATATACTGTGATACGGGTAGACGCAGCCGAGCAGCGGCCTGCTTGTTAGGTAAGCAAGGTTTTAATGTGACGTGCCTTAAAGATGGATATTTAGGTGCAAATATTGAGGATGAGCTCATTCAGGGAGATGGGTATATTATTCGCGAAGGCGAGCTTTTTTCCAGCCAATAGTTAGGTGG
Organism: Lentisphaeria bacterium; assembly: GCA_047616325.1. GTDB lineage: Bacteria > Pseudomonadota > Gammaproteobacteria > Pseudomonadales > Cellvibrionaceae > JBLHGN01. The sequence goes on from JBLHGN010000030.1 coordinate 17,474, forward strand.
GGGAGGCGCCTTAGCGAGGCGTGATGTTTGTTGAGCGTGAGCGTGTGTTTTTATCCCTGTTATTTCTTCACCCCTTATGCCCACTTCCTTTGTTTCTTTTGTTTCGCCCCCTCCTGTGCCCCGTCCTCCTGTTCCCTACCGCTTGTATAGCGACGTCGAATGTTCGGTTGGCGCTCACATTCATGATTTTTTTGTCTGGCGTGCTTATGTTTGCACAATTCATGTAAAATCCGTAGTTTGTTGTATTCACTCCGTTAAATTTTTAGGCAAAAGGTCAGAGAATGAGCACATTTTCCACAGTAGGGCTTATTGGCCGTTTAGCGAGCGAAAGTACCCAATATTCATTAAAGCGCTTGGTGAATTATCTTAGCAAGCAAGAAATTACTGTTTTGTTAGATGAGGAGACCTCGTCGGTTTTGCCCGAGTCTGGCCTGAGAACCGAGATGCGCAGCGTTCTCGCGGAAAAGTGCGATCTGATCATCGTTGTGGGCGGTGATGGCAGTTTGCTGGCAGCCGCGCGTGCTTTTGCTGGTTATCCTGTAAAAATATTGGGCATCAATAGAGGAAGGCTCGGTTTCCTTACGGATATTTCCCCTGACGAGATCGAGTACAAGGTTGGCGAGGTGCTGGAGGGAAAATACCACGTAGACGAGCGCATATTGCTCATATCTAAGATCTGTCGCAAGGGCAAGCCTGTTTCTGAGGATGTTGCGCTCAATGACGTGGTAATTCACCCCGGAAAGTTCATTCGAATGATTGAATTTGAACTGTATATCGATGATGTATTTGTGTACCGTCAACGCTCAGACGGCCTGATTATTTCGTCTCCGACGGGGTCGACAGCCTATGCCTTGAGCGGCGGCGGGCCTATCCTTCATCCGCAGTTAAGTGCTTTTGTGTTAGTTCCGATGAATCCTCATACCTTGAGTAGCCGTCCCATTGTTGTTAACAGCGAAAGCGAAATCAAGTTGGTGATTAGCAGTACTAATAATTTGAATCCACATATTACTTGCGATGGACAGACCCACGTAGTCTCTCAGCCAGGCGATGAGGTGATTATTTGCAAATCGGATCGCAAGTTACAGTTGATACACCCCGAGGGGCATGATTTTTATGATATATGTCGCACTAAATTAGGGTGGGCAAGTCAAGCGGGTGCCGGTTGAGTAAAGCTTATTTTCGCGACAGTAAACTGTTCGCGCTGCAGCGGTTACGCACCGAAGGGGCGAGCAAGTAAAATAGCCATTTTATTTGCGGCTTGATAAAAGCGTAGGATACGCATTAATGGGCGGAAACTATTTGGACCGTCACTGGTTTAGGGGTTGGTTTTGCAGTATTCAGGTTACGATATTATTGGCGATATTCACGGCTGTTCCAATACTCTTGAGAACTTGCTGTGTAAATTAGGATACCGCGATGAGGGCCGTGTATATTATCATCCTTCACGACAGGTCTTATTTGTCGGGGATGTTGTTGATCGCGGCCCTCACATTCGTGAAGCCCTGCACATAGTAAAAAATATGGTGGACGCTGGCACCGCGCGTTGCGTGATGGGAAACCACGAATACAACGCTTTGGGCTATATTACTCCAACGCCCGAATCGGAAGGCACCAGCAATGTGAGTTATGTGCGTGCTCACAACGTTCGGCACAATAGAATGATTGCCGAGACTTTAATGCAGTTTGCGTCTTATCCCGAAGAGTGGCGTGTGTTTGTAGAATGGTTTCGTAGCTTGCCGGTATTTCTTGAGATTGATGGAATTAGGGTCGTTCACGCCTGTTGGGACGGTGATCTTATTCGCCAATACAAAAATCTAGAGCGTGAATTTGTATTCGACACAAGCTTTATTCAAGAATCAGCCGATAAAACAAGCTTCGCAGGTCGATTTATGGACAGATTGACGCGGGGTACCGACCTACACTTGCCCGATGGCCACCGTATTAAGAGTAAAGATGGTTTTTATCGACATATGTTTCGCACCAAATTTTGGTCGCAGAATCCTACGCTACTTGAAGATGTTGCGTTCCAGCCGGACCCCTTGCCGTCTAACCTCGCACAAAACCCCTTAAGTGAACAAGACAAACAAGAATTGATATACTATGGACGCGATGAGCCCCCTGTATTTGTGGGGCATTACTGGCTGCAGGGTAGGCCAAAACCACTTCGAAATAATGTCGCTTGTTTGGATTACAGCGCTGTTAAATATGGGCGCTTAGCGGCTTATCGTTACGATGGGGAGCGCACTTTATGTGCATCAAAATTTGAGTGGATTTATGTGGAAGCAGATAACGACAATGAATAAATTGCACTATGACTGAAGCCGTGGGATGGTATGTTTTTGCGGAATTTCCTCTGCAAGAAAATATGAAAGAACTCGACATTGCACTCAATCACAGCAAGGTGCCTCATCGTTTTACTGAAGATCGAGGCTGTCAGTTGTTGTGGATTGCTGGCCCCCAATTTTCGGTCATTACTGAAAACGTTATTGAAGACTTCAGCCGTTCCAAACTTTCTCACGCTCAAAAGCTGCCATCGATTGACACAGTAACGGATTCCGATACAGGAACATATTTAAACGGCATTTTGTTTTTGATCAAATTGGTACCCATTACCGTTGCGATTGTTATTTTGGGCTTTTTAGGTTGTGTGATGGGTGAGTTTAGAGTGTACGGCATTCTCGAATGGACTGACCGTTCATTCGCCGCACTAATACACGGTCAGTATTGGCGCTTGCTCACTCCAGCTTTTCTTCATTTTGGCATAGTCCATTTTATATTTAATGGGCTCTGGATCTGGGAAATAGGTGGCCGCCTAGAGCGTTTTATGGGGCGCTTAGCTTATATGGGCCTATTTGTAAGTACCGCGCTTGTCGCTAATGTTGCGCAATTTATTTCGGGTGGCGAGGCGGTGTTTGGCGGACTCTCCGGTGTGGTGTATGGGTATTTTGCTTGTATGTTTATTTTACACCGCGCCAATAAAGTACGCGAGTTGGAACTGCCCGTTGGTCTTTACGTTTTTTTGGTGTTGTGGCTTGTAGCAGGTTTTACTGGTCTCATCGATTTTTTCATGGAGGCAAAAATTGCAAATTGGGCACATTTTGGTGGTTTGGC
>JBLHGN010000031.1:0-20581 GCA_047616325.1 Lentisphaeria bacterium
CGAAACAAAGTATGGTGTATTTGGCTGGGCATACACAGACTTTAAATCGTACAACTCATTGAATAATAAAGAAAGATACTTTGTTGCGCGGGTCAAGAAAAACGCATTAAATGGGTGTGTTTGAATGGGGTAGATAGGTATAGCGCAGAAGCTTACACGATTCGGTGGGTTGGAAACTGGCAGTTGAACGTACTGCCTCGGCCCAGGCGGCTGCTGATCTTTAGTTCGCCATCGTGTCGAATTAGTACGTGTTTAACAATCGCTAGGCCCAGTCCGGTTCCACCCATGCTGGTGGCGCGGCCGTCGTCTACGCGATAGAAGCGCTCGGTAAGTCTTGGAATATGTTTCGAGTCGATGCCTAAACCCTTGTCGTGAATTTTTACCTCACAGCAGAGATTTGTTTGTTTCACTTCGATGGTAATCTTGCCAGCCTTGGGTGAATATTTTCCGGCGTTGAATATGAGGTTTGAGAATGCACTGCGCAATTCGGATTGATTGCCGTGCAGTCTAATATTTTTAACACCGCAAAGATCGAATTGATGCTGATTATTGCTCAGGGCCTGAGCATCTAAAACAATACTTTCTAGCAAGGGGTCTAGTTCCACCCTCGTTTGTTTTAGGTCGGCGGTGTCGGTTTCCAGTCGGCTCAGGGTAGTTAAATCATCGATGAGCGCCGTCATGCGCTTGCCCTGTTGCAGCATTTGTTCTAGAGGTTTTTGCCACACAGGTTTTAAGTCGTGGCTATCGGTAAAGGTTTCCAAGTACCCCTGAATTACGGTTAAGGGTGTTCTTAATTCGTGGGAGAGGTTGCCGATAAAGTCTTTGCGTACTTGTTCCAAACGTTGCACTTGGGTGATATCGCGAATTATCACCAGTCGCTCGCCCTGGCCAAAGGGGTGAACTTTAAATTCCAGGTATTGATCCTTTTTGCGCAGCGAGTCGAATAGCAGAGGTTTGTCGTACTTTTGACTCTCGAAATAACTTATAAAGCGCGGATGCCGAATAATGTTGGTAAGGCGGTGGCCCATATCGATGGATTGAAAGCGAAATAGGTCTTGCGCGGCGTGGTTCCACCAGTTGATATTGCCGCGCTGGTCGACAAGCACGACGCCGTCCGATAGCGCCGACGTCATTTCCTGTACCCGCGTCACCACTGTTTGAAGTCGCACTTTGTCTTTTTGGTAGCGTCGGGTAAGCAGTCTCACGTCATCGGCGATCTCCCCCCAAATGCCTTCAAAGTGATTGGGCGGTGGGTCTAGTCGGCGGGCGCGTTCAATCCACTCGCTTAGCTGGGAAATGCGGAAAAGAATCCAGCAGATGTAAGCAAACAGGCAAGCAGTAAAGGTGATTAGGGGATATCCTAAAGACACGCCGACAATGGTCGATGCGATCATGGAGAGCGCTAGCCAGCGTATCTCTGTTTTTAGACCTCTGCGAATCATGGATATAAATCTTCAGGTGACGTGGGGTAGGCCGTGTAGTGTAACGCAGAACATTAGGGTTTTACGTCGTTTTTACCGAAAATCGGTAGCCGGCTCCACGCACCGTTTGAATGAAACGCTCATGTTTTCCTATGGTGATCGCTTTGCGCAGACGGCGGATGTGTACGTCCACCGTGCGCTCTTCAACGTAGACGTTTCCGCCCCACACGTGGTCGAGTAATTGACTGCGCGAATATACTCGCTCTTGGTGAGTGAGAAAAAATTCGAGCAGTCGATATTCGGTTGGCCCGAGGTTTATCGGGGTGGCGTTGATCGTCACGCGATGGCTGGAAGGATCGAGTCGCAGGCCGCCCACCTGAGTGGGCTGCTCCTCACTTAGCAACTCGGTGCGGCGTAACACAGCTTTTAATCTTGCCACCAGTTCGCGGGGAGAAAAGGGCTTAGTGATATAGTCGTCGGCGCCTATCTCCAAGCCCTGTATTTTATTATCCTCTTCGCTTTTTGCGGTAAGCATAATGATGGGAATGTCGCGGGTCACTTCATCGCGTTTAAGGCGTCGGGCGAGCTCTATGCCGCTGGTTGTCGGCAGCATCCAGTCAAGTAAAATTAAGTCGGGCTTGGTGTCGATAATCAGGCTGTGCGCGCTTTGTGCATCGCTAGCTTCTATCACCAAATAGCCGGCCATTTCGAGGGCAACGCGTAACATATCGCGGATAGGGGCTTCGTCATCAACAACTAAGATCGTTTTATTCGACATGTTTAAACCTGAGCTACATTTAAATGTGCCTTGGGTGCACGTGAACCCGCAACGGCTGCCATGTTAGCGGCGTCGCGTTAGGGGTATCTTGATACGGATTAAATAAGGTTTGTGTTGCCGTTTTATTACAGCGTAACAATCAATTGCCGCTGACCAAGGCGTAATCCAAAAAGATACCTATGAATACCGCCATGCCCACCCAATTATTGTTCAGAAAAGCCTTAAAACAAAGCTGAGGGTCGCGGTTGCGGATCAAAAATTGTTGATAGGCAAACAGTGCGGCAACCACCACCAAGCTTAGTTGGTACCCGTGGCTCAAATGAAAGCGTTGCCCTACCATCACCAGCGAGAACAGCGTCATTACTTGTAGAAGCGCAGTGGCTATTCTGTCGTTTTCGCCAAATAAAATAGCGGTAGATTTGATGCCAGTTTTTAGATCGTCTGGTCGGTCTACCATAGCATAAAACGTATCGTAGGTGACTGTCCACAAAACCACGGAGGTGTAAATTATCCAAAGTCGAGGATCCAGTCCCTTGGTCTGCGCGGCAAAAGCCATGGGTATAGACCACGCAAAAGCGGCCCCTAGCACCACCTGTGGCATATGAGTGTAGCGTTTCATAAAGGGATAACAAAAGGCCAGTAGCAGCCCGCCGGTGGAAAGTAAAAGGGTGAGGCGGTTGGTCAACAACACTAACACCAAGGCGACTACGCATAAGCCGGAAAATAATAGAATCGCTTCTTTCGGGCTTATTTCCCCAGTGACCATTGGTCGCTGCTGTGTTCGCGATACAGCGCCGTCCACGTGGCGATCGGCGTAATCGTTAATAACGCAGCCCGCGGAACGCATTATAACGGCGCCCAGAAAAAAAATTACGAGTAAGTCGATGCGCGGTAGGCCTTCGGCTGCCAACCACAAAGCCCAGAGGCTTGGCCAGACGACAAGGTAGATGCCGATAGGGCGATTGAGGCGCATAAGTGAGGCGAGTTGGGCTAACTTTTGTTTGGTCATGATTTTCCAATTTACCCTGCGGCAATAAATAGTCAGAATACACGACACGTGGCGTCATGAAAAACCCAAGTTTAAAAATTTGTCGTGAATTATGAATCATTTCCTAGGGCTTTGAGCTAGTCTTAAAAAAGTTGAATTTGCTCGCCGCAAATATACTTAAAGTTTAAGCCGTTTCGTGTGCGTCTTTTATCGAGGGAAAACTATGCGAAAATCTGATTTAGTTAAGGCCGTAATAGTTGCCACCGGTCTTTCTGCGCGCCAAGCAGACGAAGCCGTGTCGGCAACGATTGAAAAGATAACCAATGCTTTGGCGAGGAGGGAGGCTCTTAATCTGGTGGGGTTTGGTTCGTTTACGGTAAAAGTACGAGCCGCGCGAAGCGGTCGTAATCCTCAGGCGGGAGTGGCTATTTCCATTCCATCCAGAAGTCATGTTACTTTTAAGGCTGGCAAAGCCTTTAAAGAGGGACTTAATGTCTGATTTGTTGTTCCATATCTTCTATTTGTGAGTGATTCATTTACTGGAGAACGGCAGCAGTATTTGAAACGAGCTGCCTGCGCCATAGGTGCTTTCCACGTATATTTGGCCGCCTAATAAAGTCACCATATCCTTCACTAGTGCCAGGCCTAGTCCCGTTCCTTCTTCTTCTCTGTTTTGTTCGTCGTCGATTTGTTCAAAATTGTTGAATAATTTGGCCCGTTGACCTTTGGGAATGCCTATACCTGTGTCGGTCACCAATATGCATAGACTCCTTCCTATTACCGCGTCCGATTGTTCGCTTACTATAAGATGAACACTTCCTTTTAAAGTATATTTAATTGCGTTGGACACAAGGTTGGTAACTATCTGCCTAACTTTGGATTTGTCGGAAAATATTGCGATGCTGGCAAGGTTGGTGAATCGGTATACCAATCCCTTTTTTTCTGCGAGCGTGGTCATTTGCCCGTTAATGTCTTCGCACACATCGGCAATTGAAAACTGGGAAATGTCTAAGCTCATTTTTCCCGATTCAATTTTAGAAATGTCCAATGTGGCCGTGACTAAGTCGTTTAAGTGAATGCCAGCTTTTTTGATGGCATTTATAGTGTCTAGCGATTTTTGCTGCAAATCCGGGCTTGGATTAACCAATAATATGTCGGAAAGTCCAATAATCGCATTTAGGGGCGTACGCAGTTCGTGAACCATTTTGGCATAAAATTCTTTACGCACTTGCGCGCGCTGTTCTTCCGCCAGTAGTTCTGCTTGTTTTTGTTTGGTGATATCAAAGGCGTAACCCAAGATGCGTGTGTCCTGCCTGCTAGCACTACCTGTCGTGAGATATAGTGTTGTGACATTGTTGTGGTTTGAAGTGGTGCCGTTAAATCGGTGAAAATGCCAGGAATAACACTTGTCCTCCAGTTGTGCTGTGGCGATACATTCTTTTTGCTTGGTGCTTACTGATGCCTTACTTTTAAATGTGTCAGCTTCCAATGATTCGCATATATCGCAGATGTTGTGTGGAAAAATATGGCCAATACCTTCATCGTTAAAACCGTATGCAAGTAAATGCTTTTGAAGTGCGGCGTTGCCAAATAACAATTGTCCCGAGCTGTCAAACTCGGCAATGGGTGCGGGGCTATTTTCAACATACTCGGCAAATTTCTCTAGTTCGACTTGGCTGTGCAGGCGGTGCTGATTGTCTATAAAACTGATTACCCGTACGGCGTCTTTATATTCGACATTTATCGAGCGTAAATCTACCGAAATATAGTGTCCGTCCTTGCCTTTCCATAGCGCCGATACAAGCTCTTGCGGGCCGAGAATTTCGGCTAGGGGGCAGTTATCGGGACTGTGTTGGTGGCTGCGATTTTGCGCACATAATATTTCATGCGGCGAATGTTTTTGCAGCTCTTCCAGCCCCCAGCCAAGAATAGAACGAGCGGCAGGCGAGAGTTCTACAATGACGCCCTGTTCATCCAAACCGATCAGCCCGTCCGGCCAACTCATAAACCAATTTTGTGTTGTATCCATAGCGTTAGAGTGTCAATTCCAGGTGTCTGCCGGGATCGTCGGCGGCATTTTGCGGGTCGACCACTGATTCTATGGTAGTCGGATTCAGTGAGTTTTTTTGATCGCCCAAATCGAAAAAGTAGGGCTCGGCAATTTCCTTTCCCTGCGCGTCGTAAAATACTTCTACTACCGGGTATAGGTGGTTATCTGTAATGACTTCGCGCACAATCCCTTTTGCGCCAGAACTTAGTTTAACGGCGCTGGAGACAGGATATATGCCGAGCAGTGCAATAAGACTCGCCGCGTAGTGGCAATTAAATAGTCCTCGTTCGCTACTTAAATACAGGCTGCGCAGGGCATTTGTGGGCAGCATTCCCGGCTTGTCGTTTAGTTGGTGAACAAGTTCGTCGTAACGATCGACCACAGTAAAAAGTTGACTGAGCGGATGTATCTGTTCAGCGGAAAGTTTTTTAGGGTAGCCAGAGCCGTCGCTGAGCTCGTGGTGTTCGGCAATTATGCGCAGCGAGAGCTCCGGTATGTCAGATTTTTTCAAGCTTTTTAGGGCCAGTTCCGTGTGTTGCGCTACAAGCGCAATCTCCATGGGGGTGTAACTGGTGCGCTTGCCCATCAAGTGCAGGGGAATGTGTGCCCAGCCCGCCTCGTGCAGCAGTGCGGCAATGCCCAGGGCTTCCATTTCGTAGGCCGCTAGTTTTTGTTGTTGGGCCAAATTTAGGGCGATGCAAAAAGTGCTAAAACTGTGGTCGGCGATTTTTTGAGAGCGCTGATTGATATGTGCCAAATTTAATAGTGCCTGGTTGTTGCGTTCCAGGCTCTCAAGGGTTTGATCCAAAAGTGGAGTGAGTTCTTGCGCATGGATTTTACCTTCAGCACTCAAAGTTTCGTGCAATTTGCTGATGGTCTTTTTCACTTTGCTGCGAATGTTAAGTGCGGCGGCAAGCTCTTTTTCTAGGCTTACACGTGCGCGCGAGGATGTCTCCCGACCATTTACCGCGTCTAGATGTGGTGAAAATGTGTTATCGTCTTTTTCTAGTTGCTCTTGCTGCAGGTCTGCGTCGGTTAGAGCGCCTCTATTCAAAGTCTCTCTATCTAAAGCTTCTTCACAACTTTTTTTAACCAGATCAAGGTCAAGCCCCTTGTTCGGATCGATGGATACCTTGTGCGCCCCTGCTCTTTGCAGCATGTCCACATCTTTAAGTGATTTGATTTTACGGCCACGGCTAAAGAAAGGGCTGTCTAGCCACGAAATGTCTAGTTTGACCAAATGCATGCCGACCTTAAGGTCGGCTACGGTAATTTCTCGCAGAGGCTTTTTAGTTGTCATATGTTTTTATGGCCGCGTTTTAAATTAACTACCCCAGTGCACTACCCACGCATATTATTGGCGATGGCGTCTAGGTCACCCCCCGAATCTAAAATATTACTAATCGTAATTTTAGCGGTGTCGGGGTCCAGGTGTAGCTGGTCAAAAAGATGACCGGGTATTTCTACACCGAAGGAGTCGCCAAAACCTTGGCTGGATAACATGTATTGAGCGATATACACCAATTTTGGATACGCTTGATGCATGCCCTCGTAGTTGGTGTTATATTTTTGCCTAAGAGCGATAACGACTTCAGCTGGCATACTCCAGTTGCCGAGCAGACAAGAGGCGATTTGATTGCCGGTGACGCCGATAATATGGTGTTCGATTGCTGCGCTGGGCTGGTGGGGGTTGCCGGCACACATGCGGGTAATGTTACTGAAATAGGGCGGGAATATTTCGGCCAATATTAAGTTGCCAAAATTACTTAACAGTCCGGATAGGTAGGCCATACCAAAACCCGGGCGATGCTTCCTTTCAATGCTGGTTATCAATCCTTCAACGGCCGCGGCCGTGTAAACGGCGCCACGCCAGTATTCGTTTATTTGCGTACTGGTCAGAGCTTTCATTGAAAGCGTTTTTCCGAGTGCCAGGCCAAGCGCCAAGTTTAATACCATGTCGAAACCCAGAACCCTGACAATGGCATCGTGCACCGACTTGATTTTTCCCGGAGCAGAATAATAGGGCGAAGCCGCCCAGCTCACTACCTGAGCCGCCAGGCTGGGGTCAATTTCTACAATGCTGGTGAGATCGCTGATGTCGGCATTGGGGTCGGCGCGCAATTTTATGATGCGCTGTGCAGTTTCGGGCAGAGGTGGAAGTTCTAGCGTATCGTCCAGTCGTTGGCGGATGCGACGCTCGGTAAATTTCTGCACCGAGTCGAGAATTTGTGCCTCATCGCTATCGGGATCGTCAGTGAGGGTCGGCGCCTTAAAGGTAAAGTTGCCTGCTGTGGCCCTGCCCAACATGGGCGCAAATTCTTCTTGGCGCATATCCAGCAAATTCCCACTATCCCCCGATTCTAAAAGTAGGCGATCTTTTTTAAGCAAACTTGCGTCGACAAAGGTTTCCATACCCTGCCAGCTAGGGACGGCCGGCAGCATCGCCAAGTTGGCGAGATTAATCATGCTTCGCACATCGTTAGTGGCCACGCCTTCAAAACGGCGTCCAAGCTGGCGGAACATGGCGTCTAAGTCGAGTATATGGTCGGCCGGTAGTAGTACTTGAACGCGACTCTTACCATCCTGCACCAGCAGGGATTTCACCACGATGGGTGCCGCATTTCCAGCCACTAACGACAGGCTTTGTCCTTTTGTGCCTAGATTGGTAACATTAAAACTGACATTTTGGCTTTCAAGTAAGGCAAGAATACTGGCGGGTAGTGACACGTTTGGCTCTCCTAGTTCGAGTTGGGGGCTGGCTGCTGGCGGGCGGTGAGTCTGTTAAGTTTAGCGCTCGCTCTATAAATATAGTCGTCCTTCAACTATTCGCGAGAAATCACTAACACCAATGTAAAACAATGCTAAACCAGTACCACTTTAGGCATTTGGAAGGTGTGGTTTAGAAGTGTTTTGCTATAAGAATTGGCAGTGGCTATTAAACCTGAGCGTAGATTTTGTTTTTACCTATCCAGCGCTCAATTATGGCTTCGCAGGCCGCGCTGTTGTGGTTGAAAATAAGGGCGCCCTGTTCGTGCACCATGGGAATCATGGCGGCGTCTCGTTGGGCATCGGCCAGGCGGTATTGCATGTCGCCGGTTTGACGAGTACCCAAAAGTTCTCCGGGGCCTCGTAGCTGCAAATCGCGCTCGGCAATTTTAAAGCCGTCGGTAGTTTCTCGTAATACCCTCATGCGCTCGCGCGCTTGCTGCGAGAGTTTGTCGCCGTAGAGCAAAACGCAGTGGCTGGCGGCACTACCGCGACCTACACGGCCGCGTAATTGGTGAAGTTGGGCGAGACCCAAGCGCTCGGGGTTTTCTATAATAAGCAGGCTGGCATTGGGCACATCTACGCCCACTTCTATCACGGTTGTGGCCACCAAAAGTTGAATGCTGCCGCCTTTAACATCGGCCATCACTTGTTCTTTTTCGCTGGATTTCATGCGCCCATGAATCAAGCCTATAGCAAAACCCTGCAGTGCTTCGGTTAACAGTTGGGCGGTTTGCTCGGCGTTGGCGGCCGAAAGCGTTTCCGATTCTTCCACCAGTGGGCACACCCAAAACACTTGTTTGCCTTCTTCGCAGGCGGCGCGTACGCGTTCGATAATGTCGTTGCGGCGTTTTTGGCTAATTAACACCGTATTTACCGGTGTGCGCCCCGGTGGCAATTCGTCGATGACCGAATAATCCAGTTCCGAATAGGCCGTCATGGCTAGGGTGCGGGGAATGGGTGTGGCGGTCATGACCAGCTGGTGGGGCGTTTCGTTGGAGGGCGACTTTTTGCGTAGGGTAAGGCGCTGGCCAACGCCAAAGCGGTGTTGTTCATCGATAACAGCAAGGCCGAGGCGCGCGAATTCAACATCCTTTTGAAACAAGGCATGGGTGCCGACGATCACCTGCGCTTCCCCTGCAGCGATGGCCGCTAAGGTGTCGCGCCGCTTTGCGGCAGTAAGTTTGCCCACTAACCAAGCCACTTTTATTCCGAGTGGCTGCAACCAAGACGTGAAACTGTGGAGGTGCTGTTCAGCGAGAATCTCGGTGGGAGCCACCACCGCTACTTGATAGCCACTGGATGCTACTTGCAGTGCCGCCGCAGCTGCCACCAGTGTTTTTCCCGAACCTACATCCCCCTGCACCATGCGCAACATAGGTAGATTTTTAGCAAAATCTCGCTGAATTTCGTCGATAACACGTAGTTGTGCCGAAGTAAGCTTAAACGGCAGAGCCTCTAATAGCTTGGCGATAAGGTTGTTGGCACCGCCGATAAGCGGCGCCCGTTCGCGCTGGATAGCGTCGCGTATATGCTGGCGCGCGAGAAAGTGTGCCAGCAGCTCTTCGAAGGCCAGGCGCTGTTGATAGGGATGACGGCCCTCCATAAGTTCGAACACCGGGGCGTCTGTGGGAGGGAAATGCACGTATTCCACGGCCTTGCCGAGGGACTCAATACCAAATATTTGATTAATGCTCTTGGGCAACAGTTCCGTTGGGCTGTGTTCCTGCAAAAAAGCTACTCCCAACGCAGCAAGTTTGCGCATGCGCGTTTGGCTAATGCCATCGGTTAGAGCGTAAACAGGGGTGAGCGACTGGGCGCTGAGATGCTCATTGCCGGCGTCGATAAATTCGTATTCAGGGTGGTAAAACTCCATGCCGGTGGTGCCGAGGCGGGGGTCGCCGTAGCAGCGCACTCTACGCCCGGCTTCAAAGCTGTTTTTTTGCGCGGCTTTAAAGTGGTAGAAGCGCAGGCTCACGGAACCAGTGTCGTCGTCGAGGGTAACCATCATACTTCGCCGCCGCCCCATGATAATCTGGCTATCCAGAACTCTGCCTTGAATTACTACGCTGGTATTTAGTTGCAGTCGACTAATGGCGGTGATGCGGGTGCGATCCATGTAGCGAATGGGTAGATGAAAGAGCAGGTCCTGAATGCTGCGTATGTCCAGTTTTTCCAGCACGGAGGCAAGCTTGCCGCCCACACCACTGATCATGGTGATGGGCATATTTTCTAGGCTTATTTGATGGTTCTGCGACACGAGTTGCTCTTAGTTAAATGAACGTCTTAGCCGTAACACGCGGCTATGCCTTTGGGCGTTTGCTGTTTAAATTGCCAAGCTTGGCGTTACTTATGGCGGTGCGCACGGCGTCGATGGCTTGAAGTCGCGGAAAACTGGCGCGCCACGCTAGGGCGACGGTACGTTTTGGACAGGGTTCCACAAAGGGCCTGATGGTGAGCATATTCGACCAACTGTTACCCGAGACAGCAGCGCTCTCGGGTAGTATGGTAATGCCAAGGCCTGAGGCCACCATATATTTTAAGGTTTCTAAAGAACTGCCCTCGGCAGCCGTGCGTATTTTTCCCTGGGGTGAATCTATGGTGGGTTTGAGATTGGGACAGGCTTCAATCACCTGATCTCGAAAACAGTGGCCCTCACCCAGTAACAGCACATTGTGATCGTCAAATTGCTTGGGCTCAATGCTTTCAAATTTACTCAGCGGATGGTTAAGTTCCATTAATACGACAAAGTTTTCTTCGTAGAGGGCTTGAGTGACCACATCTGCTTCTGTAAAGGGTAGGGCTACCAGAATGGCATCGAGTTCGCCTTGGCGAATACGGCGTCTCAATGTGGCGGTGTAACTTTCTTCCACATAGAGGGGCATATCTTTGGCCACTTTTTGCAGTTGCGGAATAACGTGGGGAAAAAGATAGGGGCCAACGGTTAAAATTGCGCCAATGTGCAGAGGGCTGGTGAGGTGGTTTTTACCCATAGCTGCAATATCTTTTATAGCCGAGGCCTGCTCTAATACGTGCTTGGCTTGCTCCACTACTTTTTTGCCAATGGGGGTGGGGCTCACGCGTGTTTTTGAGCGCTCGAACAGTATGGTATTGAGCTCTTCTTCCAGTTTTTTTACGGCGATGCTCAATGTGGGCTGGGATACGTTGCAGCGCTCCGCCGCGCGTCCAAAGTTTTGTTCCTGAGCAAGGGTGACGATGTATCGCAATTCGGTAAGCGTCATGGTTTTGGCTATCGCATCCAGAAGTCTAATTTATTTAATTTAAGGTAGGATATTCCAATTTCATCTGCAAAAAAACATCTTTTTATTGGTTTTGGCGAGATAGCCAAGGGCTGTGCGGCGCGGTTAAGTGAAGATCCGCACGATGTGTTTGGTATTGCGCGCCGATCAAAGGTGGCTGCTGACGGCGTCACCTTTTGGCAGGGAGCCTTACAAGACCCGCACATTTTAGAGAAAATATCGTCCATGTGTTTTGATGCTGTGGTTATTACGCTTACCCCCGATGGCCGCGACGCCTCTGCCTACAAACGCGCCTACTACGACAACGTTTGCTGCTTGCTGGCACTGTGGCAAAAACACACGCCACCGCGCCTGGTGGTGTTTGTGTCCAGCACTCGCGTATATGGCCAATGCGATGGCGAGTGGGTGGATGAGAGCAGTGCAACGAGCATTGCCGATGTCAATGCCCAGATATTGGTGGATAGCGAAAATTTGCTGCTTGCGAGTGGAATTAATGTGGCGATTATTCGGTTTTCTGGAATATACGGTCCCGGCCGCGACTATCTTTTGAGAATGGTCAGCGCAGGCCAAATTGGAGGCGAGAATTACAGTAACCGTATTCATATTGACGATTGCGTAGGCACTATTTGCCACGTGTTGGAAAATGCCCCACAGGAAAACTGTGGTGAAATATTTTTGGCCTCCGATTCAATGCCAGTAAGCAGTCGAAAAGTCCGCACCTGGTTGGCGGCGCAGATGGGAATTAAGCTTGCTGATGTGGGGCCGGATTTATCTGTAAGTGAAGGTTCATCGCTAATAAAAAATAATTCGCCAAGTTTTTCGCGAGCGGGTAATAAACGTTGTAGCAATAAAAAACTATTGGCTGCGGGTTATCAATTTAAATATCCTAGTTATATTACGGGTTATAAAGACGTAGTAAAAAAATACTTAACAAGTTAGTTTGTTGTTGATAAAAGATGCCTAATTGCCATCGAAACTGAAACTAAGTTAGAGCTTAAGCCTTAATAATCTCATCGGTATTGAGGGTGGTGCAACGCTGCTCGGTTCGCCTGCGGCGCTGCATTTCAAGATGCGTGGCAAACCCATCCCTGGGGCTATCAAGCAGCGTCCCTGCTGCTGAAGGTCTTGCAATGCAGGCCCTCAGGCAAAACTAGTTTGATGCCTTTGTTTGAATAGCTTTAGTACTAATAAGGAAAGAAATAGTTTTGATCGCAATTGGCGCTTGTTTCTAGGCGCCGGCTAAATTATTGAAAAACTTCGCGCCAATAAATGATGCTGTCGTGGCCTCGGTAGCGACCAAAATTTATTTCGGCGCTAGGTAAGATGAAATCGTCTGCGGCATCGCCATTGCCATTCCAGTCACTGTGCAACCAGGGCAGGTTGTTAAGATCAACGTCGACGTTAAACTCCCCGGTGTTGCCAATTCCCGACGGGCTAAAACGCAAGAAGGCGTCGCCGTTTACAAAAGTTAAATTGACCCCAGGCGTAAATAGGCCAAAGCTGCCGGTGCTGGCGCCTGCACCCACTACTACGCTTCGGTTGGCATCGACTACAAGGCTATTGCCGTCGAATTGCATTTCGCTCATA
The DNA here is from genome assembly GCA_047616325.1 of Lentisphaeria bacterium. Classification (GTDB taxonomy): domain Bacteria; phylum Pseudomonadota; class Gammaproteobacteria; order Pseudomonadales; family Cellvibrionaceae; genus JBLHGN01. The sequence goes on from JBLHGN010000031.1 coordinate 12,851, forward strand.
GGAATGTTGGTGCAGTTGTCGTCGGTGTTGATCTGAAAAAGGTCCACCGGGTTCCAGTTTTGGCTTTCGAACTTTACCGCCAGCTCGGCGGTTTCTGGGCCGTGCGCATTTTGTATGTAAAGTCTGCCAAAACGCACATCTAAGGGCGCCCCTAAGGTAAGCGCATTACAATTTGTTGCGACGCTGCAGTCTCCCGTGCTGGCCGCATTCATATTGAGCGTAGCGCTTAAAAAGTTAGTGGGATCGAGGCTAGCAGAGTTAAGGCGTATGCCAACCTGCACACCACTAAATGGGCCGTCCGGCTGTTCTGCACTACCGACTAAATCTCGTCTAAAACCCCCGTTATCAAGTGCACTAATAAAGTGAACCCCGTCGAGCCATACGCCAGTGGGCAGGTTCATTCGAGACGCGAGATTGCTGCCGGAATTATTATTTTCGGCCACATAAACAAAATCCGCCACCGGGTAATCGCCGTCGTAATTTTGTAATTCGACGAGGCCCGCGCTAACCGCACCCAAGCTGTAAGTGATGTCAACGGGGCTGTAGATATTTAATTGATCGGACATATAGGTAAAGCCACCGCTGCCACACCCCTCGGTAATCGAGGCGCTGCTGAGCACAAAGTGGTCGGGGTAAAAACGCCCCACCGTGGTGTCGACAGCGCTAGCCACGTTGCCCGCCCCCAAATAATCGCCATCGAAAATCTCTGCGCGCACAGCTAAAGAGCCCACTTCGGGCCAGCGCAGCAAGGTATTTTCGAAGACTCCGGGCGCTATCGCGCTAAATGAATTGGCGGCAATAAGTGCCGGCAAATCTCCTGCGCTCGGTGTTATTAGCGTGAGGGCTTGCAGGGCAATCTGTTCGGGTGAGATTTCATTGCCAAAGTTGGGGGTGATGCCGCCGCTGCTGCTGCGCGCTTCAACTACGGCGCGAAAAGGCGTGTCGGCAGCAGTAAATCCCGCCCCTGTAGTTGTGGTGGCGGGATTTGCGTTGCCAGCACCGTCAGTAATGGCTGTGATAGTTAAACCGGCAGGTTTCACTGTGCTTGAATCGCTTGTGCCAAGTAAAGTAAAGGCCGGTTCTCCGCCAGCGGCGGGCAAGTCCAGTTGGGCGTGCAGGCGTATATTGCCGGCATCGAAATAGGTGAGGGTGAAGGGCGCCTCGCCATCGGCATCAAAGTTAAGGTTGACCGTTTGAAAGTTGGCGACACTGGCAAAGTTATTTTCGTCGATGGGTGTGGTGTTTATCAATGCGTCTTGGCTGCGCACACAGCTTAAAGGATTAACACATTCATAGGCCATCTCAACTGTATTTGGTCCTAACAAGCGCGCCTGACAAGCACCTGTTAGAAGGTCTGTTTGCACGGCTTTTAAAATTAGCTGGTTGCTACTTGTGCCGGCGATCAGTGGGCTGCTTATGGCATCTAAACCATCGGCATTGCCATCGCCGTCAGCGTCGTTATAAAAACGAAATCCAGATTCAGAAAAAGTGAGTAGTGGGTCTTCAAATACGCCGTCTCTATCGGTCAGGGTTGGGTCCGCGTTATCGACAACATCTATATCAATGTCGGCGGCCGTTATGTTGGCCAACCTTAGGTCGGCGGAAGACTCTCCGGTGTCAAATAAATACTCAGCGACGCCAGGACTTATGGGAGTTAGTGTTCCGGTGCCGCTGGCAAGGCTCCAGTTGGCGTCGTTGGGCGACCACCCCGGTGTAGTCGATGTGGCGCTGATGGTGATGGTGCGCCCGCCAGCTTCGGTGCCCAAATCGGCTGCGCTGTGCGCGCCTATTATTACCGACTCAGCTTCGCAGGTGACGCCGCTGCCACTGTGAAAAACACTGTAGTGGTCGATAGTATTAAATTCCGCTTCGAAGGCGCGGGAAAAAACGAAAACTCCGGCAGTTTCTCTGGTGTGGCTGCGTTCGCTATCGTTGGCTTGATCTTCATCGACGTATAAACCGATACGGTTTGCTTCCAAATTACAGCGCCTTAGCCAGCCGCCGTTGGCCCCTTCGCGAGTGTTTTGGCTAGCCACCGCGTAGGGTGTGGCATAGCTATCGGCAAAATTAGTGTTAAAGCAGCCATCGTCGTGGCCGCGAATATTGTTTGCGGTTAACAGCATTTCGTAGTCCACCGGGTTGCCGTCGGTGGCGATAAGTTGATTGTTGCTGCCGTCGTCGATTACAAAGTAAGCGATCTGTTCGCTTGCGGAAATGCTACCGCTAATTGCCTCTGAACGTTCTAGTGTTGCGCGCATGAAACTGGCATTTTTAAAAACTACCGCAGTTGTCATCCAGGGCGAAGAGATTTGGTTCGGGTCGAGTAGGGCTTCATTATTATTTGTTTGAATATCTAGGAGAGCAGGCGGTGTAACGCTGTAACCCGCGCTAAAGGGAATGGTGACAAAGCCCGTTGAAGCACCGAGCCCAGCGGCGAAAAGGTTGGTAGAGACACTGCCTACCTCAAACACATCGCCGTTAGGCAGCGTATGCTCGCCTGCAATAATAGCGACGTAGTCCACGGTCATTTGTGGGTGTTGCCCCGGTGATCCGGATGGTTCAAATGCGGCGATGTCGAAGCCGTTGATAGATATATTACGTAGGCGTAGCGCAGCGGGGGGCGACCCCTCGTCGGTAGCAAGCGCGAATATAGACGGCGTGGCACTGAAGGCATTGGGGAATGCAACGCTTGTCCAACCGGTTTGCGACCCGGTGCCGGAAATTATCACAGAGTTCGCTTCCATATCTCGGCCATTGCGGGCTCCGTGGAAGGGGGCGGAGATAGCCAGCACCCCAGCCCGCTCTGTTGTGTGTGAGCGGTCACTATCGCTGCTTTGATCTTCGTCCACGGTGAGACCGACGCTGCTGGACGAAAGCGAGCAACGTCTCACCCAGCCGCCGTTGCTACCGTCGCGGCTGTTTTGGCTGGCTACCACCAAAGGGGGGGAGGCAAAGGCCGAGGAGTAGCTTACGGAATAACACCCGTTGTCCCAGCCATTGATATTATCGGGACTTAGTTGCGCTTTTATTGTGACGCCTGAAAGGGTAACTTCATCGCCTGAGGCCATCGCCAAATAGCCAATGGTTTCCGCTACCAGAACTCCCGTGCTGGTCTCGGCACGTTCAAGCGCCATGTCCACGCTGGTATTGCTTACATTTCTAATTGCCACATCCAGAAATGGGCTGGCAATGACACCAGCGTTTAACGTGGCCTGGCTGTTGGTCGTTTGAACTTGTGCAATTACGGCAGGCGCTGTAGGAAATGTGGGCGAGAAATTAATGCTGTCCCAGCTGTTTCCCGAAACATTACGCCCCTGCCTACGTGTTGTGGAATAAGAGCCAACAATTACCCGAGTGGCTCCGGCAAAGGTATAGGTGCCCGGTTCCGCGGCAAAATAATCCACTGTCATTGCTGCGGTCTGGCCATCGGCGCCGTCAGGCTCATTGACGCCAATTTCGAAACCCGTGGTGGTGACATTGCGTAAACGCAGTGTTGCGGGTTGATTGCCGGCATTGGTTGGAAGCGCGAATACTAGGGGAACCGTGCCAAAGGGTTGTTGGAAGTCGACTGCTGCCCAGGTCGCAGTGCCGCTGCTGGGCGTGTTGACTAGGACGCGGTCAACTTTCATATCGATTGCTCGCGCCGATAAACTGGCCAAAGTGAAGAAGCTCGCACAAAAAAGGGATTGGATTCCTGAGTGTAAGCGGAGCTTAAACGGTGCCGTCAACGGAGGTTTCTCGCAGTTTTATCATAAAGAGATGGGCTTATATTTGGCAGACCTTTAAAGTGTAGCATTTTAAGCGCAGTCAAAATGCGAGTGCGTATTTAGTAATGGCTTTTTGAGAACACTATGAAAAGAGTAGCCATGAACTGGTTTGTTTATATATTGCAATGTGCGGACGTCAGTTTATACACGGGCATCACCACTGACCTCAAACGGCGCGTTGGAGAACATAATGCCAATGACAAAAAAGGTGCTCGCTATACGCGTGCGCGGCGTCCAGTGGTATTGGTATATTCAGAACAAGTCGAAAACCGTGCGTTTGCGGCACAGCGGGAATACGCAATTCGACAATTGAGCCGTGCTCAGAAACTGGCTTTGATAAGTACCGCGCCAAAGGCAGACTTTGTCACGAGTTAGCCGCGAGCTCTTCCGGCTATATAAACTTAAAATGCTTGTAAGGCTAGGAAGCATAGACGAGCTAAAGAGGGTAGGGAAGGATAAAAATATTTAGAAATTTGTCGTGTCCGAATAATGAAGCCAAGCTGTTTTGTATGATTTATGTTGAGTTAATCGATTGCCAATCGTAATGCCGCTCCGACGTTCTGCCAAAAATAACAGTGATATTGGCCAGCATTTTTCCTCTCAGTAACAATTTTGGGTGATGATGTCTAGCCGTTGCAACGATATCGCGTGTGGTTTTTCTGACTTGTTTGTGAGCTACTTGTTTGAATTCCGTGGCATCACACCTCGCCACGATAAAAAATTACTTTAAAATCAAAACCTTAATTGCTGTGTTGCCAAACCCGACACACAATATAACCCCCTTAGAACGACGAACAGCATACGAGGCTGGCCTGTTATGGAAAAGATTAATTCAATATTTGAGGCTACCGTAAAAGACTTGGTGAGCGACGGTCGCGGTGTGATCACCCACCCGCGGGGGCGCACCATGTTTGCGGCTGGTGTGTGGCCTGGAGAGCACGCTAAATTCAGAATTAAAGCATTAAAAGGGAGTACTGGCAGTGCCGAGCTGGTGGAACTGCTTAGTTCCAGCCCCGATAGAATTACCGCCCCTTGCCCCCACCATGGGTTTGAAGAAGCTAAGTGTGGAGGATGCCCATGGCAGTTTATGTCTTATGACGCTCAGCTTAAAGCAAAACAAATGCGTGTCGAAAAAGCTTTCAGCCGTTTGGGTGTTGAGAATGTGCGTGAAATTTGGCACTCACCCAAGGTTATGGGGTATAGAAATCGTGCTCAATTTAAGTCTAACGGGCGGGAGCTGGGCTTTGTTAGTAGTCAATCCAATACATTGGCGCCAATTGAGGATTGCTTGGTCCTTAGTGACAAAAATCGACAAACACTGTCGGAATTGTTAACACTTTTGCCAAATCCGCTGTGGCGAGGAAATAGGAAAAAACCTCTTATTTCAATCGATATCAACGAAGATGTTGGCGCGGAAAACATCAATATTGACAAGCGTTTACCTTTTGCTCAGGCCAATTCAGAACAAAATTTACGTATGCAAAGTTGGTTGTTAAACAAACTTTCTGTGATCAATAAAAGCAACACGGTGATTGAGCTATTTTGTGGGTCTGGCAATTTTACTCAAGTGATTGCGTCGCAAAAATTCGCAAAAATCGTCGCGGTAGAGTCTGTTGATGAGGCTCTTGATGCGGTTAAGCAAAAGTCGCTTTTGAACGTCAAAACTCTGCGCCAGAACCTATTTCTAGAGGGGGCTTTTGAAAAACTTCGTTCGAAGTACGCCGAAGCAAGTGTGTTGGTGTTGGATCCGCCTCGCGAAGGTATAAAAAATAAGGAAGGTCTTTTTTATAAGAAATCGAAATTAAAAAAAGTGTTTTATATTTCGTGTGATCTGGCTACTTTGGTGCGAGATGTTCAAGAGTTCAAGTTGCATAAATTTTCTGTGGTCGAAGTGCAGCCCTTAGACCAATTTCCTCATACGCCGCATATCGAACTTCTTGTCGAACTAACGCGCGCTTAGTCAGTTTTGGTATGAATTTTGCTCACTGCAAAATGAATCGTTTTACGACCACTGGTATTTTCTAATGCCAAAGTGGGCAGATATGTGGAATCATTAGATTTTTTAGTGAATTTCATGAGCACACATTGTTAGGCGTGCTGCGGTGGTCTTAAATAACCTTCTAGGTGCCGGTTACCGATGCAAGCGGTGCCGAAGTATCAAAGGGCGGTTAAAAAACAATCACTGCTTTTTTATTATATCTATAAAGTTGGAACTCAAATCTATGTCAAATATTTTTTATTTGGGGAGAGCGTCGTCGTTGCTGGCACGTATAACTCTCGTACTTAGCGTCCTCGCGCTAGCCAGTTGCGGGGGTGATGGCAATTCACCTACACCTACACCTACACCTACACCTACACCTACACTTGCGCCTGCGCCAGAAGAGGATCTTTCAAGCCTGCGGGCAGTGAAAATGGAAGAGCTGGCTGCCGATATCGAACTGGCGTCAGCAGGTGCTTTTGAAGGCGGTGAAATGGGTGATGAGCACGATGTTAGCGCTAATAACGCCATTGCTAAAACAGCCCAGCAGGACAATCACCGCTTTGATGTGCCTACCAACGGCGCGCCTAGCCCGCTCTTCGGCGCGACAGCATTCACACAAAAATTCTTGCGCTTTGAAGAGTTTGGTCCTTCGGCTCTAGCCGATGCCAGCGTAGACCCCGAAACAGCGCTATTTTTGCCTGCGCCCGCTGATGCCGATAGCATGCCCAACTCAGATGCATTGGATGTTTTCTTGGCTCAAGACATCTACCCTGCGCCAACCCGCTGGGCCAACACCACCATGGCTAACCCATGGCAGTCGCTGATCGAGAGCTATGTAGGTCGCGATCTGGACACGCCGCCCATCGAAGGTCGTCCACCTGGAGAAGGTTGGGCCCATCAACGCTGGGACGAGTTTATGCCCAAAACCTATTTCAGCACCGCGCAAACGGGTGCACGCACCAACACCGGTTTACGCGACGCCAAACAGGCCCACGGATACACTGGGGGTGAATTTGGTCCTGGTGGTTTGTATCACAACACCACAGGCATGGAAGGCTTCGACGGCACTACTGCGGGTATTCAAGTTAGGTTTCACCCTGATTTACCCGTTCAAGAACCCGAAACTCTTTGGACCTTTGACGGTACCTTTCCGCCCAAACTGTTAAATGTAAAATACGGCGAGCCTGTCATCATGCGTCACCACAATGCCTTACCTGTGGACGTATCGGCTAACCGCGGTTTTGGTTTGCACACCCTCTCCACCCACGAACACAATGGCCACAACCCAGCTGAAAGCGACGGCTATGCCAACGCCTTCTTCTTCCCCGGTCAGTTCTACGACTACCGCTGGCCCGTAACACTTGCCGGTCACGACTCCATCAACACGGATGCCAGCGACCCACGTGCGGGTTCACCCGACGGCAATGGCGGTATTACCAAACTTGCGGGTGATTGGCGCGAAACCATGAGCACCCATTGGTTCCACGACCACATGCTCGACTTTACCGCCCAGAACGTCTACAAGGGCAACGCGGCAATGATGAACTATTACAGTGCAGTTGACCGTGGTAATGAATCCATCGAAGACGGCGTAAACCTGCGTCTACCTTCTGGTTCTGCACAGGACTGGGGTAACCGCGACTATGACGTGAACTTATTGCTGGCTGAAAAAGCCTGGGATACCGAAGGCCAGTTGTGGTTCAATCCCTTCAACGTCAAAGGCTTTATAGGCGATGTCATGACCGTCAACTGGTTGTACAAGCCCTATATGGAAGTGCGCGCACGCCGCTACCGGTTCAGAATTTTGAACGCCTCTGTATCGCGCTACTTCAAGCTTGCCCTGGTTAACCAGGTGAGTGAACCTGTTCCCTTCCATATGGTGGCCAACGACGGCAACATCATGGAGCACTCCTACTATGCCGCTGAAGGTGTACTGCCCACCATCGGCATTGCTGAGCGCTACGACATCGTCATCGACTTCAG
>JBLHGN010000032.1:0-20337 GCA_047616325.1 Lentisphaeria bacterium
CGGCGTCGGCGATCACTTGGGTTATATCGTCCAGCACTTCAGCAATTACAACATCGGCCAAGCTGTTGACCAAGGTTTCCGACAAACCAAGATCCTGTAGGGATAAGATCGCATCGCGAATCTGATCCACCACCGCTTTAACTACCCTGTGTACAATGGGGTCGACCACCACGGGAACAGGCACCCCAGTGGTTTCGTCCAGGTTGTTCGGGTCGGCAATCGATTGAATGGCGATCGCTGTCTTGCCACCACTTTCGTCTTCCTTAATAATCATAGCCCTCACTTGCAACTGACCCAGAGCCCTAAACGCATCGACAAATTCTTGCTCGGTAGCATCCTCAGATGCTAGGTTCTGACCGATCAAGTAATCTCTAACGTCGTCCACCGTTATTTCATACGTTTGATTTCCGTCACCGTCCACGAAGGTGGGTACAGTAGCGATGGGATTCTCAAAATCCACGTCGGACAATAAGAAAATTGATACGAGGGCCGGCGTCGGCACCATATCGCTACTGGAGAAACTTGAATCGTCTCCGGCAAGAGATACTTTCTGAGTGCCGGCGGCCATCGCCGTTTTATAGGCCCCCAGCGCATAATTTTTTCGCTGAGGTTTACTCACTTGCACCCCGCTATCAGGGAAACTATTGACGCTTCCGCTCAGGGTCACTTGATCCATCACCACAGGTTCAGGGGTTGGTGTTGCCACAACCGGTGTGGGTGTAGGGGTGGGTGTTACCACCACCGGTGTAGGCGTTGGTATCGATGCCACAGGTGTAGGTGTGGGTGCTCCTCCCCCCCCCACGAGATCGTCTCCACCACCGGAAGAACAACTTGCCAAAACTAGTGCGGCGAAAATAATGGGAACATTCACCGATCGGGTGAGAAAGGTTTTAAGCGTGGAATGGAGAGAGCAATTCATATTTTCATCCAATAAATAATCAGTAAAAAATAAAGCGTTACCCCATAGTTTATGGTGTAACGGCAGTTGCTTATTTGCTGCACTACAATGGCGGCGAATTTTTGTCCCGCATGGTAATAATTGAATTTTTAAGCTTACATTTAAAAATTCAGATATCACCGCTAACGAACACGAATACAGATGCCCCGTATCAGCACAGCAAAATAAAAAAATAGTTTAGTGATCAGATACAAAGCAAATGCTTGTCTGTCGCTGGGGAGTATAGTCACGAGACAAAAAGAAAATGCCAGCAATGAAATAGGTGTCACAGTGCTTTGGGCGTGCAAATAAGCTCTATATTTTTTGTTTTTTTTCAAAGACTTACACAAAGGCCAGTCAAATCAAGATCGACTCCAACAATAGCCATACACAAAAGAATGTTTTCGCCATATTAATTTTAGAGTTTTTTGAGATAACAGATTTTTATTCTTTTAGAAAAAGTAGCTAAAAACGCCGCCATATACCCAAAAAAGTACACAATCGTGATACTTATAAACAAAAAGTCTCACATTATTTTTGAACTTTTTACCCGTTAGTCAACACATTGACGGCTGACCTAAGCGCAGCATCTATCTTGACAAATAGACGTTAATCTGACGGAGAATTTTAGCAAATTCAACTAGGCAACACTATTCCCCTATGGTTAATTATAAGGACGCTTGCAGCAATGATTAAGGCCCTCAAAAAATGTGTTTGTTGCAGCGCTGCTCTTCTACATTTACTCTACGGTCGCGCTGCACTTGGAGATGATTTCGCGCTGGCTTTGTCTCACGCAGCCATCGAACGCACCCAACACGCCATCATCTACAATGGCGCCTACTTTTCCATGGGCTATCCGGGTGGCGATATTCCTGCTCACTTTGGCGTTTGCACCGATGTAGTAATTCGCTCCTTTCGCGCCTTGAAAATAGACCTACAACAGAAAGTACACGAAGACATGCTGCAGCACTTTGATCTCTACCCCTCAAAGCGAATCTGGGGGCTGACGGCTCCCGATGCCAATATAGACCATCGACGCGTTCCCAACCTGCAAACATTCTTTAGCCTGCACGGCCACGCGCTGACCATTAGCGATAAACCAAGCGAATACCGCGCAGGAGATATTGTGACCTGGCAACTACCCGGCAACCTGCCACACATAGGCATTGTCAGCGATAAGTTAGCCGATGGAGGCACGACGCCAATGATCGTGCACAACATTGGCGGCGGCCCAAGGCTTGAAAACCGCTTGTTTAGCTACAAGATTAGTGGCCACTATCGTTTTATCTCTCAGCAATAAACATTCAACAATACACAATAAGCACCCATATTAATGATTCAATGCCGACAATGCGGTCAAACCTATGGCGACGATGCCAGTTACTGCAACCGCTGCGGCGCTCAACTGCACGAGGGGACGGTCGACAACATCTTAGATTCTGCGGAGATCAACCAAGAAATCAAACAGCGCAGCCGAGCCGAAAAAAGGCTCGCAAAGGTATTGCTGGTGCTTATGTTACTGCTCCCGTTTGCCGTGGCCTTTGGGGTGATTACCCAAGTAAGCACCCTGGGCCAAAAACTGGTACTGCTTGTGCTACTTGAAGCCCTAGCCGGAGGCGCCCTGATATTGGCGGCAAAGCGACTAAGCGGGCCATTGCCCGTGTTGCTCACACTAAGTTTATTACTTTTAGCCCTTCCCCTTTGGGGCTCTATTATAGGTGTATTCTTGCTGTACTGCGTTTTTAATGCGCGAGGGTACAGCTCACAGTGACCACTCAACAGCAGCACAATATCAGCATATTAACTAGTGGCAAAACACACCAAGGACAGCTCTATGAAGCGAAGCATCACCTCATCATTATTGGCCATATTATGCTTTAGCATAGGCCTAAGCGCTAACGCCGAGTCGCCGGCATGGAAAATATCCTCTGGCGACAACCACCAGTTTTTAGCTGCGACGATCCATATGCTGGCACCCGATGACTATCCCCTGCCGACCGCTTTTGCAGAATCTTATCAAGGGTCTGCTGCCATCATAATGGAGACCGACACCAAAGCACTGCAGGCACCGGCCTTTCAGATGGCGACGTTAAAGGCCATGACCATTAACGACGGCACCACCCTAGAGCAAGCCATATAACCAGAAACCTACACCGCCATGCAGCAGTATTGTGAGAGCTGTGGTTTTCTACTGGCCAATTTCAACTTTTACACCCCCATTGGGCTAACGCTCACGCTAACTGTATTGGAGTATCAGCGTCTTGGCATGCAGGCCGACGCCGGGGCTGAACGATTTTTTACGGTAAAGGCGGCATAGACAAAAAACCTTTAGGGCAACTGGAGACACCAGAAGAACAACTTGCATTTATCGTTAACATGGGTGAGGGCAAGGAAGATGAATTAATTATGCAAACTCTCGATGAAATCAGCAGTATTGAAAAAGATATTTTAGACATGAAACAGGCGTGGCGCAGCGGTGATAACGACACACTGGAGCGCATTGCCATGGTCGACATAAAAAAGGAATTCCCCGACACCCATAAAACACTTTTTTCTAATCGTAACAACGCCTGGGCGCCAAAGATTGAAACCATGCTAAAGAACAAGAGTGTAGAACTGGTACTATTAGGTGCTTTGCACCTGGTGGGTGACGATGGCCTAATTAACCAGTTAAAAAGGCGTGGCTACAGCGTTGAAAATATCGCCAATTAATAAAGGGAAATTAAATGAGAATCGACTAGTAAGAATGGAGCCGATAGATTTTAAAAGATATAATTTTTTACACACTCAATTTCTACTACGCAAATTAATACTGGAACACAATATGGCTACAATTACATTAAAAGGCAACCCCATTTCAACCATCGGCGATTTGCCAAGTGTAGGACTTAAAGCGCCTGCGGTCGCTGTTACCCTTACAACACTCGCCGACATCAATATTTCGGACTACCAAGGTAAGCGCGTTATTCTCAACATTTTCCCTTCTATCGACACGCCCACTTGCGCAACGTCGGTACGCGAATTTAACGCAAAGGCGAGTAACTTAAACAATGTTAGCGTGCTGTGTATTTCTGCCGACCTGCCCTTTGCTTTGGGTCGCTTCTGTGGTGCAGAGGGGTTGAATAACGTGGAGAACGCCTCTAGCTTTCGCTCTGACTTTGGCATGCAGTACGGTGTGACGATCGAAAACGGCCCACTGGCAGGCTTGCTGTCACGCGCTGTGCTGGTACTGGATGAAGAAGGTAAAGTACTGTATAGCGAACAAGTGGCAGAGATTGCCGACGAGCCCAATTATGCGGCGGCGATTGCTGTACTTTAAACCTAAAAACTTTGAGTGCTGATTAATCTTCTTCTTTCAGCCGAGTTGATATGGCTCCGCTGAAAGAAGGCTGCTCAAAAAAAACTACGTTCCACTGTATTCAAATTCGCGAATCACATCTAAAAACTCTTCGCCAAACTGCTCCAGCTTTTTGTCCCCCACGCCATTTATCGACAATAGCTCAGTATCATTTAATGGGCGATGTAAGGCCATTTCTTTGAGTGTGGCATCGTTAAATACGATGTAAGAGGGCACTCCATGCTCGTCGGCCAGGGCCTTGCGGCAGGCGCGCAGAGCATTCCACAAGGGTAGATCTTCCTCGGCGATATCGGCAAGCGTTTTGGACTTTTTACTGTGACTGGCTTTACCGCTAACGGTATTTTCCTGGCGCAGGTGAATCGGCTCTTCTCCACGCAAAAGCGGACGGCAGGTTTCGCTGAGGCGCAAACTGCCATAGCCACCAACATCCAATTCTAAATACCCCATTACTACCAATTGCCTGAACACAGCGCGCCAGGCGTCCACGGCCAAGTCCTTACCGATACCGTAGGTGGTAATTTGGTTATGGGAGAATTGGCGAGTCTTTTCAGTGTCGGCGCCGCGCAGAACATCTATAACATGGGCCGCACCAAAACGCTGCCCGGTGCGGTAGACACACGAGAGCGCTTTTTGCACCGCCTGCGTCGCATCCCAGGTAATGGGTGGATTTAAGCAGTTGTCGCAATTGCCGCAGGGTTCGGCAAGATTTTCACCAAAGTAGCGCAACAGGGCCTGACGCCGACAGGAGTTCATTTCGCAGAGGCCGAGCATGGCATTGAGGCGCTGCGACTCATGGCGCTTAAACAATTCATTGCCGTTGGAGTTGGCGGCCATTTGACTGAGCTTTACTACATCCTCCATGCCGTAAAACATGATCGCGGTAGCGGGGTCACCGTCGCGACCAGCGCGTCCTGTCTCCTGGTAATACGACTCCAAACTCTTGGGCATATCGAGGTGGGCAACAAATCTAACATTGGGTTTGTCTATGCCCATACCAAAAGCAATGGTGGCGACCATTACCACACCCTCTTCGCGCAAAAAGGTATTTTGATGGTTTTGTCTATCTTTCGCCGGCATGCCCGCATGGTAGGGCAGCGCCGCAACCCCCTGGGTATTCAACCAGGCGGCGGTTTCTTCCACTTTTTTGCGTGACAAGCAATAAACAATGCCGGCATTTTGGCTTTGCTCATCGCGCAAAAAGGCCAACAATTGTTTGCGCGGGTTATTTTTTTGGGTGATGCGGTATTGAATATTGGGTCGATCAAAGCCGCATATAAAACACGCATCGCTATCCAGATTAAGTCGCTCGGCAATTTCCACCTGGGTGCGCGCATCGGCGGTGGCAGTGAGCGCAATGCGAGGAACGGTGGGAAAGGTGTGCGCGAGCATTTCGAGCCGCAAATAATCTGCGCGAAAATCGTGCCCCCACTGGGCGACACAGTGCGCTTCGTCGATGGCAAAAAGAGACAACCAACACTGGCTGAGCAGCTCGATGGTACGCGCCTGCAATAGGCGTTCGGGGGCTACGTACAGAAGATCCACCGCGCCGTTACGCACATCGTTTTCCACCCTGTAGGCGTCTCCGGCGCTCATCGAAGAATTCAGAAATTCGGCGCGCACGCCCTGCTTAAGCAAAGCATTCACCTGATCTTGCATCAGGGCGATAAGTGGCGAGACCACCACCCCCATGCCCTCGCGCACAAGCGCCGGAATTTGATAACAAAGGGATTTTCCCGAACCGGTCGGCATAACCACCAGGGTGTTTTTCCCCCCGACTATGGCATCGACAATGTCGGCCTGCTGTCCGCGAAACTCGGAATAACCGAAGGTGTGATTGAGTATATATAAGGGCTGTTTTTCCATGCCGCTAGTGTACTTGATTCACACGCGTTTTTTCAGGGTGATCTTTTAGAACATTCTCTTAGCCTCAACCGCCGCAGTTTGGTAAAGTGGTTTTTTCCATTACGTCTGGGTAATTTGCGCTCAGACCCTCAACCTTAAAAGGCCCATATGGCAATCATCGGCGGCGGATTTAAAGCAATACGAAGCGTGCTTAGTTATGCGGCAGCCATTGGGCCCATTAATCTCTATCGCAGCGTTCGCTCAAAAAATGCCTGCAAGGCTTGCGCCTTTGGTACCGGAGGCCAACAGGGTGGCTTGCACAACGAAACGCGCAAAGGTATAGAGATTTGCAATAAAAATATTCAAGCCCACACCAGCGACATTCGCCCAGGCATAGCTGCCCAGTTCTTTTTTGAAAACTCAGTCGCAGACCTTAGCAAACTCTCGGGTCGCCAACTTGAAGCATTGGGACGATTGGCCACGCCATTGTATAAAAAAGCCGGTGACAGCCACTACTCACCCCTCAGTTACGATAAGGCGATAGATTTGCTAGCCGCCGCCTACAAAGCCACCACGCCAGATAAAACTTTTTTTTATGCCTCTGGGCGCTCCTCTAACGAAGCCGCGTTTAGTTTGCAGTTGTTGGCGCGCTTATACGGCACCAACAACGTCAACAATTGCTCCTACTACTGCCATCAGGCGTCGGGGGTGGGCCTTAGCGAGACGGTAGGCACCAGCACCGCCACCATCGACTACGACGACCTCGGCAAGGCCGATATGATTTTTGTATTTGGTGCCAATCCCGCGTCTAATCACCCGCGCTACTTAAAAACACTGATTAAATGCCGACGCCGCGGCGGCAAAGTTATTGTCATTAATCCCGCTCGCGAACCGGGTATGGTGCGCTTTGCATCACCCAGCGATTTGGCATCCATGCTTAAAGGCGGCGAGAATATCGCCTCTACCTATATTCAACCTCATATCGGCGGTGATATAGCCCTAATGCAGGGAATGATCAAAGCCCTTATTGAGCGAAGCCTTTGCGATCAGGATTTTATTGCACAAAACACGCAAGGCTTTAACGGCTATGCTGAAAGCGTAGCCGCCCTCCAATGGCAAGACATCGTAGAAGGATCAGGAGTCACGCAATTTCAGATAGAAGACCTAGCCGAGCAATATGGCAAAGCGCAACACGCCGTGTTGTCTTGGAGTATGGGCCTTACCCACCACCTGCACGGCGTAGCCAACATTCAAACGCTGGTGGCGCTGGCCCTGTGCCGCGGCATGGTGGGCAAACCAGGGGCGGGTTTACTGCCGCTGCGTGGCCACAGCAACATTCAGGGCACCGGCTCGATGGGCTTCTCTCCCGTGCTCAAGGCCGAGGTAGAACAAAAACTGTCGGCGCAATTGAATGTAGATTTGCCGCAAGCCAAGGGCATGGACACCATGGCCTGCATGGAGGCCGCCGCCGAAGGTAAGATAGACGTCGCTCTAATGCTTGGAGGTAACCTCTTGGCCTCCAACCCCGACACCATGTTTGCGACGGGAGCGTTAAATAATATTCCGTTCAAATGCTATATCAATTCAACCTTGAATCTCGGCCACGTGAATGGCGTAGACAAAGACGTGCTAATACTGCCCATTAAAGTGCGTGACGAAGAAGACCAAGCCACCACGCAGGAGTCCATGTTTAATTTTGTGCGCATGAGCGACGGGGGCATAAAGCGCTTTCCTCAACTGAAATCGGAAACAGATATCATCTGCACGCTCGGAGAGCAACTGATCGATAAAACGCGTTTCGATTTTGGCGCTATGCGCAATCACAAGAAGGTGCGATCCACAATAGAAGGCACCGTTCCCGGCTTTAAAAAAATAGGCCTCATCGATGCAAGCGCAGAGGAATTTCATATAGAAGGCCGAATTTTGCACCAGCCCACATTTAATACCACCAGTCAAAAAGCACAGTTTATTTTCCACACCCTACCGCCGCGTGACAGCGATTCGCTATACCTCACCACCGTGCGCAGTGAAGGCCAGTTTAACTCCATCATCTATCACGAACAAGACAGCTACCGAGGCCAAACGCGGCGCGATGTTGTGCTGATTAACCCGGACGACATGACCCACATGAACCTAAAAGAAAACATGGTGGTCGACCTGGTTAGCGCCACCGGATGTCTGTCTGGCGTGAGCGTAAAACCCTTTGATGTGCGCCGCGGCAATATTATCACTTATTATCCAGAGGCCAATGTACTGGTGCCCAAGGCCATCGATGGGGCCAGTAAAACACCGGCCTTTAAGTCTATCCCTATAAAAATAGTGGTTAATTCCTGACACTCATGAGGCTAGCGCAACAAACCCACTACCCGTGCCAGGCCTCAAAGCAAGCATCTAAAAAAGTAGGTGGCAATTTAGTGGTTTTGCACGCCAAGGAGGGTAGGAAGGCTGACGGGGCACAGAATCAACAAATTGTAGCGTTAACAACATCGACTATACTAAGGGCACCTCTACCTTAATTGGATCAACCGGTTAATTAATACATGGCAGCTTACGTCGACCACCTAGTACAAGCCAATGACATACAACCGGTTGTCACTAAAGAAGATGTATTAAATACCCAAGGCAATTTAGTGTTGGCGCGCGGTACTGCCATAAATATCGATGCGGCGAACATTCTAGAGGCACACCCTCTAGCCAAACCTATTGAAAGTTATATAGCGCTGGAAGAGGAATTTAACGCAGAGATTATTTTTGGCTTATTTGAGCAATTTATTACCAACGATGAACACTTTCAAAGCATTCACCTCTCGTTAGACATTAGCGACAAATTAACACTTTGCATCAAAGCCTTCTGCCAATTTGATTTTCTTCGCCAAAAATTAAATGTACTAGCCATTCAGATGCCCGACGTGTTTGACCAATCACTTTTTTGCGCATGGATGTCGACGCTTATTCTCACGCAACAAAATTGCTCCCAAGCAGTGCTAAATAATATTTTTATCGCTTCGCTCTCTCACGATATTGGCTTTTTACATATTTCACCCAAAGTGCTATTCAAAAAAGAAAAACTTCTGCCAGAAGAGTGGGCCGAAATGCAAAAACATGCACAAATTGGGAAGCTGCTGCTGGAAAAGGTGAGCGCAAAAGTGAGCGATATTGATAAGAGTGTCACTCGCGCCGTACTAGAGCATCACGAGAACCCCGACGGAACCGGTTACCCCTCGGGTAAAATGGGCAAACAACTTGCACCATTCGGTCGCATAATAAATATTCTCGATACTGTCAACGCGATTTATCGCAAACATTTTAAACCGCGTAATCGCTCGCTAAGAGACCTCGTACCAATTTTTAAAATGACTCTATTATTACAAGGGAGCCGTTCGAGCGACACGCTTATATCCCTGATGAACCTAACTGCAGCCACCGAGCACTGCACCGTGCCGAATACTTTAATAGCATCACTTATTGCCTTAGTGAAAGATCAGGCGCAAAAAATCATGACCTTTGTAGAAATCGCTAATAATTTTAGCCACTCTGTCGGCACCCAGAATAAAAACAGAAAGGTACTGATGCTGCAAAATATGGCTCGACATATTAAATCCACCACATCCAGTTGCGGAATTATAAACGAAGCCTACATGCGCTGGCTCGAGCAGGTTGAACAGGAAAAACTCACATTTGCCTATCGCGAGTTGGAAGATGTACTGCTCATGGCACAGGAAATTATTTTCCATATCGATCGCTTTTCTCGCCAGGTTGGCCTATTTCTAAACGACGACGCCTCCGGCGAACTCGGCGCTGCGGTTCAAGAACTACAACAAAATATAAACGCCATTCCCGAAGTCGCGGCATCCGAAGATCTTTCAACCTTTCTTCGCGGTCAAAGCGCTATCTAAGTAGGCCTCGTTTTATTACAATTAGGAATCCGTTTTCATTGCCGCACGTGAGCCATATTGGCTCCTCCGCACCATTCATTCCAATTTTAGAATTACGCCACAAGAGAAATCGCTATGTCATCGCAAGGCCAAGAACACCTAAACAATCCTCGACTAAATAAGGGCACGGCATTTACCTTGGAAGAGCGCCAAACATTGGGACTCGCCGGCGTACTTCCTCCAGTGATCAGCACGCTTGAGCAACAGGTGGCACGCTCGCTTAAAAATGTCCGGCTAAAGACCACCGAAATTGATAAATATATATTCTTGGCCGCCTTACAAAAGCGTAACGAGCGCTTGTTTTTTCGCTTGCTTATAGATCACATCGAAGAATTGATGCCCATTGTTTATACCCCCACAGTAGGACAGGCCTGCCAAGAGTTTGCCAGTATTTTTCGCGAGACCAGCGGCTTTTATATTTCCCTGGCAAACAAAGGCCACATTTTTGAGCTGCTCGATAATTGGCCGGAAGAGGAAGTGCGTTTGATTGTGGTCTCCGATGGCGAGCGCATTTTGGGTCTGGGCGATTTGGGCACCAACGGCATGGGCATTCCCATCGGCAAGCTTGCACTTTACTGCGCGTGCGCTGGTGTACGCCCCGAACACTGTATGCCTATAATGCTCGACGTAGGCACCGACAACGAGGCCTATCGCAACGACCCCATGTATTTGGGAATACGCGAACCACGAGTTCGCGGCGACGAATACGAGACGTTTGTGGACGAATTTGTACAGGCGGTAAAAAAACGCTTCCCGCGAGCTCTTTTACAATTTGAAGATTTTGCCACCGACAATGCGGTAAGTTTGCTGGAGCGTTATCGCGATCAGCTGCTGTGTTTTAACGATGATATTCAAGGTACGGCTTCGGTGGCACTGGCTGGCCTGTTTGCTGCGACTAGAATTAACGGAAAACGACTCAGTGAAATGCATTATTTATTTTGCGGTTCCGGCTCGGCGGCAACGGGAATTGGACACTTACTATCGAAATCCATGCAACTGGAAGGCCTCACCGAAGCCCAAGCCAACGCGCGCTTGTTTTTCACCGATAGCAAAGGTCTGGTAACCAAACACCGGGCCGTACTTAAATCTCACGTCGCAGCGTTTGCTGCAGATATGGATGAAATGAGTTTTCTCGATGCGGTTAAGACTCTGCAACCACACGTATTGATTGGAGCCACTGGACGTGCTGGCATTTTCTCCCAGGAAGTGGTGGAAACCATGACCCAGGCGCATAGCAGCCCGGTAATTTTTGCCTTATCGAATCCAACATCGAACGCCGAGTGCACCGCAGAGCAGGCCTATGAGTGGAGCGATGGACGTGCCATTTTTGCCAGCGGCAGTCCGTTTGGCGTGGTGCATATAAACGGAGAAATCCGCGTTCCAGGTCAGGGCAACAATGCCTATATTTTTCCGGGTTTGGGGCTGGGGGCTATTCACGCCGGCATAAAACGCATTACCAACGACATGCTGATTGGCGCGGCCGAGACCTTGGCACAAAGCGTGTCGGAAAATCAAATAGAACAGGGCTGTCTCTATCCGCCGCTTAAGGAAATCCGCGACGTCTCGTTTAAGATAGCGCTGAGGGTGACAAAAATTGCCGAGCAGAACGATCTATTAGGTAGGCCACTGCCGGCCGATTTTGAAACGCAACTCGGACAACTCATTTACTCCCCAGACTATTGATTCTGTCGATTCGCAATAGGCTGCACAATCACGTCACATTCTCGTCACGCTCGCCGAGTGCAGCCTTATTGGTTTATAAGATCCGTACAAATAGCCTTTGCGATTAGCAAACTAATAGCCTTAACTAACCTGCGAGCTGCTGAACCCCAAGCGTATTATTTTTGATATACAATTCGGCGAATTCATCCGCGAAGGTCGGCCGTCCATATAGGTAGCCCTGGGCACTATCGCAACCGAGTTCACAAATAATAGTACTTTGCATGTCGGTTTCAATGCCTTCCACCAGAGTTTTAAAGCCGAGCTTTTTATTCATCGCCAATATGGCGCTCACAATATCGCGATCGGACTGATCGGTTTCGATATCGATGATAAAACTTCTATCAATTTTGATCACATCAACATTAAACCGCTTGAGATAAGCGAGCGAGGAATAGCCTGTGCCGAAATCGTCGATGGCCAAGCGGAACCCGTAGTCAGCCAGTTTTTTTAACACGCTGTCGGCGTTTAGTGACTCTTTTAAAAATGTGCCTTCGGTTATTTCCAGTTGGATATTATTAGGCTTTACTTGATGTTCGTCTATCAGCTCCACCAATTCGTTTACAAACTCTGGGTTTTCAAGTTGATGGGGCGATACGTTTATCGAAACATACTCGAGGTTTGGCTCCAGTGTTTGCCAAAGTTTCCATTGCTTGACTGCAGTAGAATTTATCCACGAACCCAATTCTTGTATCCAACCGCTTTCCTCCACCACAGGAATAAATTCCATCGGCGAAACAAACTTACCACTGCCATCCTTCCAGCGGATAAGCGCCTCGCAACCGACGACCTTAAGTTCCTTTAAATCGACAATCGGCTGATAGTACAACTGGAATTCGCCCGACTTGACCGCGTGCTGCAACTGGTATTTTAGGTGGTATTTACGCGCAATCTCCTCCGACATTTTACCGTTGTATAACACACACCTATTTTGGATTTTTGAGTGGTGCATGGCCATGCCAGCACGAGCTTGCAAGGTGACCGCGTCGCGCCCGTTGTCGGGGGAAAAGCTTACCCCAATAGCGGCATCCAAAGTCACCACCAAACCCTGGTCCAGGTACACTGGCGCCAACACTTCGCGCTTGAATCTCTCGGCAAAGTCCTCTATTGCCTCCGGCGAGCATCCAGACTCCAACACCAATACGAACTCGTCACCGCCCACCCTCGACAGGGTGTCGTTGTCGCCGATTATCAACTTCATACGCTGCGCCACTTCGCCAAGCACTTGATCGCCCACTGAAATGCCGTAGTTTTCATTCACCTCTTTGAAGCGCTTCAAACCTACCATCATCACCGCCAAAGGCGATTTGCGGTTGATGGCGCGCACAACAGAGCGAGACAGGCGAAAACTAAGCCCTGCGCGACTAAATAGCCCAGTCAAGGCATCTCTATATGCCAAGTCCCATAATTTTTGTTCCGCCAGTACGTCCCGCGTAATATCGTGAGTGACGCCAATAATTCGGTTCACAGTGCCTTCGTGGTTTTTCATAATACGGGCCTGCGAACGCAGATGGTGTATGGATCCGTCTGGCCAGATTACCCGGTAATCGAGTTTTTGGTTGCCTGGATTTTTCACCAAATCCCTAAGGATTTTTTTAACAATAGTGGCATCATCGGGGTGTAGCGACTTTCTCCAGACTTCCTCTGCAGTGGCCTGGCAGTGCTCACCGTAGCCGTGCAGTTCAAACAGGCGCCTATCCCAAATCATCAGCGAGTCATCAGGAATCCAATCCCACACACCCATCTCGGCACTTTCTATGGCTATCTGAGATCTATCGGTGATGAATTTAAGTGCGATATTAATATTACGCTCTTCGGTAATATCAGAAAAACTGGTCAATACACCACGCTGCGCTCCCGTTATGGCGTCTACCACTATTTCTGAGTTAGCCTTAATCCAGAGGGTGTCACCACTATCTCTTACCATGGCCATTACAATGCCGCGCTGAGGTTTTCCCGTTGCCAATGCCAAGACCCCCGGATGCTTTGGATAGGGAAATGGAGCCCAGTTTTTATCGAAGGTTTTCCACGGAAAAGAACGTTTTGTTATTCCTTTTAGTTGCCTCTCATTGTAACCCAGTATTTTTTGGGCGGCCGGATTAGCCAAGGTAATCATGCCGTTATTTTTCTGAAAAATAATGCCAATAGGCAAGTGTTTGAAGAGTGCCTCGTGAACATTAGTGTGTTGAACCAGGTGGTCTTCGACACTGTGGCTTAGTTTTGAGTCATCAATAGCATTCACCTCCTCATGCGTGAAGTCTTTGATCTTGGCTTGACTCACGTTAACGGTGTCAGTGCTCAGGTGTAATTCGCCGTCACCCGACTTAGAGCAGCACGAATAATCAAGACTGGTATCCGTGGGCGGCAGAATGTTGTCAGATATTCTAGTCATACGTTCTTGGTTAACTCTTAGGTTTGCCGACAATTCGGCGCTTGTTGACCCGCTCAGAAGCCAAACTATTGCCCAAACTCAGCGCGCGCGAGTCTCTCTCACTACGCTCTCCAACCATCAAATACTGCGTATTGCGTTTATTTGTTGGCCTGGGAAATTGTATACCTACGACTAAATATCGCGGCTCTGCCAAATCAAATGGCATAATTAAAAAATACGCTGCCTCACTAAACAGTTTAGATAATATAATTGGATTCAATCAGATCGATCTTCTCCTAAAACTTTAAAACCTATAACCGCACTTACGGCAGGCTCCACACAGGGGGGTCTTTTAATGGTTTTTGGGGCGGGTTATGAGGAAATTTGAGACGCGATACAAAAAGGCCAGCGTTCTCGCTGGCCTTTTGAGAAAAAAAGTGATGAGTGTAAGTAGCGTTTGGTCTGTTTATACCGGCTGAGGCTTTTGCTTGGGCAAACGTCTTACCACTTCGGAGATTGCACTAATGGAGTGAATGTGTGCGTGAGTCCAGGCTATCCAGCCCTTCTTGAACCAATCCACAATTTCTTCATCAGAAAGCGAGCCGTAAAACGTCTTTTCGTCTACGACATAGAGATGGTCTAGCTTAAGTGTGCTATCGGTAAATTTTATGCTGCCTTTGAATGGCTGCAATAGTTTTTTGGCATTCAGTGCCTGAATATAGGTTTCGGTGAGTTTGTAACCCTGCTCAACGCTCTCGATAAATGCCAACACGTCGTTCAGTGTTGAAGTGGCCTCACCATTCTCGTCAAACAGGGCATCGCCCTCGTCTTCCTGTAAATGGGGAGCATCGGCATCAAACATTACCATGCGCTGGCTGTTTTCTAGTACAAACGGATAGCGTCGCACGAACGAAGGCACATAAACGCCCTCCCACTGGCGGCCCAAATTGTGACTATTGGCCGTAAACGAGAGCAGGGCTACGGATATAAACTCACCTTTCGAATTTTTAACAAACACTACCGGATGATTACGGCTACAGGGGAAATACTCAAAGCCGGCCACGGGAACCGTATTGACACCTTGAGCATGTTCCAAGTGGTCAAACTTTTTAAGTTTTAGGTTTTTGTGTTTCTGTTTGTCGAGTAAAACTGGGTTTTTATAGAACAACAAAGTTGTCGACATATTAAGTGCTTCTGTTATTTATTTTTTGCTGCGAAAGACCCGCTGGACTGGTGCCCGCGGATGGGGCACCGATAGTAACAAGCTTTTACAAGCGATCGCAAGCGGCCGTTGCGCGGTTAGTGCAAGGCTACGCCAAAACACCTGGGGCAGCGGATATTTGTGTTCATGGAAGATCAAATGACACACGGGTGCTATTTACCGTGCGCGGCGACGCCGAGCAATTTTGTTTAACCACTTTTCTGCTTTCAATTTACTTTTCGACGAAGGCACGCTCGATAACGTAGTGACCGAGTTTGCCACCGCGAGCCTCGTCAAAGCCCTTCGCGTCTAGAATGGCACACACGTCTTTGAGCATACAGGGGCTGCCACACATCATAAAACGATCGTTTTCAGGATTGATGTCACTTAAACCAAGGTCGCGAGTCAATCGGCCCGATTGTATTAAATCGGTGAGCCGACCGTTATTTTTATAGGCCTCGCGGGTCACAGTGGGGTAATAGAGCAATTTTTGCTGAACCATATCACCAAAAAATTCATTTCGCGGCAATTCCTGAGCGATGTAGTTCTGATAGGCCAATTCTGAAACGTGGCGCACCCCGTGAGTTAGAATCACCTTGTCGTACAGCTCGTAAACCTCAGGGTCCTTAATAATGCTCATAAAGGGCGCCAAGCCCGTTCCAGTACTGATCAAATACAAATGCTTACCCGGTAACAGTGAATCGGATACCAGCGTGCCAGTAGACTTGCTATTGATCACCACCTCGTCGCCCGGCCTAACATGCTGAAGTTGAGAGGTGAGTGGGCCACCCGGCACTTTTATGCTGAAGAACTCAAGTTTGTCTTCATAATTGGCGCTTGTAATGCTGTAGGCACGAAGGAGCGGGCGCCCCGACTCCTGCTCTAGCCCCATCATAGTGAAGTGACCATTGCGAAAGCGAAATCCGGGGTCGCGCGTGGTGGTAAAACTAAAAAGCGTATCGGTCCAGTGGTGCACATCAATAACCCGCTCTTTTAATAAGGTACTCACAACTTCACTCCCAAATGTGTCGATTTACAAGATGTCGATTAACTTGAACAACACTCTACACTCACCACCTATATCCGTAAAACAGGAAATAATGATAAGATTAATCTGTTTTTCAGATAAGCAATCACACACTCCAGTGCTCGAGACACAAAATGAAATACACCCTACGCCAACTAGAAGTGTTTTTAGCTACCACTCACTTTGAAAACATTACCAAAGCAGCCGAACACCTCAAAATGTCGCAATCAGCCGCTAGCGGCGCCCTAAAGGACCTTGAGAGTCAATTTGACGTGCGTTTATTTGATAGAGTTGGCAAACGCCTGCAAACTAACGCCTCCGGCGAACGCGTGCGCGTGCGAGCAGAAGCGCTATTTGCCCAAGCGCAAGAATTGGAAGACGAACTCAAGCAACACAAAAGCATTGAGCATTTAAAAATTGGCGCAACGCTGACCATTGGCAATTATTTGTGCGTAGAGCTTATTCACCAATATATGACATATTCAAGTAATACTCGCGTAAAGCTGGAGGTGGCCAATACCTCCACCATAGCAAAGCAAATACTAAATTTTGATAACGATTTGGGCTTGATAGAGGGAGAATTTCACCACCCAGATTTACTGATAATGCCTTGGCGTGAAGACTCCCTCACCTGTTTTTGCGCCCCCAACCACCCCCTGGCCCACATAAAAACCATCACAGACCAGCATTTGCTAAACACACCGTGGATTCTAAGGGAGCAGGGCTCTGGCACTCGCCAAACCTTCGATCGCGCCATGAGCGGCCTTAGCTCTCACCTTAATATCACCCTAGAATTGCAGCACACCGAAGCCATTAAGCGCGCAGTAGAAAAAGGGCTGGGCATTTCATGCTTATCGGAAATAGCGCTCAAAGACGCTTTTGATCGAGGCACCTTAATCCCCCTTGCCATTCCTGCTAGAGATTTTTCGCGAAAATTTTATTGTGTAATTCACAAACAAAAATATCTCAGCGCAGGCATTTTAAGATGGCTGGAAATATGCGACATCAATCTGCAGCAACGATTAGTTTAGCCTCAAAGCTTGTGCGCAACTTTCATACAACGGCGGGCCCACAGCGAGCAAGTAAATCTTTGATGGGCATGGGGCAATCGAAAGAATAGCCTTGTAAATATTCGCAGTTACTGAGCGCCAACATATCTGTTTGCACCAATATTTCTACACCTTCGGCCACTACGGACAAACCCAAATTGTGCGCCAAGGCAATAATGGCAAAATAGGACCCTACAGCGGTGCAATTAAAACGGGCATCTTCACACCACTAGCTGTAGTTGTTTGCAATAAGCAAACGCATGTATCTAGTGATGCAAATCTGTCCATTTTAATTTCCGCTCGCGACGAGCCATTTATGGCCGGACACTAATTGCAGATAAACTTTCTATTTGAGGATTTTTTTTGTCACAGTCCCCTTCTTTGAGATAAAAATAAAACAATCTGCCCTCGGTCTCATAAAGACACAAATGATCGATGTTTGCGATACTATTGCCAGTTGCCAAATTAGGTTGCGCACTATCGCGGCCAATAAAAACCAAGGCCACTGCAGATTGATCGGCAATTATTTTTGCCTTTGTGGTCAAACTGTCTATCATTGCTGTACGCGCAATACTGTTACCCGCCAGCAATAGAATAATAGCTGAAATGGCTATCCCCAATAAAAATGCAACGACAATTACCCACAATAATTTCGACTGTAAGGCGTGAGAGCGCTTATATAACTTAGTCATGCAAACCCTCCGCAGTTAAAGCCAATTCGAGCATGGCCGAACTAAAACTAATGTTATTAGCGCGTGCCAGCTTCACGCTCACATCAAAACCAATACAATCGTCTACTCTTCGCAAAATTACGGCCGCTACTTTTTTATTTTTCACAGCCATTGCAAATAACCAAAGTGAATTTGCTGCGCATAATTTCAGCGACAAGAATGTAATCTTTATCGCCAAGAACTCTCACCTCGCACGCTTCTGGCGTATTTAGCAACTGAAAAGGGAGTGCTAGCAAGAGGACTGTGGCGAGACAAATTTTCGAGGGCTCAATCACATCATCACCAACCAAACACACCCTTGCATGGCCAGCGTGCGATTCCTCGAAGTGCGTGTGACGCAGTATACCGACGATAGATAATAAGGGCTGTTAGTTTTTCTTCCTGTACGCGCGCACTCAGAAGGCGGGAGGAAAATAGAAGGAGTAGCCCCGTAAAGACTATACGCAGAAGAGAGGCTCGCTTTATGCGAATTGTCCTACACAGCACAAAAAATACCTCTACAGTCGGCCTCGTTCGACGTTTGGGATAAAAAGTACCGCTTAAGCGACAAGGGCGGCAAGCCTATTGATAGTGATATGCACGCCTCGTTTGTTCGTGTTGCCGCTGCACTCGCCGCCGTCGAAAAAAAAGCCCAGCGGTCAAGTTCAGAAAAGTCGTTTTTGTGGGCGATGGACAACGGCGCGATACCTGCTGGGCGCATTATTTCCAATGCGAGTGCGCAGGACACTATAAGCGCGCCACCTCGACCATCAACTACACGGTGTTGGGTACCATTCCCGATACTATAAAGAGCATCCTAGAAAAAAATCGGGAAACGGGTTTAACTCTAAAAGCTGGTTGCGGCATTGGCTATGAGTTTTCAACACTGCGACCCAAAGGCACTTACGTGTCTGGCGCAGGCGCCAACACATCTGGGCCACTTTCGTTTATCCTAAATTCCTTAGTTGGGTCGTAGCGAGGATGACTAATGTGTTGAATATAAAGCGAATTTTTGCTTGTTTTTGGCAAATTCGTAGTCACCCTACGGGGGCAGCCAAAAAAAGTGAAAAACGCTTTAAATTCAGTTCATTAGACAGACGCAGTAGGTTCAACTAAGGCATTTAGGTTTATGGATATCTTCGACAAAATGTGTTTTACCTTGTCGTCTGCGGGTGGCCGACGCAGCGCGCAGATGGCCACCTTTGATGTGACTCACCCCGACGTATTAGGATTTGTTCGCGCAAAACGCGAGCTAGGAAGGCTGCGCCAGTTTAATTTGTCGCTGCTCATTACCGACGAGTTTGTCGAAGCGGTTAAGCACAACCAACCATGGCCCTTGTGCTTTCCCATCACACGAGAAAATTTGGCCAGTGAATAGATAGACCTCGACGATGGTAGCAAGGTCATATGGCGAGATCTTCACGCTTATAGCGAATTAGGTGCACGCGATAAAACAGGCGAGACGCAAGGTGCAGCGCTTGTGAAAAACGAACATGGGTTGGTGGCCTGTCGCATTTACAACACCATACCGTGCGGCACCTGTGGGACCTAATTATGGCGTCTACCTACGATTTTGCCGAACCGGGTTTTATTCTAATAGACCGCGTTAACGAACTGAATAACAACTGGTTTTGCAAACACATTCGCGCCACTAACCCCTGCGGAGAGCAGCCTCTTCTACCCTACGGTAGCTGCCTACTAGGCCCTATCAACCTCACTCAATGCGTTGAACAACCATTCAGCGAACAGGCCCATTTTAATTGGGACAAGTACCGCAAAGTCATCGCCACTTTCACCCGCATGCTCGATAATGTTGTCGAAATTAACGGTTTGGCACTGCCGCAACAACAGCAGGAAATAATTAACAAGCGCCGACACGGCATGGGCTTTTGGGGTCTCGGCTCAACGTTTGCACTACTGCGTATTCCCTACTGCAGCACAGCTTCAGTAGCGTTTAACCTAGAAAACTCAGTTGAAATTTTGACGGGCAAGTATAAAATAGCCTAACACCTTGAATTAAAAAGAAATATTTCATGACAAATAGCCTCGAAACAACTCACACATTGGGTGAACGAAATTCCTCGTCAGATGGCACAAAAAACAACCCGATTGAAGTGGCTACTTTTGATGGGAAATTGCATATTGAATGGGATACCGAAGCGGCCGTAACGCCCATTGGCCAGCTTCC